>JADGPO010000075.1 GCA_017882405.1 Solirubrobacteraceae bacterium | reverse complement strand
CGCCCGCTCCCGCGACCGCGCCCGCTCCGGCGGCGCCGGCCCCGGCCGCCCCCGCGCCGGCACCCGAGCCGGCGGCGCTGGCGCTCGAGCCGGCCGAATGGCCGAGGTGCACCAGCGCGAGCTTGCGCAGGAACACCAGCGGGCCGACCGGCAGCAGCGCGGCCAGCGCCTTGTTGGTCTGCTTGAGCTGGCCCTTGAACACCGCGCAGCGCTTGCAGTCGCGCACGTGGCGGCGGACCAGCGGGTTGGCCCGGCGCAGCAGCCCCTCGGCCACCTCGGCCAGCTCGATGCGCACCTCCTCGCAGGACAGCAGGCGTGCCTCGGCCGCTTCGGCCAAGGACACACGCGCGCGCACGAGCAGCGACTTGACGCTCGGCACGGTGGTCTCCATCGCCTCGGCGATCTGGTCGTAGGAGAGCGCGTCCATCTCGCGCAGCACCAGCGCGGTCTTCTGGGTCTCGGGCAGCTCCTGGATGTCGCCCACCAGGAGCCGGAACTCCTCGCGCCCGTGAACCTTGTCGGCGGTGGAGGCGCCGTGCTCGGACAAATGGTGGTCCATCGAGTCCACACCGATCGCCTGGATGCGCCGCAGGTGGTTGAGGCTGCGGTTGCGCGCGATCCGGTACAGCCAGGGCCGCACGTTGATCGGCCGCTCGTCGGCCAGGATCGCGTTGAAGGCGGCGGCCAGCACCTCCTGAAGGACGTCCTCGGCGTCCTCGCGCGAGCCCAGGAGGTGGCGGCAGAAGGCCTGCAGGCGCGCTTCGTAGCGACTCACGAGCATCTCGAAGGCAGCCGTGTTGCCCCGACGCAGCAGCGCGATCAGGCGCTCGTCGGACTGCAGGCGCAGCAGGGGAGAGCGTCCATGCAGTCCGATCTGACCGGAATATTTCAGCGCTGAGACTTCCATCAGGCTCGGTTTCGAGACTCCTTCCTCGGTGTTGCGACACCGTAGCAGCGCATTAGTTGCGCTTTTCCCGCCAGGATTGCGCCGATTTTCATTTCAGGTCCCGCAACCTGAACGCGCCGGACGGACCCTGAGGAGAGGCAATGGGGGTGAAGGAGTACCCGGGGAGGGACTCGAACCCTCACGCCACGAAGGCAGTCGCTCTTAAGGCGACCGTGTCTGACCAAATTCCACCACCCGGGCAGGTCGCTCAGACGCTAGCGAGTCAGGCGTCTGCGGCCAAGGCCGGGCGGGCTCGCCCACGACGGTTACCAATTGACAGTGCATCGCGGCCCTTGGTAGCTTCGCCAGCGATTTTGCGCCGGTCAAAGCCCCTCGTCGACTCGCGCTGGGGGAGCTTGAATTGACCAGGTCCGGTTCGTGCGCACCTCGAGTCTGATCGTCCGCATCGCCGCCATTGCCCGTTCCTGTCACAGCTGAACCCGATCCTCAGCTGGCTCGAGCAGCACCAGCAGCTGACCTCGGACTTCATCTCCAACGGCGCGGCCGGCCTGGCCGCCAAGACGACCAGCTTCGCCGGCGGCGGCACCGGCCACTATCTGCGCCAGTTCCAGCCGATCGGTCCCGAGACCCTGTCGCTGGCGGCCAACCGCGACTCGGCCGACCGCGGCAACGCGTACCCGCCCCCGCTGTGGCTGGCCGACAAGAACGCCTTCTCGGCCGGCGGCAAGTACCCCGGCAGCTTCGCCTTCCCCTCCTGGGACTGCAGCAACACGGGCGCCGGCGGCGACGGCTCAACGCCGACCGGCACGGGCGCCGCCAGCCTCACGCAAACCGGCAAGCCCGCCTGCTGGGTGGCGCCCAGCCAGGCGACCGCCCTGCTCGGTCAGAGCGGCAAGTTCCCGCACGTCACGGCGGCGCACTACTCGAACAAGTAAGGGTCCCCGACTGAATAACTGCCGGAATCCGGCGCCGCATGCGCGGCCCGGCGCTTCTCGCTTCCGGCGCGGGGGTCGTTCAGTCGCCGGCAGTGTCGGCCGTGACGGCCAACGCGGCGCTGTCCTGCCCCTGGGAGAGCAGGTCCAGCAGGGCCGAGGCCAGGCGCTGGTTGCCCGAGCTCTGCAGGCCGCCGCGCTCGCCGGAGGGTGCCAGCGCGGCGATCCAGGCGTCGGTCTTGCCGGTCACGTGCGCGTCGGCGGCGCTATCGGGGCCCTCGGAGAGGGTCGCGCGGCCCGACGTGAACCTCACCAGGTAGGCGGAGGGCCGGCCGTCGCGTCCGTCCTCGGCGGTCAGCTCGACGGTGCCGGTGGAGGAGCTGTCGCTTCCCACGAGACCGGGGATCAGGCGGAAGATCGCGCCGATGTCGACGGCCTCCGTCGAGCGCGGCGGACCCCAGGCCCACTCATAGCCCCAGCGGGCCAGCTCGCCGAGCACCGGCGCCAGCTCACGGGCGCGCTCGGTCAGCTCGTAGTCGACCCGGGGCGGAACCTCGCGGTAGCGCTTACGGGTGAGCATGCCGTCGGCCACCATCCGGTTCAGCCGCGAGCGCAGCTGCTCGGTGGAGATGCCGGGGAGGACGCGCTGCAGTCCCACGAACCGGCGCGGACCTGAGATCAGGTCGCGAACGATCAGCAATGTCCACTTGTCCCCTACCAGATCAAGTGCTCGCGCATCCGGTGACCACTGGTCATAAGGGTGACGCTTTGCAGGCGGTACGTGCGGGATGGTCAGCTCCGATCCTCTGGACGTTTGCACTTACCCGTCTTCCAGCATATCGGAAGATCAGAATTCGTCCAGCTGTTTCCGCCAGTTTCCGGTTGCCGGCTCGTTACAGATCCACGATGCCCCAAGTGATCTGCAACCGCTTCTCGATCGTAGGGATTCCCAAATGGGGGAGCTGATCCACCTTGCCACGCGCCGGGCCGCGCGCAACCGGCACGCGCTCGAGCTGCCGCCGGCCTTCTTCTTCGACGTCTCAGACCCGCTGTCGTACCTGACCGCCGAGCACGTCGAGCGGTCGCTGGGCGAGGTCGAATGGATCGCGGTCGACGGAAATGTGCTCAGCGATCGCGCCTCCTGCGATCTGACGGCGTTGCGAGAGCACGCCGAGGCCCGCGCTCGCGCACTGCGCCTGCCGCTGGTGTGGCCCGACACCTTCCCGGTCGTCGGCACGTGTGCGTTGCGCGCCGCCGCCTACGCGTGCGAGATCGGCGCGGGCGCCCAGTTCGCGCTCGCCGCCAGCCGGCTGGCCTTCTGCGGAGGCTTCGACCTCGAGGATCCCGAGGTGCTGACCGAGGCCGCGGCGGCTGCGGGCGTCCCGCTCGACGGCTGCCTGGAGGCCGCCGGCGAGTGCTCGCGCGATGACGACCTGGCCGAGATGGCGCACGCGCTGCGCGCCCACCAGGTGTTCGAGCTGCCGGCGGTCACCATCGGGGGACGCTGGTTCACGGGTGATGCCGCGCTGCTGGGCGCCGGCGTGGTCCAGGCCAGGTCGCACCGCGCCGGTGAGCTGGCCGCGGTGTCGGGCCGCTACCGCCGTCCGCCGGCCCCCGTCGGCTGAGCTCCGCGCACCCGTATCGGCCAAGCCGTGTTTCGGCGGCCGACGACGCTGGCAGACTGTGGGCATGACAGAGCCCGCCGACCCGGCGTTAGGCCCGGGTCAGCCCGTCGCCGGTGAGCGACGGCGGCGACGCAAGCGCGCAGGCGCCGGCGGGTTGACGCGCTGGCTGGTGCCGCGCGGCCTACGCCGGTTCTGGAAGCTGGCCTGGGATTCCAACATCACGGGACTGTCGTCGATGCTCGCCTACAACATGCTGCTCGCCGTGATCCCGCTCGCGCTGCTGGGGCTGTTCGTCGCCGGCCAGGTGCTGTCGAGCCTGGAGGTGCAGCACAGCGTGATCGTCGACCTGCGCGAGGTGTTTCCGGGCACCGCGGAGGGAACGCTCGACAACCTGCTCTCGGAGGTTCGCAGCTCCACCACCAGCACGGGCGTGCTGGCCCTGGTGGCCAGCCTGTGGCTGGGGTCCTCGTTCTGGGGGGCGATGGACACCGCCTTCAGCCGCATCTACGGCGGCGCCTCGCGCTCGTGGTGGCGCCAGAAGCGCTTCGCCCTCTCAATGGTCGTGGTCGTGCTGGTGTTCATGGTCGCTACGGTCGCCGTCCCCACCGCGCAGAGCTTCCTGCGCGCCGGGGTCAAGGTGCTGCCGTTCGACCTGGCCCACGTGACGGTGTTCGTCTACGCCGGCTCGCTGGCGGTCGGCCTGGTGCTGCTGTTCGGCTGCCTGGCGATCATCTACTCGCGCGTGCCGCACCTGCGCGTCCCGTGGCGCGCGGTGTGGCCGGGGGCGCTGGGGGCGACGCTGGCGATCGGCGCGATCGACTACGCCTTCCCGATCTATCTGACCAACATCTCCACGATCGCCCGCTTCGGCTCCACGATCGTGTTCATGCTGATCGTGCTCGGCTGGTTCTACGTGCTGGCGCTGATCATCCTCAGCGGCGCGATCGTCAACGCCCTGCGTCTCAATCCGCCTGACGAGCCCCCACCCCACTCCCAGAACTAGACCGTCTAGTTCTAGTACTGGAGCGGGGAGAGTGACCGATCCAGGACAAATAGCTGCCTGTATACGCCACGCAACCGTCTGGTTGCGCCCGCGGCGGCTGTTAGCGTGCCGATCTTCATGACCCCCGAGACCCAGCTGCACGGCGGGCGCCTGGTCGCCCGGGCGCTGCGCGCCTACGGAGTGAGCAAGCTGTTCACGCTGTCAGGCGGTCACCTGTTCTCGATCTACGACGGCTGTCGGGAGGAGGGGATCGAGCTGATCGACACCCGTCACGA
The DNA here is from genome assembly GCA_017882405.1 of Solirubrobacteraceae bacterium. The sequence goes on along the minus strand of JADGPO010000075.1, from coordinate 18,715 downwards.
GCAGGCGGCGGCGTTCGCGGCCGAGGGCTGGGCCAAGGTGACGCGCACCCCCGGGGTGTGCGCGCTGACCGCCGGGCCCGGCGTCACCAACGGGATGAGCGCGATCGCCTCGGCGTCCCAGAACAACTCGCCGATGCTCGTCCTCGGTGGGCGCGCGCCGGCGTTTCGCTGGGGGCAGGGCTCGCTGCAGGAGATCGACCACGTGCCGTTCGTGGCGCCGCTGACCAAGCTGGCCGCCACCGCCACCACCACCGCCGAGATCCCCGGCCTGCTCGACGAGGCGATGCGGGAGGCGGTCACGCCGCACAGCGGTCCCGCGTTCGTCGACTTCCCGCTCGACGCGGTGTTCGGCTCGGCCGACGCGCCGCCGCCACCCCGGCCGCTGCCCGAGCCGTGGACGGGTGCCGGTGCCGACACCGCCGAGCTGAACCGCGCCGCCGAGCTGCTGCGCGGCGCCCAGCGCCCGGTGATCATGGCCGGCACCGGGCTCTACTGGGGCCGTGGCGAGCAGCAGCTGCAGGCGCTGGCCGAGCAGCTGCGCGTGCCGGTGTTCCTCAACGGGCTGGGCCGCGGCTGCCTGCCGGCCGACCACGAGCTGTTCTTCGCGCGGGCGCGCAGCGCCGGGCTCAGCGAGGCCGACGTCGCGCTGGTGATCGGGGTGCCGATGGACTTCCGGCTGGGCTTCGGAGCGGTGTTCGCCGACGACGCCAAGCTGATCACGATCGACGTCGCCCGGCCCCAGCGCGAGTCGCCGCGGACGGTGGACGCCGGGCTGTACGGCGCGTTGCCGGCGACGCTTGACGCGCTGCGCGACGGCGCGGCAGGCGGCTCTCGGGGGTCGGCCCGTGACGCCTGGATCGCCTCGCTGCGCGCCACCGAGGACGAGCGCCGCGCCGCCGAGGCCGGCGAGCTGACCGACGGGCGCTCCCCGCTTCACCCGATGCGTATCTACGGCGAGCTGGCCCAGCTGCTGGACCGCGACGCGATCGTGATCGGCGACGGCGGGGACTTCGTCTCCTATGCCGGGCGGGTGGTGGACTCCTATCGGCCGGGCTGCTGGGTGGATCCGGGCCCGTACGGCTGCCTGGGCTCGGGGCCGGGCTATGCGCTGGGCGCCAAGCTGGCTTATCCCGATCGCCAGGTGGTGCTGCTGCTCGGCGACGGCGCGTTCGGCTTCTCGGGCATGGAGCTCGACACGCTCGCGCGCCACGGGGTGGCGGTCGTCGCGGTGATCGCCAACAACGGCATCTGGGCGCTGGAGAAGCACCCGATGGAGAGCATGTACGGCTACTCGGTCGTCGCCGATCTGCGGCCCGAGACCCGCTATGACCAGCTCGCGCAGGCGCTGGGCTGCCACGGCGAGCTGGTGCGTGTCGCCGATGAGCTGCGCCCCGCGCTGGAGCGCGCGTTCGCCGCCGGCGGACCCGCCCTGGTCAACGTCCTCACCGACCCGGACGTCGCCTATCCGCGCCGGTCGAACCTCGCCTGACCCCTAAACGAAAACCGCCCGCACAAGGCGGGCGGCTTCCGATCCAGGTGTGGCCCAATCGGGACGGGCAGGGGTACGTGCCAGAAAGGGCCGGTTAGAGTGGCCCGGGCGGCGGGAGGCGCCGATGTCTGCGGCTTCGCCCGGACCTATGTGCAGGTGGCGAACCAGGTGTTCATTCCGGTCCGCACCCCGCGGAAATCATGCCCAATCGGTTCGGACTCGGCAATAGAACATTCGTCCAGTTTGGGTTTCAAGTTTGTTTCAGCGGATAAGCCCGAGCGCCGCGCCGCGCAGGATGTCGTGCTCGGAGATCTCGATCTGCCGCAGTCCGAACAGGTCCAGCACTTCCAGGAAGATCGTCACCCCGGCCACGATCGTGGGTGCCCGGTCGGGGTGCAGCCCCGGCACCTCCCGGCGTTGGGCCAACGGCATCGACGCCAGCTCCTCCAGGATCTGCCGTGCCTCGTCGCCATCCAGGCTGTAGCCGTGCACGCGCTCGGGGTCGTAGGGCTCCAGGTGCTGGGCGATCGCCGCCAGGGAGGTCGCGGTGCCGGCCACGGCGATCCCGTGCTCGACGCCCTGGCGCCGCTGCGCGGGCACGGCCTGCTCGATGATCGAGCGCACGTCGGCGGCCAGCTCGTCTAGCTCGGCGGCGGTGGGTGGGTCGTGGTGGAGGTGGCGCTCGGTCTGGCGGACCACGCCCGCCTGCGTGGAGACGTGGAAGTCAACCTCATGACCGGCGCCGATCACCATTTCGGTCGACCCGCCGCCGATGTCGATCACCAGCGTGGGCCGGCGGTCATCGGGATCGCGCTCGCTGGTGGCGCCCAGAAACGTCAGCCGCGCCTCCTCGCCGCCGGTGAGCACGTGCGGCTCGAGGCCGTAGCGTTCGCGGACGGTGTCGGCGAACTCCTGCCCGTTGGCCGAGTCGCGCACCGCGCTGGTGAGCACGGCCACCGCCGCCCGGCAGTGGTGGCGCTCGATCTCCTGGCGGTAGCGCTCAAGCGTGTCGTAGACGCGCTGCATCGCGTCCTCGCGCAGCCGGCCGTCGGCGTCCACGCCGGCGCCCAGGCGCGTCACCTGGGTCTCGCGCACCAGCTCGCGCACCCGGCCGTCGTCGCGCTCGGCGATCAGCAGGCGCGTCGAGTTGGAGCCGATGTCGACGACGGCGACGTTCCCGGCCATCGATTCAGCCGACCGGATGGGGCATCGGTTGGCCATCGAGCGCGGCCAGCAGGTTGTCGACCGCCAGGGCGGCCATCTTCTCCCGCGCCGAGTGCGTCGCCGAGCCGACGTGGGGCACGACGATCAGATTGGGCGCGCCGAGCAGCCGGTCGTCGGCGGGCAGCGGCTCGGGATCGGTGACATCGAGCGCGGCGCCGGCGATCGTGCCCTCGCGCAGCGCGGTGGCCAGCGCAGCCTGGTCGACGATCGGCCCGCGGGCGGTGTTGACGAGGATCGCCGTCGGGCGCATGCGGGCCAGTGCGTCGGCGTCGATCAGGTGGCGCGTCTCCGGGGTCAGCGGGCAGTGCAGGGAGACGAAATCAGAGCGCTCCAGCAGCTCCTCCAGGGGCGTGCCGCCTCGGTGCGAGTTCACCAGCACCTCCATCTCAAAGCCCGCAGCCCGGCGCGCGACCGCCTCCCCGATGCGGCCCCGGCCGACGATCCCCAGCGTGGCGCCGTGCACGTCGTAGCCCAGATGCGCCGCGGGCTCCCAGGTGTCCCACTCGCCGGCGCGCACCGCGGCGGCGCCCTGCGGCAGCTTGCGCGCGGCCGCCAGCAGCAGCGCGAAGGCCAGGTCGGCGGTCGCGTCGGTGAGCACGTCGGGCGTGTTGCCCACGGGAATCCCCCGCGCGGCGGAGGCCTCGACGTCGACGTTGTCGTAGCCGACGGCGTAGTTGGCGATCGCCCGCAGCCGCGGCGACCCCTCGATCAGCTCGGCATCGACCCGGTCGGTGAGCATCGACAGGAGCCCGTCGGCTTCGGCGGTGCGCCGGCGCAGCTCGTCGTAGTCGGGCGGCAGGCGCTCGGGCCAGACGTCGACCTCGTGGGCCTCGGCCAGGCGGCCCAGCGCCGGTCCGGGAAGCTCGCGGGTGACGAAGCAGCGGGCCACCCCGTGATTGTCGCCAATCCGCGCGTCGCGGCGTCGCGCGGCCGGGGCCTACGCGGGCTCGGCGGGCGCCACCGCGCCGGACGGGGCGGCCCGGCGCGCCGGGATCCGCGGCAGCCCGAAGGCGGCGACCAGGCCGCCGATCAGCGCAAACGCGGCGGCGATCACGAACGCCAGCTGAAAGCCGCTGGTGAGCGCGGCGTGCGCGGAGGCGCCGTGATGCAGCTGGGAGTTGGTGTGACTGGTGGCGATCGCGGCCAGCACGGCGAGCCCGAGGGCGCCCCCGAACAGCCGCGAGGTGTTGACCAGCCCCGAGGCCAGCCCGGCCTCCGCCGGCGCCACCCCGGCGACCGCGGAGATCGTGGCCGGCACGAAGGCAAAGCCGATCCCGATGCCGACCAGCATCCCGGGCACCAGCACGTCGGCGGCATAGTCGCCGTGGGTGGCGATCCGCGTGAACAGGGCCAGCCCGATCGTCATCACGGTCATGCCGAACACCAGCAGCGACTTGGCGCCGAGCCGGGCGACCGTGCGTGAGGCGATCGTCGAGGCGGCCACGATGCACAGCGTCATCGGCAGGAAGGCCAGGCCGGCGCGGATCGGCGAGTAGCCGAGCACCTGCTGCAGATACAGCGAGACGAAGAACCACATCCCGAAGGTGGCGCCGCCGACCAGCAGCACGATGACGTTGGCGGCGGTCAGCGTGCGCGAAGCCCAGATCCGCAGCGGCATCAGCGGCGCGCGGGCGAACTTGCCCTCGATCACCGCAAAGCCGGCCAGCAGCACGATCCCGGCGGCAATGACGGCGAGCGTTGGCGCCGATCCCCAGCCGGTCTGGTCGGTGCGCACGATGCCCAGCACGAGCAGCGACAGCCCGATGGTGGCCGCCAGCGCGCCGCTCAGGTCGAAGTCGCGGCTGCTCATCGGGCGCTTGCTCTCGGTGATGAAGCGCTGCGCGGCGAACGCGGCCAGCAGGCCGATGGGGACGTTGACGAAGAGGATCCAGCGCCAGGAAAGAAGATCGGTGATCAGGCCGCCCAGCAGCACGCCGGCGGCTCCGCCGGCTCCGCCCATGGCGCCCCAGATGCCGACCGCGCGGTTGCGCTGCGGGCCTTCGGCGAACGTGGTCGTGAGGATCGACAGGGAGGCGGGGGCGATCACCGCGCCGCCCAGGCCCTGGACGGCGCGGGCGGCGATCAGCACGGGCTGGCTGTCGGACACCCCGCCGGCCAGCGAGGCCAGCGCGAACAGGACCAGGCCCCAGACGAACACCCGCCGCCGGCCCAGCAAGTCGGCGGCCCGGCCGCCCAGCAGCAGAAAGCCCGCGAAGGTCACCGTGTAGGCGTTGACCACCCACTGCAGGTCGACCTCGGAGAAGTGCAGCCCGCCCCGGATCGCCGGCAGCGCCACATTGACCACGGACACGTCGAGGATCACCATGAACTGCGCCAGGCAGGACAGCAGCAGCGTGGCGCGGAGGTGAGGGGGGCCTGAGGTCTGGGAATCGGGCGTCATGCGGGCCTTTCGGGTGCTCATCGTACGAGGACTGTCGTACATACTAGGAAGGTCTCAATGCACGTACGAATAACGCCAGCCGGAGGGGAGACGTGAGATGAGCGACCGGGTGGTGCTGACGTTCGACAACCTCGGCGAGGCGTCCGAGCTGGAGCGCGGGACGTGGCCGGCCGACGAGCCGTTGGGTCGCCATCCCTCGGTCACCGAGGCGTTGCCGCGGCTGCTCGACGAGCTCGACGCCCACGAGTTGTCGGCCACCTTCTTCGTCGAGGGCCTCAACTGCGAGCTGTATCCCGACGCCGTGGGTGAGATCGCCGCCCGGGGCCACGAGGTCGGTATGCACGGCTGGCGGCACGAGAGCTGGGGGGAGCTGGCGCCCGCCCGCGAGCGAGAGCTGCTTTTGCGCGCCGACGGTGCCTTCCGCGCCCTCGGGTTGTCGCCGCGGGGATTCCGACCGCCGGGCGGGACGGGCACCGCCCAGACGCCGGCGCTGCTGCGCGAGCTGGACTACACGTGGTGGTCGCCGGTCGTCGGTGACGCCCGCGGGCTGGCGGGCCTGCGCGACGTCCCGTTCGAATGGGATCTCGTCGACGCCTACCACCTGATGGACAGCTTCAGCGAGATCCGCCGCGAACACGGTGATCCGCCGGAGCCGATGGCGCCGGCGGCACTCGGCGACCGGATGGCCACCGCCTGCTCCTCCGAGGTCCTGGTCCTGCACCCGTTTCTGATGCTCGACCGGTCCTGGTGGACGCAGGTCCGTCGCCTACTGGCTGAGCTCGGTCGCGCCGCTCCATTGGAGTGAGTAGACGGATTGGGTGCCCGACAGCCCCTTGAGCGTGTGCTCGCGGCGCGGCCCGAAGCGCAGGCCGGTGGCTCCTTCGGCGAGTTCGCGGATGAGCGATGTCGCGAGGATCTCGCCGCCGGCGGCGAGCGCGGCGACGCGGGCGGCGACAACCACGTGACGACCGAACAGGTCGTCTTCTTGATAGAGCGTTTCCCCGGCGTGCAGCCCGATCCGGACGCGGATCACGGGCGCGATGCCCATGACGGCACGCTGGATTGCGACGGCACACGCCAGCGCCCGGCGCGGTTGGCCGAAGGCCACCATGAACGAATCACCCGCAGTTTTTATCTCCCGTCCGCCGTGGCGTGCGATCTGTTCGCGCACCACCCGGTTGTGCTGAGCGAGCAGCTCCATGAACGGCTCGTCGCCCAGGCGGTCCAGAAGGAGGGTTGAGTCCTCGATGTCGCTGAAGAGCACGGCGGTCACGCCCGACGTCTGCATGGGTAGCCCGGCCGGCATGTCGGGCTCCGGGCCCGGCGACGGTTGCGCGTCGCCCAGATCAAAGCCTGTCCGCTGCGCGAGGGTCTCGATCTCGGTGAGAAGCGGCCGGGCGCTGAGCTCGCTCGCTACCGCCCGCGCGTCACGCAGGAGATCCTGCGCGCCGGGCGGGTCCTGGACGGACGCGATCAGCGCCTCTGCCCGCCGGAAGCGAGCGTACGCGGCCTGGTAGCTATCCCCCGACTGCTCCCAGAGCCGCTCCGCGTCTGCCCAGGCGCTCGCGTCCCCGCCACCGATCCGCGACAGCTCCGCCGCGCATGCCGCGCGGCTGGCCAGCGCAGACGGCGCTGCCCGCTTGAGCTCTTGGAGGAGACCGTCCAGGCGTTCGAGCAGCGCACGTGCGGCGGCCTCCTGGCGTACTCGCAGCCCGCCGTCGTCGGGGATTTGACGCGTGATGTCCGCGGCCGCTCGCGCGCCGAGATCGTAAAGCCTCGCGGTGAAGAAGACGCGGGCACTCTCTTCGTCGGGCGCCAGGCCCCGTCGGATGGTGGCGGCGGCCGCTTCGGGACGGCCCTTCCACAGCTCCATCGTCGCCTGAGCTGTCAGGTTCGGAGCCTGCCACATCGCGCCGCGCATTCCGGAGCTGAGCCGTTCGGCCTGAGCGAGGTCACGCGCGGCCGCGTCGAACTCCCCTCGTTCCGCTTCCAGGAATCCCCGGTTCACATGCATCATCGCATCGGCCAGACCCGTGGGCGCACGCTCTGACAGCTCCAGCAAGAGCTTGTCGGCCTCCGCCCATCGTCCGGTTCTGAACAGCCGGGCGGCGACTTCCGCGCGCAGGAAATCGCCGAACAGCCGATCGCTCCCGAGCTTGCCGACGAGATCGATGCCCTCGCGCGCCAGCGCGATTGACTCCTCGACGCGCCCGGCTTGATCAAGCGCGTCGCTGCCGTTGACATAGCTGCGGCCGACCTCTTCGACGTCTCCCAGTTGGCGCGCGAGCCCGCGCGCCCGCGAGGCGGCATCGACCGCCTGCTCGAAATCGCCGTCTCCGCTGCAGTTCGCAACGACCGTGTTGAGCGCGTTGGCCTCGACCGCGCGAGCACCGACCCGCTTCGCGATCTCGATCGCCTCCATGCAGCGAACCGCTGACTCGGCCGCCCTGCCGATCAACATCAAGGCCTGGCCCTCGGCCGCCAGCACGAGGGCCCGATCCCTTGACGGCGGATCGGCGGGCATCAGCTCAACGGCCCGGCGGTATTCGAGCAGGGCGTCCTCCTCCCGGCCCGCGGCCCACGTGTAGCGCCCGAGCCTCTCACGCACGAGGGCGGCGACCGCCGGGTCCGCTCGCTCGTCCACCATCTCAAGCGCATCGCGGGCGAGTGCCGTCGCTCGCTGGGAATCTCCACTCAGATTGGCGGCATCGGCGGCCCGCCGGAGCACACCGAGGCGATCGGCCGCCGGTTCTGCTCCGGCCGCGCGCTCCCAGATCTCGAGCGCGCGTTCGTAGTGAAGCAGCGCCTCAGCCTGCGCATGCATGGCCTGGGCATCCATCCCCGCTCGGACCGACGTCGAGCGTGCCTCGCCCAGCTCGTCTGCGGCATACCAATGGTGGGCGAGCTCAGCCGCGGAGCCGGCCCGGACACCGCTCAGCTCGGGCTGCTCGCTGAGCGCGCGGGCAAGCGCAGCATGAAGTGAGCGCCGTCGCCCCGGAAGCAGGTCGGCGTACACCGCCTCGCGCAGCAGCTCGTGACGAAACGAAAAGCCGGTCGCGCTCGGGTCTTGCACGATCATGTGGCGGCTGACCGCCTCCTCGAGCGCTTGCGCCAGCTGATCCTCCGGCAGACCCGCCACAGCGGCGAGCAGGGCGTGGTCAACGGTGCGCCCCGCGACGGCGGCGATCCGCAGCACGGACTGCGCATCGGGCGACGACTCCTCGACTCGCAGGAGCAGCGTGTCGCGCAGAGACTCGGGAAGGGCGGATCCCGGAGAGAGAGACGACGCGAGAAGCTCCTCGGCAAAGAACGGATTGCCCTCCGCACGCGCGGCCAGACGGTCGATCAGCGAAGGCTCCGGGGGCGCATCGATGATCGCGGTCACCTGGTCGATCAGCTCGTCCCGGTTGAACGGCCTCAACGCGACCCGCTCAGCCCGTCCGCTGCGCTCCAGCTCCAGAACCAGAGGCCGCAGGGGATGGCGGCGATCAAGCTCATCACTGCGGTAGCTGACGATCAGCACCAGTCGCTGTCGTCGCGCACTGCGGACGAGAAACGAGATGAAGTCGCCCGTCGACCGGTCCGCCCAGTGAAGATCCTCCACCACCACGACGACCGCGGGCGCCCGGCGACTGAGGTCGAACAACGTCGCGACCAGCCGCTCGAACAACCGCGCCCGTGATACCGCGGATTGCGTATCGTCCTCAACCGCGGTCGACCCTGGGGTGAGCTCAGCCAACAGCTGCTCCAGCGCAGCGGTGTCGGGCGCGACCGTGTCGTTCTCGTGAAGCAGCGAACGCAAGGCGCCCGCAATCGGCGCGTAGGGCAGCTCCCCGTCGGCGAACTCCAGGCACTCGCCGATCAGCGCGATCGCGCCAGCAGCCCTCGCCGTGGCCACGAAATCGCCGATCAGACGGCTCTTTCCCATACCCGACTCGCCCGAGACCAGGACGACTGACCCCGCGCCCCCCTCGGCCCGGGTGAGGGCCGCCTCCAGTACCCCGCGCTCCTCACGCCGGCCGATAAACCGCGGACTTGAGACCAGCACCGGCATCAGCCCATTATCCATTCCCGACCCCGGCCGGCGGCCCTCGGCAAGTAGGATCCGGGCAGCGGCAACCGAGAGGAGAGACCATGCCCAACCCAGGGCTTGTGCGCGGCACCCACCACCTGACGTTCTGCGTCGGCGGCGCGCAGGAGGACTACGACTTCCACGTCCGCCTGCTCGGACTCAAGAGCGTCAAGAAGACCGTCCTGTTCGACGGCGAGATCCCGATCTATCATCTGTACTACGGCAACACCGTCGCCGACGTGAGCACGTTGCTGACCGCGTTCCCCTACCGCCAGGCGGGGTGGATGGGCAAACGCGGGACCAACCAGGCCAAGGTTCTTAATTTGTCTGTCCCGGAGGGCTCGATCGGCTTCTGGTCAGATCGCCTCGACGAGTTCGGGATCGCGCACGAGCGCGTCGAGCGCTTCGGCACCGAGCGCCTGAGCTTCAAGCACCCGTGCGGGATCGACTACGCGTTCGTCGGTGACCCGGCGCCTGACTCGCGCGAGCCTCACGACGGTCATGTCCCCGCCGAGCACGGGATCCGCGGCGCCTACGGCACGACCACGTCGGTGCGCGAGCCCGACCCGATGGTGTTCTTCCTCACCGAGGGGATGAACGCGGTGTCGACCGGCTCCGAGGGCCCGAACCACCAGTTCCAGATCGGCGACGAGCAGGGCTACGGCCGGATGCTCGAGCTGGTCGAGGAGCCGGATCTGCCGCAGGGGACGTGGAACTTCGGCGAGGGCACGATCCACCATCACGCCTTCGACGTCGTCTCGGCCGACAACCAGCAGATCGTCAAGGACTACATCGTCGGGCTGGGCTTCACCGACATCTCCGAAGCCAAGGACCGTGGCTACTTCTTCTCGATGTACTGCCGCAGTCCCGGCGGCCTGCTGGTCGAGCTGGCCTACTCGACGCCCGAGGGCATGTTCATCGACGAGAACGTCGAGGAGCTCGGCACCCACATGTGCATCCCGCCCCACTGGGAGCACCGGCGCTCCGAGATCGCGCAGCTGGAGCCGATCGAGACCGAGGAGCAGGTCGTTTCGTAGACCGACCTGCCGTGCCGGCGTCAGGCCGGCGCGACGTCGATGTAGACGCGGTAGTCGGCGATCAGGATCATGTGGTGAGACAGCCCGTTGATTTGTCCGTAGAACGCGGCCAGGGCATCGCAACAGGCTTCCCGGCCTCGGTCAACAGCGCGCTGCAGCGCGCCCGGGCCAGCCTGGAGGCGCGCGTGCCGGTCAGGCGCGAGCGGCTGAGCGTCCCCGAGGCTGACCGTGAGCTGGTGGTGCGCTTCGCCGAGGCGTTCGAGCGAGACGACATCGATTCGGTGGTGGCGCTGCTGACGGAGGACGCCGTGGTCAGCATGCCGCCCGAGCCCGAGTGGCACCAGGGCCGGGCGGCCATCGACACCTTCCTGCGCGAGCGGCACCTTGCGCGCCGCGGCGGGTCGTGGCGTCACGCGCTTTCCCGACGACGGCGGACTGCTGTCGCGCTTCGGGGCGCCCGAGACGCTCTGAAGCCTGTCCAGGCCGGCCTGGACATCGGCAAACCGTGTGGTCAGCGGTGACAGGCGGAGGCGGATCACGTCGGGCTTGCGGCAGTCGACGATCAGGTCGTGCTGCGTCAGCTCTGCGATGAGCGCTATGGCTTGTGGGTGGGTGAGGGCGACGTGCGAGCCGCGAGTGGCCGGGTCGAGTGGCGATCCGATGCCGATGCCTGGTGCGCGTCGGTGGGATCGGTCCAGTGGGGAAGTTGCCGTGGTTGGTGACGATGCGCCGTCGGTCCGGGCGGGCGGTGAGGGCGGCGCCGGCCAGCTTGTAGAAGCACACGCTGGTGGAATCGGCCAGCAGTGTCTGTCCCTGTGCCGCGCCCAGCATGGCGTTCGGGGTGTCCTTGGGCAGGCGTCCGAGCGAGTTGCCGTCGAGGTAGATCAGCCCCGGCGGCGCGGGCGCGAAACGGTCGAGGAAGGGGGCGAGCGGGTCGGCGGCGTCGAGCTCGGTGGCTGTCGCGGACCCTAATGGGCGACGAAGGCATAGACGCGGCTGGGGCTGCCGGTGCCGCCCACCAGCCGCAGCGGGGAGACGACGAGCAGCGCGCCCGTGAGCGGCAATCGCTCCAGGTTGGCCAGCTGCGTGAGCCCGAGCCGGCCGGCGCCCAGCAGGAAGTTGTGCAGCGGAAACGGGGGATCCATGCCGCCGGCGCTGCCGGCGTCGATCCCCACCGTCTCGGTGCCGAAGCCGGCGATCACGCGCTCGTGGGCCAGCCAGCGGGCTGCCTCGACATTCGGGCCGGGGGTTCGTGGCCCGTTCTCACCGACGTTGAGGAACCGGGTTTCGTCCTGCGCGCGGGCGCCCCAGCCGGTGCGCAGCAGCACCCAGGCGCCCGCGGGGATCGGGCCGTTGGCCTGCTCCCACGCTTCCAGGTCCTCGACCGTGAGCAGATAGTCGCCGCCGGCGGCCTCGGTCTCGGCGGTCTTGTCGATCACGCACGCCGGTCCGACCAGGGTGCTTGGCTCGATGGATCCGATGTCGGCCCCGCCCCGGCCGGTCACCCAGTGGATCGGGGCATCCACGTGAGTGCCCACGTGCTCGCCGACCGTCAGCGTGTACCAGGCCCAGGCGGGTCCGCGGTCGTCGTAGCGGCTGATCTCGGTGCGCGTCAGGCCGGGGGTGTTGACAAACGGCGGCGGGAGCTTGATCACCGGCGTGGTCTCGCTCAGCGGCTGGGTGAGGTCGACGATCTCGACGCTGCCCGCGGCGAGGCCACTCAGCAGGTCGGGCAGCGGGTTGGCGGAGGGGTCGGGCATCGCGGCTCCTGGTGGGTCGGGTGATCAGCCGGCGCGGAACGCCTCGGCCAGCCATTCTGCGCAGACCGCCGGGTTGACCTTGGCGTCGAGCACCAGCGGGCCGGGTTCGGCTTCACTCAGCCACTCGCTGACCGCCTCCAGGTCCTCCGTGCGGCGGACGGTGAGCGCCTCGGCGCCCGCCGCGCGCGCGATCGCCGCCAGATTCGCGTCCGGGAACTGCACGCTTGAGACGTCGTGGCCCATCGGCGCGAAGTGATGCACCTCGGCGCCGTAGGCCCGGTCGTCGTAAATCGCCACCAGCAGCCTGAGGTTCAGGCGCACGGCGGTCTCAAGCTCGGCGAGCGCCATGAACGCGCCGCCGTCGCCGATCGCGGCCACCGTCGGTCTGTCGGGTCGGGCGACGGCCGCGCCGATCGCGCAGCCCAGGCCCAGCCCGATCGATTGAAAGCCGTTGGCGAACACCCACGCGCGGGCGTCGGGCACGGTCAGGTACATCGAGGGATAGCCCATGAACGCGCCGCTGTCGACAGCCACCGCCTTGTCGGGGCCCAGCCGCCGCTCCAGCTCGCGTGAGAACGTGCGCGGGTCGATGTCGGTGTCGGTGCCGGCATCCTCGTAGCCTGAGTCGTGCCAGCCGTGGGCGGCGATCCGGTTGGCCACGTCCGGCGTCCTGAACCCGGTGTGGCGGTGGCCACGGTCGTTGAGCTCCTCGATCAGCAGGCGGGTGGCCACCAGCGCGTCGCCGAGCATCGCGGCATCCAGGGGGCGGTGGCGGCCGATCGCGCCCGGCTCGAGATCGATCTGCACGACCTTGGCGTCGGCGGCGATCAGCGCGCCGTGCCGGGTCGTCCAGTGATTCAGTGACGCGCCGACGGCCAGGACCAGGTCGGCTTGGCCGAGCAGCTCGGCCGCCGCGTCGGAGGCGAAGCCCCCGGAGATCCCGAGGGCATATGGGTTGTCGGCGAACAGTCCGTGGGCCGGTGCCGAGGTGGCCAGCAGCGCGCCGGTGAGGGCCGCCAAGCCCTCCAGTTCCCCGCCGGCGCCCGCCAACACCGCTCCGCGGCCGCCGATGATCACGGTACGGCGGGCGGCCTGCAGGAGGTCGGCAAGCTCCGCTATGACTTCGGCCGTTGGTTGCGGCGGCGCAAACGGCGCCGGCGCCGGCCTCGTGTCATGGACGGCGGCCGGTTGCGCTTGGATGTCGATCGGGAGCATCAGCACCACGGGCCGGCGCTCTCTCAGGGCGCGTTCGTAGGCGAGCAGCGCGTCGGGCGCCGCCGTGTCGGGACGCTGGACGCGCTCGGCGATCGCCCCCACCGACTGGACGAGGCTGTCCTGGTCGATGCGGAAGTTGGAGTACCGATCGCCGGCCGGCGACTCGCCGGCCAGCACCAGCAGCGGGGTGCGACTCTTGGCCGCCTCGGTCAGGCCGGTCATCGTGTTGGTCAGCCCCGGGCCCTGGTGCACGCTGCAGATTCCCACGCGGCCGCTGACCCGGGCATAGCCGTCGGCCATGCAGATCGCGCCGCCCTCGTGGCGAGCGGCGTGAAAGCGTGCGCCGCCGTCGGCCAGCGCGTTGGTGACCACCAGGTTCCCGCTGCCGATCACGCCGAACGCGTCGCGCACGCCCTGAGCGGCGATCGTCGCACCGATGACGTCGGCCACGGTGGCGGTGGCATCGGGCGGAGTCACAGGCGGCGGATGGTACTTGCCGTTGCAGTGTTTGCCCGGTATGGATCGAAGTGATAAACAGGCAGGAGTGAGCACCGAGCAGGATCCCGGCGGGACTGAGCCTTCCTCGAGTGGGCGCGATCCGCTGGTCCGCCCGAGCGCGGCGGGCGTGCCGCCTGCCGAAGGCGAAGTGCCGGGCTCTGAACTGACGACTCCGGTTCCGGGGGCAGAAGGCGTTTCCGCGGAAACGCCCCCGGCCTACGAGATACCGCCGCACACCCCGTCACGCAACATGCTGCCCGGGCGCGAGCGACGCCGGTCTCTGGTGGAGCGGATGATCGTCCGCCTGATCGCCACCTGCGGGATCGTCGGCATCGGCGTCGCGATCGCGGCGATCATGGTCTCCAGCCATTCCCAGGGCTGGGTCATCGGCTTGGTGGTGTCGACCGTCAGCGTGATCCTGGCAGCGCTGCTCTGGTCCTCGCGCATGCTGTAGGCCGTCTGATGCGCCTGCACAGCCGGCGCGTGGTCACGCCGGCGGGGACGCTCGAGGCGACGGTGTCGGTTGCGGATCGTCGCATCGCGGGTGTGGTGGCCGGCCAGGACGGGGAGGCGGTGTCGCTGGGGGATCACTGGTTGGTGCCCGGCTTGATCGACACGCACGTGCATGGAGGCGGCGGCGCGCAGTGCAACACCCGGTCGTCCGAGGAGGTGGCGCGCGTGGCTCGATTTCACGCCGCGCACGGGACGACCTCGCTGCTGGCGACGACCGTGGCGGCATCGTTTGACGAGCTGGAGGGCTCGGTGCGTTCTGCTGTCGAGGCTGGAAGGCGGCGTGACGGTGCCCACGTGCTGGGGGTGCATCTGGAGGGACCGTTCCTGAGTCCGCGCTGGCCGGGCGCGATGGACGTGGCGTGGTTCACGGCCCCCGCCTTGAGCTTCGAGGGCGTTCGGATGATGACGGTCGCCCCGGAGCTGCCCGGGTGTGCGGAGCTGATCTCGGCGTTGGCGGCTCGTGGGGTCGTGGTCTCGCTGGGCCACAGCGACGCTGGGTATGAGCAGGCGGAGGCGGCCGTGCGCGCCGGGGCCCGGTCGGTCACGCATCTGTTCAACGCGATGGCGCCGTTTCACCACCGCGGGCCCGGTCTGGTCGGCGCCGCGCTGGACCTGCCCGAGCTGCAGTGCGAGTTGATCTGCGACGGGATCCACGTCGATCCGGTGGCCATGCGGCTGGCGCTGCGCGCCAAGGGGGTGAGCGGCCTGCGGCTGGTGACCGACGCGATCGCGGCCGCCGGGATGCCGGATGGCGACTACCGGCTGGGCGGTGGCGCCGTGCGTGTTTTCGGCGGCCGCTCGACCGTCGCGGGCGGTGACACGATCGCCGGCAGTGTCCTGACGATGGATGCCGCTCTGGGCAACGCCGTGCGCTTCATGGGCGTGACCGTCGAGGAGGCGGTCGCGATGGCGTCGGCGAACCCGGCGGCGCTGCTCGGCCTGCAGGATCGCAAGGGCGCGATCGCCGGCGGCTACGACGCCGACCTGGCCGTGCTCGATGACGAGCTACGAGCGTGCGGGACGATCGTGAGCGGGCGCTGGGTGGGTGGCGCGCCGCGCTGGCTGGCTCGGCCGAGCTAGCCGCCGTACAGACGGCGGACGATGTCGTACATCTGCCCGGAGGTCTCGCCCATGCTCGGGCAGCAGGTGGGGCCGCCGGCGGCGCTGATCCCGATCTCCAGGTGCGGTGCCCGGGACAGGCCGACCGAGCCGCAGCCGACCTCGGCGATCGGCTGACCGGTGTTGACATGCGTGCCCACGGACACCAGCGCCGGGCTGGCGTGGCCGTAGTACAGGTAGCGACCGGCCAGCGGGCCGTCGTCGATCTTGAGCACGGGAGCGTCGGGCCCGAAGCCGCTGATGCCCTCGCGCACGATCGTCCCGGAGGTCATCGCCACCTCCGTGACCCGCGGACCGCACGCATTGCCGACCGTGCCGATGTCGACTCCCTGGTCCTGGGTCCAGCTCGAGGGGGAGACCACCAGCCGGTGCGGGGTGATCGGGAACACCCAGTTCGACGACGAGCTCGCCGGCTGCCGTACGCCGCTGACCCGCCTTCCGCCATGCACCCAGCTGGCCAGGGTGCCGCGCGTGTGGATGCCCACCGTTCCGCTGGGAGGCATGAGTTGGGCGGCGTTCTGAAAGCGGACCACCGAGCGCTTGGTGCCCGGGCCGAAATTCCCGTCCGCGGACGTGCGGACGCCCACGTCGGTCAGCCAGCGCTGCAGCGTCTTGACGTCACCGCCGTGATCGCCCATCCGCAGCACGCGCCGGATCGGCGACGCCTGCGCGGTCCCGGCGAGGGCGGTGGCGGCGACGAGCATCGCCAGGACGAGGGAGCGCGCCAGGCGCGGTGGGGCGGTTCGGGGCATCGGGTCTTGTGCGTCGCGCAGGGGTCTGCGCTGCTGCCGGTGCCTGCGGGGTTAGCTGACGGGCTCGCGCTCGCTCTCTGGTGAACGAGCGCTTCCTATGGATCACCACAGGACTCGCCCCAACGACTTGGGTTCCCCGTTCTCCGGATTGGCGGCCCGGAGACTCGGCTTGAAGGTGGGAACACGGTACAGAGGCCGTCGTTGCGGTGGCGCGGTCTCCTTTCGCTGCAAGAAATCTTGCAGCGCTTAGAGTTCCGCGTGGAGGTCCTGCCGAGCATGTTGGCCAGCGGCGTGTCACGGGCCAGCGCCTACAGGATCCGCGCGCCCGCGGTGGCGGCGCCCAGGCCGCTGGCGAATGCGCTCAGCGTGGCCCCGGCGTTGATCGCGTCGGACATCGCCGAGCCGACGTAGTTGTGGGCGAGGTCGCCGAGCGGCGATCCCGAGGTGGAGAACGCCTTGACGCCGGCGGCGTCGGTGCCAAAGCCCCACGTCTGCACGAGGATGCAGAGGATGTAGAAGATGCCGCTGGCCACGGCCGCGGTGCGAATCGCGCGCGGGATCTCCCTTCTTGGGTTATCGGTCTCCTCCCCCAGAGAAGCGGCGCCCTCGAATCCGGCAAAGGAGAGGAAGCCGAACACCGAGGCGGTCGCCACGGCACTGAACGGTGTGCCGCCGGGGATCTTGAACGCGTCCAACGTGATGCCCTGATGCTGAGGCGACGAGCCGCCGATCAGCTTGACCACGATCACCACCATCAGGATCACGATCAGCGTCACCGAGATCCCCTCAAAGCCCAGCAGCGACCGGGTCGCCACGCGGATGTCGCCGAACGCCAGCAGCGCGATGATCACCGCGGCGATCATCGCGATCACCACGTAGTCGGCCGACTTGTCGATCCCGGTGCCGCTCAGGAATGCGATCCCGAAAGCGCCGGCCTCGGCCGTCGACGCGCACGTGAACGCGAAGTACGTGCCGAGCAGGGCCCACCCGGAGAAGAACCCGGGCGCGGTGCCGTTCAGCGCCATCGCGGCCGTGGGGGCCATGATCGCGATCGACAGCGCGATCGCCTCCCAGAAGCGCAGCTCGCGGCGCAGCCCGCCGGGCTTTTGCGCTTACGTGTCCGGTGGGGGTGTCTCGGTGGCTATGACTCCTCCGTGAAGATCGCTTCGGGCAGAAAGGCGCCGACGGTCCAGTTGGGCGCGTCGACGATCTCATGGATGCGCAGGTCCACGGCGACCGAGGCGATCGCGTACGCCTCTTCCCGGGTGCGCCCGTAGGTACGTTCGATGTGCGTGATCGTTCCCCAGGTCGCTTCCTTGGCGGCCGTGAGGAGGTCCGGGTGGATGCCGGTGCAGACGTGGTAGCTCGATTGCTCGGTGCTCGCCAGCTGCCCTGCCGGGAGGTGGTACTGCGGGTAGGCAATGCGCCGGTGCTTGTGCACGGTGAGTCGGACGGCGATGTCCATCGCCGCCTCCACGGCGGTGCCGCAGACCTCGGCGTCGCCCATCGCGGCGTGCGTGTCGCCGACGGAGAAGAGCGCACCGCTCACGGCGACCGGGACGTAAAGAGTGGCGCCGGCGCGCAGGTGCTTGATGTCCATGTTCCCACCCCATTTGGTGGGGACGAGGGTCGGGTGCTCTCCGGTTTGGACCGGAGCGACGCCGATCGTGCCGGGGAACGGCGCGAAGGGGAGGGTCACGCCAGGGAGGAACTCGACTTTGTTGGTTTGCGGATCGACTCTTGAGATGTTCAGCCAAGCGTCGGGGAACTCGGGCGCGAGGAGGCCGAAGTCCGGGATGATCGCCGTCCACCCCCAGTCATGCGACTTGAGCTCCAGGATCTCGACGGCGAGCACATCACCCGGCTCGGCGTCCTTGACGTAGACGGGGCCGGTGACGGGATTGACCTTGGTCAGGTCAAGGGCGTTGACGTCGGTCGCGGTCGAGTTCTTATTCAGTTGTCCGCCGGACGCGTCGGCGCACTCCAGCTCCACGGTGGCCCCTGACTCGACCTCCAGGACCGGGTCCAGCGCGTTGTCCCAGACATACGATCCATGTTCAGCGCCAACGTGGTGGATCGAGTGGTCATGCCCAAGCCGAGCCAAGGTCCCGCAACCCTACCCGCGGCGGCTCGTCCTTGTCACACGTCTCCACCCCCTTGCTCTAGGTCCTTCAGATACAGCGAAAGACCGTCCTCGGCCGGCTCGTCCAGATCGAAGACCAGCATCGTCTTCGGCTCATGCCAGAAGAGCCGGATGCACTGGTAGCCGTACTCGACCGAGTCCGGCTGCGGCACCTCGTTCTCAGCCAGCCAGTCCCTCACCCGCCGCTCGGCATCGATCTTCTCCGCAAGATTCGCCATGCCCAGATCCTCCGCCGAATCCCGTCACGGAACAAGACGCAAACGGGCCAACTCTGGGCCAACTTCGTGCCGTCTTCGCGTCGCCCAGCTCCCCGGACCCGGACCACCGGGGACTTGAGCCAGTCCGGTCAGGCCTGCTATTAATGAACGTCCGCCGCGGGGTGGAGCAGTCTGGTAGCTCGTCGGGCTCATAACCCGAAGGTCGCGGGTTCGAATCCCGCCCCCGCTACTTCGAAAAGGTCCGCATTTGCGGGCCTTTTCTATTTTCTAGAGT
>JADGPO010000074.1 GCA_017882405.1 Solirubrobacteraceae bacterium | reverse complement strand
GCGACTGGGCCAGCTCGCACTACGGAGGCGGCGCGAACCTCCATGGCACCTACGACGAGATGCACGACTTCAAGGTCACGCCCGTCGCTCCCGCTCAGGGAGTCGCTCCCGCCCCGGGCGCCGCCCCCGTGCCCGGCTCGCACGGCCTGGTAACAACGGCACTGCTGACCACGATTGGCGCGTCGCATGGTTGGTCGGGCAAGCAGATTGACGATTGGATGGCGCTTGTGAAATCGGAGAGCAACGGCACGCTAACCGACACTAACCCGTCGTCGGGCGCGTACGGTATCGCGCAGGGTATAACCGGGCCTTCCTGGTATGCAGCGAATGGCGGTAACGCGACGACGGTTGTCGGGCAGCTAACGGCGATGGCTAACTACATCACAGGTCGCTACGGTAACCCTTCTACAGCGTGGACGTTTCACCAGGCGAATAACTCGTACTGATGAGCAAGGCCGGCGGGCGATCCGCACTCATGACATCGGCAATGATCGTTGCCGGCCGCTAGCGGCGGCGCGGGCACGGCAACCGCGCCGGGCACGCCCGCCGGCGCCCGGCGACTGCTGGGACAAAAGGTCCGCAAAGCGGGAGAGTCGGCACATGCTCTGGGGGCGGCACCCGTGCGAAATCGACCGAGGAAGTCGTGGCGTTCGGAAGATGTGGATCGCGCCATCGAGGTCTGCAGGCAACTCGCACCCGAGCTGCTGCCTGGTCACGCGTTTCACCGTCGCGAGGAGCTCGTCAAAGAGATCGAGCTTGTGGAGCGCGGCAGCTGCCCCGCGTTGTAGCGTCCGGTTGCGGCTACGAGCGGCAGCCTCGCGCGCTGGAGTTCCATCATGTTGATCCCGCGCGGAAGGGGTTTGCGCTGAGTCGAAAGGGGATCACGCTGTCGCTTCAGGCTCTGCGCACCGAGGCAAGAAAATGCGTGCTTCGGTGCTCCAACTGCCATGCCGAGGTGGAGGACGGGTTCGTCGTCTTACCCGATACGATCTCGGGGGACTCTTCGGAGAGTTGCGACACGCCAGTAACCGACTTATCATTACGCCATAATCCGGGGTAGCTCAATCAGGCAGAGCATTCGGCTGTTAACCGAAGGGTTGTGGGTTCGAGTCCCACCCCCGGAGCTACTGATGAATCAGGAAGTGACTCGAAGCTCTACGTCTGCTACGGGACGTGGACGGCCGGCAAGCCGGTGCACGCCCACCCGTGCGGCGAGGCCAACAGGTCGCTGCAGCAGGCCGGCTATGAGCCCGAGGTCGTGCGCTGCTATGGACCACCCGGCGCACGCCGCCGCCTAATGGCAAGGTCCGCCACCAGATCGGCGGACCGCGAAGCGCCGGGGTGCGCCGCCGCCCAGGCGCCCAGCTGCGCCGCCCGCGCGCCCAGCGCCTTCTCGCGCAGGGCGCGCCGCACCGCCACGCGCAGCGTCCGCGCTGACAACAGCGGCCACGGGAGGCGCACACCCGCCCCGGACCAGTCCACCCGTGCGGCGTTCTCGGCCATGTCGCCGACGTGGGGAACGGCGAGCACGCGGCAGCCCGACGCCAGCGCGCGCACCAGCGTGCCGTGCCCGGCGTGGCAGACCACGAGCTCGCACCCCGGCATCGTCTGCGAGTAGGAGAGCCACTCCACCAGCCGCACGTTGGCCGGCACCCGCGTGGGTCCGGGCAGCGCCCGGCGGTTCCAGGTGGCCAGCACTCGCACCGGCTCGTCCTCCAGGCCCTCCAGCGCCGCGCGCAGCAGCCGGTGCGACGGGTCCTGGGCGGTGGACGGGGCCACCAGCACCAGCGGCTTCCCGCCCGGCGGCGGGTCGACGCGATGAAACGGCGGCTCCCACATCAGTGGCCCGACCACGTGTACGTGCGCGGGCCAGCGGCGCGCGTACTCGAGCTGGGGCAGCGTGCCCACCAGGCAGAGCTCCTCGCTCAGCCCGCCGTGCAGGCGGGACACCGGGCCCAGGCCGACGCGGCGCCGGGCATCGTTGAGCTCGGAGCGGCCCCGCTTGAGGCCCGCGCGCACGGGACGGTCGAAGGCCCGCCACAGTGTCGCGCCCAGCGCCGTGCGCGGCCGGCGGGCGCCGAACGCGTACGGCGGCAACCCCCGTTCGCCGACCGGGTAGACATGCGGGATCAGGGTCGCCACCGGTACCGACTCCAGCTCGGCGGACAGCGCCGGGGCCAGCGTGAGGATGTCGTGCACCACCACGTCGGGCTGCGCCGCCGCCACCGCCGGGCGGGTCTCGGCGACCGCCCGGACGACCGCCTCGTAGGGCTGCAGCGGCCGCTCCTGGGTGGGGAACACCGGATACTCGGGCGCCGCCACGAAGCGCATCCCGTGGGCCTCCACGTGGTCGCGCCAGCGCGACCACGTCTCGAAGGTCACCTCGTGGCCGCGGGCGGCCAGCTCGGCGCCCAGGGCCAGCATCGGGAAGGCGTGGCCGGGTTGCCCGAAGGCCCCGAGGAAGAAGCGCAGCGGCCGGGCCGCGCTCAAGCGGCCAGCTCGGCCACCGCGCGCAGCTGCTCGATCCGCTCCTGGCGGTCAAAGGCCATCGGGGTGACCATCAGGGTGCCCACGCCGGCGTCGCGATAGGCGGCCAGCCGCTCGCGCACGAAATCGCGGGGCCCGCACAGGCACACCATGTCGATCAACTCGTCCGGGAGGGCCTCGCCGGCCTCGGCCTTCTTGTCCTCCAGGTAGAGGTCCTGCACGTTTAGAGCGGCGTCCTCGAAGCCATAGCGCTGCACCAGGTTGTTGTAGAAGTTCTGCTTGCGCGAGCCCATCCCGCCGATGTACAGCGCCAGCAGCGGGCGCATCAGGTTGCGGGCCGCCGTGCGGTCGTCGGACACGTAGGTCTGGACGGTGGGCGCGATGTCGAAGCCTTGCAGCGAGCGTCCGACCCGGTCGGCGCCCGTCTGCAGCAGCTCGCGGAAGTCGGCGACGAACTCGGGCGAGAAGAACGTCGGGATCCAGCCGTCGGCGATCTCGCCCGCCAGCGCCGTGTTGTTGGGTCCGATGGCCGCCAGGTAGATCGGGATCCGCTCCTGCTTGGGAGCGATCATCAGCTTCAGCGCCTTGCCCGGTCCGTCGGGCAGCGGCAGCTCGAGGGTCTCGCCCTTGAACTCGAGGCGCTCGCGCGCCAGCGCCTTGCGCACCACCGCCACGTACTCGCGGGTGCGCTGGATCTGTTTGCCGAAGCGCTGGCCGTGCCAGCCCTCGGCAACCTGCGGCCCCGAGGAGCCGATGCCGAGCACCATCCGCCCGTCGGACAGCTCGTCGATCGTCGCGGCCGTCATCGCGGTCAGCGCGGGCGAGCGTCCGGGCATCTGGAAGATGGCCGAGCCGAGCTTGATCGTGGTGGTGCCGGCGGCCAGCCAGGCGAGCACGGTGGCGGCGTCCGAGCCGTAGGCCTCGGCGGCCCACACGGAGTCAAAGCCGAGCCGCTCGGCCTCCTGGACCACCTCCAGCTGGTCCTGCGGGCCCATCCCCATGCCCCAGTAGGCGACGTTCAATCCAAGCTTCATCTGCAAGATTCCTTTCGTGGCCAGGCGGTCTCTTGGGCGCGCCGACGGCGGTGGGTACAGTCGCCCCACCGCCGTCTCGTCCGACGGCTAACCCTATGCGAAGGCGATCCGCAGCGACCCTTGATGACCTGCGGCGGGCGATCGAGTCCCTGCCGCGCCACACACGCGTCGCGATGCTCGAGGGCATCGCGTCGAACCCGATCATCGCCGGGGCCGACGCGACCGGCGACGGCGTCTGTCCGATGCTCGCCGCTCATCGCGCCGGCGGGCGCACGAACGCGATTGCGTTCGCCCCCGAGCTGCGCGAGCAACCCGGATGGGCCTGGACCCCGGTGGTCCGCCGCTACGACGACTACGAGCGCGTGCTGGCGCGCCTGGAAGAGGTGCGGGCCGGCCGTGCCCGCCGGGACGCGGTAGCTCAGGCGATCGCGCCCGGGCGCTGGAACACGATCTCGGGGATCACGCAGGCGGGAGACACTCGGAGCAGCATGCGGACCGCCTCGGCGATGTCCTGCGGGCGGATCATGTCCTGCGCGGCCACGTTCTCCTTGATGAAGTCGGTCATCGGCGTGTCCACGAACGCCGGGCACAGCGCGCAGGACTTGATGCCCTCCTGCCCCAGCTCCTTGTTCATCGCCTCGGTGAAGCAGATGACGCCGGCCTTGGTCGCCGAGTAGACCGACAGCCACGCCTCGCCGGCCTTGCCTGAGATCGAGGCGGTGTTGACCACCAGCGCCGCGTGGTGCTCGGCGGCCGCCGCGCGCAGCAGCTCGACGCACTCGCGGTAGAAGAGCACGACCGCGCGCAGGTTGACGTCGAGCTGCATGTCCAGGTGCTTGGTCTGGATCTCTCCCACGGGCGCGCCGATGCCCACGCCGGCGTTGTTGACCAGCACGTCCAGGCGGCCGAAGCGCTCGCGATGGGTGGCCACCACCTGACGGATGACCGCCTCGTCGGCCATGCTGCCGGCCACCGAGGCGATCTCGCGGCCGTCGCTTGACAAATCGGCGACGGCCTGCTCGAGCTTCTCCGGGCGGCGCGCGGCGACCGTCACGCCGTAGCCCTCCCCGAGCAGCATGCGCGCGATCTCCAGCCCGATCCCACTTGAACCTCCGGTCACGATTGCCGCGCGTTGTGCCATGCCACTCCTCGGTGCCTCGGGGTCTGATCGGAGCGGTATCCAAGCAGGCCGCTGCGCGCCGCGGGCAACACTTGCCACATGAGCGCGTCGACTCCGCCGCCTGTGCAGGAAGGCTCGGCCGAGCGCGAGACCAGCCTTGTGGAGCTCCTGTGGGATCTGGTGTTCGTCGTCACCGATGCCTGAGCCGTCGAACCAGACCGTGGCCCGGATCGTCGACCCGGGCCACGGACTGGGGTGAGCGGCGCGTCCTAGTGGAGGACGCGTGCCTGCGACAGCGTCACTTCTTGACCGAGAACGCGAACACCGTCGTCGAGCTGTACGGCTTGCCCGGGTTCAGGGTCGTGGTGGGGAAGCTCGGCTGGTTGGGCGAGTTGGGGAAGTGCTGGGTCTCCAGCGTGAACCCGTCGCCCTGCCGGTAGGCGTGCCCTGAGGTGCCGACCAGGTCTCCGACCATGAAGTTGCTGGTGTAGACCTGCACGCCAGGCTCAGTCGTGGTCGCGGTCAGGACCCGGCCGCTGGCCGGATCGACCGCCTTGGCGGCGAGCCGGAGCGCGCCTCCGCTGGCACCGTTGAGCACCCAGTTGTGGTCATATCCGTGGGCGAGCAGCAGCTGGTGGAAGTCGGCGTTGATGTCGCGGCCGATCGGCTTCATCTTGCGGAAGTCCATCGGCGTCCTGGCCACCGGCGCGATCTTGCCCGTCGGGATCTGGGTGTCGTCGGTCGGCGTGTACTTGTCGGCGTTGAGCATCAGGCCCTGGTTGTAGACCGTGCCCGACGCCTCTCCGCCGAGGTTGAAGTACGTGTGGTTGGTGAGGTTGATGACCGTTGGCTTGTCTGTCGTGGCGTCGTAGTGGATCGCCAGAGCGTTGCTGGTGCCCAGCGTGAACGTGACCTTCGCGACCACGGTGCCCGGGAAGCCATCCTGCCCGTCGGGGCTGGTGTAGGTCAGCTGCAGCGAGGCGCCCTTGGACGTCAGCGTGGTCTTGGGGCTCCACACCTGCTTGTTCCAGGCGTTGGTCCCGCCGTGCAGCGTGTTCGGGCCGTTGTTGACCGGCAGGTGATAGGTCTTGCCGTTGAGCGTGAACTTGCCGTTGGCGATGCGGTTGCCGAAGCGGCCGATCGTGGCGCCGAAGTACGTGGTGCCCGAGCCGCCCGTGGGCTGGTTGGTGGCATCATTGGCCACGTAGCCCTTGAGGTTCTTGAAGCCGAGCGCGACGTTGGCCAGCTTGCCGTTCTTGCCCGGCACCGAGATCGACTGGACGATGCCGCCGAAGTTGGTGATGTTGACCTTCATCGAACCGTTGGACAGCGTGTACAGCTTGACCGCCTTGCCACCCACGGTTCCCCATGGCTTGGTGGTGATCTTGAGCGTCGCGGCCGCGTGGGCCTGCTTGCCCTGGGCCAGGGCGCTGGTGCCCAGGGCGGTTAGCGCCGCCAGGGCGAGCACCGCCGAGATGGATATGCGGACCCGCCCGAACCGGCGCGTCCATCGTGATGCACTGTGCATGCGAAAACTTCCTTTCGTTCTGCCGTCGTCCGTGTTTGCCGACAGCGGACCAGGCCTGGGACGAGCGCTGACGGTTGTCAGATCACACGCGGGTAGGGCCGCTCTCTCCTCTGGCTGCGCCGCCGCTCCGGCCGGGTCGTTCGGCGCTGCGTCTTGGCGCCTGATACCCACCGTCCATCCCTTTCAATCCAAAACTTGTTAGCGCTCACACCTGATCCACCCGGGAAGCCTGGACCGGACGTTCACCGGACGCTCGGGTCGCTGCGCCATCCATTGACGCGCGCTCTGCGGCTTCCTACTGGGAGCCGGCGTCGGTGGCCGACTCGCCATCCGCCCGGCGGGCAGTCCGCAGCGCCGGCTGGCGACCGCGACGATTGTCGAGGGCGGCATGTTGCTGGCGGCCACCGTGCTGTCGGCGGTGGTCCATCTCCGGGTCGGCGCCTTCTCCGGTGACGCTGTCATCGCGCTGCTGGCGATGGGCATGGGAACACGCAACGCCGTCGTCAGAGCGCTGGGCGTCCCGGACCTCACGACCGCCGGCGCGGCCACGGGGTGACGGGCTGCGTGGCCCGCGCTTCATCTCGGCCTCCTTTGTTCGTGGTCTACGTGACGGCGTCGGGCTCGTCAGCCGGACCCGCCGGCACCCGTTCGCGGCCGTCGAGCAGCTCGCCCAGGTAGACGACCATGCGCAGCGACAGCGCGGTGGCGAACCGCAGCTCGCCACCGTTGACCACCGCGTCCTCGTCGGCTCCGGGCAGCCGTCCCGCGACCTCCGGCGCCAGCCGCCACAGCAGCTCCGAGGCCAGCTCGCCGGCGGTGCGCACGACCTCCGGCTCGAACGACCACAGCACCTCGAACCGGCGCTCGGCGTCGTCCAGCTCGATCTGGCTGGGCTGCTCCCACGCCGCCAGGCAGGCCTGGGCGCCGGGAGCGTCGACGATCAACGTCCACTCGCGCGCCAGCGGGTGAGTCAGGTCGATCGGTACCTCGGTGGGCGCGCCGACCGGCCGTGAAACCTCCGCGAAGTCGGCCAGCACCACCGCAGCCGACGCCGTGCGGGCCAGCTCGGTCCACCGGCGCTGGGCGCGGCGGTAGAAGCGCTCGCGCTGGAAGGAGGCGATCAGCGTGCCGTGTGCGGCGTGCGCGCAGTACTCGTCCTCGATCGCCCGGGTGAGCTCGAGCACGACCCGCTTGGAGAGGATCGACGGCGCCACCTCGGGATGGCGTTGGCGCAGGCCGGCGAACACGGAGTTCACCGGCGAGCGCTCTTGGCGCCGCGTGCGCTCGATCGCGGCGGTCAGCGAAAGGCCCTGCTCACGCAGGCGAACCACGTCCGAGACAGCGGCCACGTCCCGGTCGGAATAGCGGCGATGACCTCCGGGCAGGCGCGCGGGGGCGGGAAAGCCGTGGCGGCTCTCCCACATGCGCAGCGTTCCGGCCGGCACGCCCGTGCGCGCCGCCAGTTGCGCGGTGCTCAGCTTGGGGCTTGCTGCGCCGGCGATGTGGTAACGATACAACTTGTAACGGTTTTCCCAACAAGCGGTATGAAAGAGCGATGCACTCAACGAGACCAGGAGTGACGCGATGCGGGTACTGATCACGGGCGCGACCGGCACGATCGGGCTGGCGCTGGCGGATGCGCTGCATGCTCGCGGCGACCAGGTGGTCGCGCTGTCGCGTGACCCCGAGCGCGGGCAGCGCGTGCTGGGAGAGGGCGTGGAGGTCCACGGCTGGGCCGATCCGGCCGGCGAGCCGCCGCCGGCGGAGGGGCTGCGGGGGGCCGACGGGGTCGTGCACCTGCTCGGTGAGCCGATCGCTCAGCGCTGGAGCGATGACGCCAAGCAGCGGATCCGTGACTCCCGGGTCAAGGGCACCCAGCGGCTGGTCGAAGGCCTGAACGCGCTGCCGGAGGCCGAACGCCCCGGGGTGCTGGTCTCGCAGTCGGCTGTCGGCTACTACGGCGCCCGGGAGGATGCGCCGCTGGACGAGCAGTCCTCGGGGGGCAACGGCTTCCTTCCCGAGGTCGTGGTCGCCTGGGAGCGCGAGGCGCTGGCTGGCGCCGGCGGGATGCGGGTGGCCTGCATGCGCACCGGGGTGGTCCTGTCGCCCAGCGGCGGCGCGCTGGCCAAGATGCTGCCGTTCTTCAAGCTGGGCATCGGCGGGCCGGTGGCCGGCGGCAAGCAGTACGTGCCCTGGATCCACCTCGACGACGTGGTCGGCGGGCTGATCTACTGCCTGGACCAGCCCGGAGCCAGCGGCCCGGTGAACCTCACCGCCCCCAACCCGGTCACCAACGCCGAGCTGTCGCGGGCGCTCGGTCACGTGCTCGGCCGCCCGGCGGTGCTGCCCGTGCCCGCGGTGGCGGTCAAGCTGCTCTACGGCGAGATGGCCGAGATCGTGACCAGCGGTCAGCGCGCGCTGCCGGCCCGCCTGGGCGAGCTCGGCTACCAGTTCCGCCACACCGAGGTGCAGGGCGCTCTGGCCGACGTGCTCGCGTGACCGTTAATCGGCTCGAGCGCGAGCAATACCTCGATCACCCGCTGGAGGACGTGTTCGCCTTCTTCGCGCAGGCCCACTTCGCCTGCACGACCACCCGGCGCTGCAGGCGGCGCGGGACGGCGCCGACCGGCTGATCGCCGTCTTCTGCTTCGACGACGGCCTGCTGGGCGGCCGCCACGCGTCCGGCCCGCGGACGCAGTTGCTGCTCGAGTGCCTCTCAGAGCTCGACGACGGCCTGCGCAACGCCGGCGCCAGCTGCCCGACGAG
Source organism: Solirubrobacteraceae bacterium (assembly GCA_017882405.1). The sequence continues at coordinate 23,050 of JADGPO010000074.1, read as the reverse complement.
TACCTGAGCCGCCGTCAGGCGTTGGACCGCTACCGCGTCTCGGACTGAAAGAGGCTTTCAGAATTCGCTACTGTTCTGAAAGATGCTTTCAGATGACCTGGAACGCCGGCCGCTGCTCACCGACCCGGAGGTCCTGGAGGCGCTGGCGCACCCGGTCCGTCTGGACCTGCTGACGTACCTGATGTCCGCCGGTCCGGCGACGGCCTCGACGTGCGCGCGGGCCGTCGGGGACACGCCCTCCAACTGCAGCTATCACCTGCGCACGCTGGGCCGTCACGGCCTGGTCGAACCGGTGCAGTCAGACGATCGCCGCCAGCGGCCCTGGCGCGCCACCATCACCGGCTTCAGCATCGACCCCAACGTCGATCCCGACACGCCTCAGGGTCGCAGCAACGCCGCGGTGCTGTCGGCCTCGTTGGCGCTCGAGCAGGGTCTGCTGCGCGACTACCTGGCCAACCGCGACCGGGTGTCGGACGCCTGGCGAGAGGCCGACAACACCTCCAGCTACACGCTGCACATCACGCCCGACGAGTTGAGCGAGCTCAACGCCAAGATCGATTTGCTGCTGCGCCCGCTGATCGCGGCCCATCGCACCGAGGCGCCGCCCTCGGCCGAGCTGGTGCACGTCAACGTGTTCGCGTTTCCGCGTGTGGGGGAGCCGTGGAGGTGGAAGCGCCCGCGCCGCTGAGCGAGCCGGCGTTTCGCTCGCTGTGGCTGGCGGGGCTGGTCTCGGAGGCGGGCGACTGGCTGTTGTTCATCGCGCTGCCGATCGTCGTCTACCGGCTGACCGGCTCGGCGCTGGGCACGTCGCTCGCCTTCCTGGCGCAGTTGGGTCCGGCGATCGTGCTCTCGCCCCTGGCCGGGCGACTGGCCGACCGCTTCGATCGCCGCCGGGTGATGCTGGCCGTCACCGGCCTGCAGGCGCTGTCGCTGCTGGCGCTGTTCCCCGTCAACGGCCGCGGCGGATTACCGATCGTGTACGCGGTGATCATCGTGCAGTCGGCGCTGGCAGCGCTGTTCGCGCCCGCCAAGAACGCGCTCCTGCCGATGTTGGTGGGTCCCGACCAGCTGGTGTCGGCCAACTCTCTGGTGGCGCTCAACGAGGGCGTCTCGCGGCTGGTCGGCGGTCCGCTGGGCGGCCTGCTGCTGGCCGCCGGAGACCTGCAGACGATCGTGATCGCCGACGCGGCCAGCTACGCGATCGCCGGCCTGCTGATCGCCCGCCTCCCGTCGGCCCGGCCACGCCGGGGCTCCGGTGGCGCACCACTTCGCGACCAACCGGCCCCGTCGCCCCGGCGCTTGCGTGCCGTGCTGCGCCGCCGTCCGGTGCGCCGGGCGCTGGCGCTCACGTTCTTCGCCGACATCGCCCAGGGGATCTTCCTGGTGCTGTTCATCGTATTCGTCGCCAGGCGCCTGCACGGCGGAGCGGGGGAGACGGGCCTGCTGCGCGGCGTGCAGGCGGTGGGCGCGATCGCGGCCGGGCTGATGCTGGCCACCGTGGGGCGCCGCGGCACGCCGGCGCGCCTGACGGCCGCAGCGGCGCTGAGCTTCGGCGCGATCTCGCTGCTGGTGTGGAACCTGCCGGCGCTGACCACCGCCCCGGCCGTGTACGCGGTGCTGTTCGCGGTCGTCGGAGCACCCGGAGTGGTGATGGCCACCGGGCTGATCAGCTTCCTCCAGCAGGCCGGCAACACGACCGAGCATGGTCGCATCTTCGGCGCGCTGGGCCTGGCCGACAACGCCGGCCAGGCGGTCGGGATGGTCGCCGCCGGAGCGCTCACCGGCCCGCTGGGGCTGGGCGCGATCCTCGACGTGCAGGCGGGCATCTATCTGGCCACGGGGCTGCTGGCGGTCCGCGCGCTGGAGGGGGCGACTGGTGCAAGGCCGCCGCAACCCGTTTGTGTAAGCGTCGCCCCTGTGGGTAGACCTAAGTGACAATGGCGATGACCGCCACAGAACGCACCGAAAAGGGTGTCAGCCTCGCCCGCGGACCGGCCCTGATCCTGGGCACGATCCTCCTGGTCGCGGGCCTGTACTTCCTCTACAAGCAGCACGACTTCCCCAAGCTCTCGAACTTTCCCAACGGCGACGCGCCTGTCCAGGGCAAGGTGTTCCTCGGCGTCTTCGGCGTCAACGGCTGGAGCGGGCTGTTCACAGCCGCGGCCGGCGGCCTGCTGCTGTTCGGGGCCGCCCAGCACCTGCTGGCCAAGACGATGAGCCTGATCGTCGGGGTCGCGCTGGGGGCCGCGGCGATCATCGCCGTCGTCAGCGGCAACGTCCTTGGCCTCGCCGCCGCCAATGGCTGGACCCGCCTCGGGTGGGGCGTGTGCGCGGTGATCCTGCTCTTCAACACCGTGGTCCCGCGGCGCCGGCGGACCGTGCGCGAGCCGGTCGTCGCCGACGAGCGCCCGGTGGCGCGGACCAGGACCGCGCCGCCCGTGCCGGCCGCCGAGCCGGCGACCGCGGTCCAGACCGCCGAGCCGGCGACCGTGGTCCAGACCGCCGAGACCGAGCCCCTCGTATCCCGGGCCCCCGAGGCGACCGCCGCCGATCGCGAAGCGGTGCCGGCCGATCGCGAAGCCGCGCCGTCGTCCAGCGAGGGCCGGCTGGGACCCGCGGACGATCGCGGCGCCGTCAGCGAGTCCGAGGCAGAGACGACGCGACATCAGCCCGTGGAGGAGTGATGTCGGCCCGGCCGGTGCTGATCGAGTTCCCCGCCGACGACCCGCAGCGCGCCCGGCGCTTCTGGTCGGGTCTTCTGGATGTCGATCTGGGCGACCGCACTCCCGAGCAGGGGGAGGGTTGGCAGACCACCGACTCCGGCCCCGCCGTCGGAGTCCACCCCCGCGGCCGCGGACCGGGAGACACGGTTTCCCTGCCTTATTTCGCGGTCGCCGACGTGGCTCAGGCGGTGGCCAGGGTGCAGGAGCTCGGCGGCAGCGTCATCCACCCCGGTGAGCGGTGGGCGATCTGCCGAGACTCCGAGGACAGCCCCTTCGGGCTGGCTCTCGAGCCCGGCTCCGTGAATCCCACCTAGGCTCGAAGCCAGCCACCGCCAACGCCTGCACGCCGGCCAAGCTTCCGCTGCACACCAAGGGCGTGCTGACCGTACCCCCAGGCGATCATCGTCGTCGCCGGCTCCTCGTATGCCCACGCCACAACGCTCGCCGCGCCTAAGGGCGCGAAGTTCGGCGTACAGATCGGCTCCACCAGCCTGGACGCGCTCGACTCCGTCGTCAAGCCCAGCCAGAAGCCACAGGTTTTCAACGACTCCCACGATGTGGTCAGCGCGTTCGATATCCACCGCGTCAACGCGATCGTCGTCGACCTGGCGACGGCGTTCGAGCTGACTGCCACCGACCTGCCTGCCACCGACCTGCCCCACACCGTCATCGCCGGCCAGTTCAACGCAGCGTGCTCAGCGGCTTCTGGCTGGACGTTCGGATGTTCGTGATCGTCGAGCTCGTGGTGCTCGCGCTGGGCTTGCTGATCGCGTTGTGCCGCACGGTCAACGCTCCCGTGCTGTTCCCGGTGCGGATACTGGCGATCGTCTACGTCGACGTGCTGCGCGGCGTGCCCACGATCCTGGTCGTCTACATCGTCGGCCTCGGGGTGCCGGCGCTGGCGCTCAGCGGCCTGCCGACCGGTGCGGTGGTGCTCGGCGGTGCGGCGCTGGCCATGTGCTATTCGGCCTAAATGTCCGAGGTCTTTCGGGCCGGGATCGAGTCGATTCACCCTAGCCAGGGAGCGGCCGCACTGGCTCTGGGGTCTGCAGAAGGACGTGGCGCTGGTCTCGATCCTGGGGCCGCAGGAGGCATTTCGGGTGGCGCAGATCTTCGAGGCCTCCCAGTTCAACTTCACGCCGCTGATCGCCGCCGCCCTGCTGTACCTGTGCGTGACGATCCCGATGACGCGCATCGTCGACCGCCTGCAGGTGCGCAGCCTGCGCGAGCGCGGGGGCGCTGTGGCGTTCGGACCGCACTGATGGCGGCGGCGGTGCTCGAGCTGCGGGGTCCCGGGCGCCGACCCGGTGCCGGTGCGCCGCCGCCTGGGTCTGGTGTTCCAGGCCTACAACCTGTTCCCCCATCGCAGCGTGATCGAGAACGGCTGGGCGTGATCCGCGAGCTCAAGGCCGAAGGTATGACGATGCTGATCGCCACTCACGAGATGAACTTCGCCCGCGACGTGGCCGACCACGTGTGCTTTCTGCAGGACGGCCGGATCGTCGAGCGGGGCACCCCGGATCAGATCTTCACCGCGCCGGAAAGGATCGAGGCCTAGCGCTTCCTGTCGCGGCTGCTGGCCACCAACCGCCGCTGACGGATCGCCACGGAGTGTCCACCGTGACCCGGGGGCAGCGCACGGCGCTGCGTGATCTTCCACGACGAGGCCTGATCTCACGTTCCACTGCCCGTCATCGTTATACGACCATGAACCTCAACTGGACGATCTATGAGAGCCCCTTCGGGGCACTGACCCTGATCGGGTCACCAGACGGACTGGCTCGGCTGTACTTCCCGGGCCAGGCCGGCCCGCCGGACGAGGCCCGTCGCGATCCCGAGACGTTCCGGGACGCGGTCGCGCAGCTGGACGAGTACTTCGCCGGGCGCCGCCAGCGCTTCGAGCTGGCCCTGGACCTCGTCGGGACGCCGTTTCAGCGCAGCGTGTGGGAGCAGCTGGCCGCGATCCCGTGCGGCGAGACGCGGGCCTACGGCGAGCTGGCCCGCGCGATCGGGCGACCGGATCGGGCGCGCGCTGTCGGCGCGGCGGTCGGGCGTACCCCGGTGCCGATCATCGTCCCCTGCCACCGGGCGGTGGGCGCCGACGGCGGCCTGACCGGGTACCTGGGCGGCCTGCCCCTCAAGCGGGCGCTGCTCGACCTCGAGGCGGCGGTCAGTGGCGGCGAGCCGCTGCCGGACGTCTGGGCCGGGCGCCACTCTCATTGGCCTGACAGACCCGCGGCCGTTTGGCCGTCGATCAGGCCGGCTCACGCCGAAGGATGACCAGCCCGATGCCCGTCGCCGATGGTGACCGCACTCCTAGAGCCTGCCAGCTGTGAGTGGGGACAACACGGAAGATCGCGAAGAAGATCGCGCACACGATCACACGGTGATCAGATGCTGCGTGTGCGTCACGGCTTGGACGCTACCCAAGCTCGGCGATCCCGACGTATCAGGGGGGACGGACGATACGTGTGACCGCCGCACATTCGACGACGCTCCTAACCGGACGAGCGCCGGCAGCACGACTCGGGTCGACTGGGTCGATACTGCGCCCGCCTCAACAAGCGGAAGGGCAACCGACCAGTTTCACATCTGACCAGAGGCAGCCAGGCTGTCGGTGGTGGCGATCACTGCTGCTCCGCCGCTCGACGAGCTGCGCATCGGGAGGGCTGCTCTCGCGACCGGCGGACCCGAAGCAGCCACACGTGCTGGGTCGGGCGCGGTTGCTCGTGGCCGGCGCTGTTGGGTTGGGCGTCTGTTCGAGAGACGACGTTACATGTAACATGTCTATCGTGGCGACTCAGCGGTCATCGGCTAAGCGGGTGCAAGCGCATCGAGATCGGCTGAGGGCTCAGGGTCTGCGGCCGGTCCAGATCTGGGTGCCGGACCGGCGCGCTCCCGAGTTCATCCGCGAGGCGCATCGTCAGTCGGAGGCGGTCGCCGCCAGCGAGCATGCCGCGGAGGATCAGGCGTTCATTGATGCGGTGTCCTGGGACGCCCAGGAGTGAGGCGTGGTGAGATTTGGTCGGTCGCGGCTCGGGGGGCCTACACCGGGAAGCCGCGCCCGGCGGTGATCGTGCAGGAGGACCGGTTCGACGCGACGGCGTCGGTGACGGTTTGCGCGGTGACGACTGATCCAACCGAAGCGCCGCTGTTTCGTCTGCGGGTCGAGCCTGACGCGCTGAATGGGCTGGATCGTCCGTCGAGTCTGATGGTCGACAAGCTGACCACGGTGCCACGGACGAGCGTGGGTGAGCAGATCGGCCGACTGGGTGACGAGGATCTCGTCCGTCTGGATCGGGCGATCGTCGTGTTCCTCGGCCTCGCTTGAGCAACTGCCCGTTCCGAAGGCGGCTTCTCAGCGGGATCAACGGCATGAACCGGAGTGGGCAAAGGCTGGATCCGGGCGCGACGATTCCTCGCACACGGTCCGGGTGGGCCGGACTGAGGTCTCTCCTGAAGGAGGAGGTCATGCCCGGCGGCGCCCAGGGCAGCTCTCGCCCGAGCGCGGCGAAGCGCTCTCGGTGCCGTTGATCAAGTCGATCAACGACAAGCTCAACTCCGCCGACGCCGCGGCCGGCTTCAAGACCGCGGACGTGGCCGAAGCGTTTGACACCTATGCGCCGTTCACCCAGACGGTCCCGTGGCAGGGCAACAACATCCCGCTCGCCGTCGCGCAGGTATGCGACCTGGACATGGGCCTGCTCGACGCCGCCCAGCGGTCCCAACATCCACGCCAACAAGAACGGCTACCTGGAGATCGCCCAGGTGTTCGCCACAGTCATTGGCAAGCTCAGCTGAGAGCGTTCTCCGACACCGCCGCCCGCGCCGGCTCCACCAGCATCTCCTGGAGCCGGCGCACGGCGTCGAGGTGATCGCCGGTCCAGATCACCCGCACGCCGGTGTCCGTGGCATGGCCGTCGGAGTCGCGCAGGTCACGCCCCACCGCCTCGACCAGCCTACCGTCGGCCACCTCGTCACGGGGCAATGGGTCGGGAACCGGATCGGCGCCCGCCAGGCTGGCCGCGAAGCGGTCATACCAGTCGGTCATCAGCTCGGACGAGCTCTGCAGCTCGCGGCGGGCGGCTGAGCGATCACCCTCGGCGCGTCCGTCGCCCTCCCAGAGCTCCAGCACGGCGTCGGCGGCCAGACGCACGCCGGCCACGCCGGTGACCAGGCCGGTCACCCCCGCCAGCGGGATCGGCTTGGCTCCCCGCTCGGTCAGGTAGCCGCGGTACGTGTCGTCCAGGCGGCGCGCGGCGGCGGCCGCGCGCACGGCCTCCTCGCGCGGGGGCGGCGCGCCGGGAGCGCAGTCGTCACAGCGTCCGAGTCCGTAGGCCACCGCGCCGGCCAGGTAGCGCGCGCTGTCGGCGTAGGCCACCGAGAGCGCCTTGCCCAATGCGGCGCCGGCGCCCCGGGGCCAGAAGAGCACGCCGACGGCGAGGCTGACCGCGCTCCCGATCGCGATGTCCTCGACCCGCGTGAGGCCGATCTTCCAGCCGGCGGGAGCGAGAATGTTGTAGAGGATCAGCAGGGTGACCGTGAACGCGGCCTGTCCTGCGGCAAACGAGATCGTCGCCGGGGCCAGACCGGCGATCAGCACCGCGATCGGCAGCAGCACCCACAGCACGGTCGTGTTGGTCCCGATCAGCGCCACCAGCGCGCCTCCGATGATGAACCCGCCGGTCGTGCCCAGCAGCGCCCGCAGCACGTTCTGGCCGGTGTTGAGTGCGTTGGAGCGCAGAACCGCGAGCGTGCCTAACACCACCCAGAACGCGTGCTGGGTGCCGCTCAGGTCGGCGACAAGCACCGCCAGGGCAAGGGCCGCCGCGCCGCGCAGGCTGTTGTGCAGCCACAGCGAGTTTCGCTCCACGTGGGCGCCGGCTCGCTCCGAGGCCGCGGCCAGGGGGCCGCGGAGCCCCTCCGGCTGGCGGCCGAGCAGCCGCTCCACCCAGCTGCGGCGCTCGGCCGCGGCGGCGAAGTCGGTGTTGAGCGCCACCTGGGAGACGACCCAGCTGAGCTCCTGGGCGCGGAAGCTCGGGTCCAGTGCCGAGACGACCGCACGGGCTCGCCGGCCCTCGCTGTCCTGATCCTCGTCGGCCGCCGACTCGTCAGGCTCGGGAAGCCGCGAGGTGGTCGCCATCTCCAGCGAGGCGAGCGCGCCGCGCATCTGCTCGACGGCGGCGTGCAGGTCCTCGGTGGAAGCTCCCGGACGTTCGAGCAGGTCGGCGGCTTGCGACAGCACCTCGGCGGCAGCCGCTCGGACCGCACAGGCGGCCTGGTTGGGATGTGCCGGGCGCCGGGGCAGTGTGGAGCGCAGAACGATCGTGTTCAGCCAGCGCAGCTCGTCGACCAAGCGCACCACCGCCCGAGCGGCGGTGGTCAATCCGGTGGGGCGGTATGGGGTGGCGAAGAAGGTGCGCTGCAGGCTCTCCACGGCCTGCTCGGCGTGCGCCAACGCGGCCTGGTGGGCCTCCTCGGAGCCTGACTGGAGGCCGGTCATCCACGCGATCTCGGCACGCAGCCGCTCCGCCAGCGCCCGGCAGGCGTCGACCGCCGCCACTCGCACTGGGTCGCGCGCGGGCGAGGGCCACAGCAGCGCGATCGCCAGCACCGAGACGGCGCCCGCCAGCCCCCAGCCGGCCACGCGGTCGGGGATCGAGGAGACCGGCCCCGGTAGCGACACGGGCAGGATGAAGGCCAACAGCAGCGAGGTGGTGGCCCCTGCCAGCACCGAGCTGACCACGCCTGCGAACAGGATCGCGAACCCCACGACGGCCATCGCCAGCGCCGCGACCACGGTCGAGCGCGAGGCGAGCGTCCCCAGGCAGATGAGGACCGCGCAGGCCACCACCAGCGCGCTCTGGGCCAGCGCCCGGTCGCGGATCGGTCCCGAGAAATCGACCAGCAGCAGCATCGCGAACGACCCGAAGGCGGCGAAGGTGGCCAGGATCGGGTTGGCGATCACCTTGTCGCCGATCGCGAACATCGCCGGCATGATCAGCGCCGTGCGCGTGGCCCGCCGCAGCGCCGCGTAGCCTGGATCGTGCGCCCGCAGCCACTCGCACCCGGGAACCGTCCGCCGTCGGCGCGGTTGGGCGGCTGATGCGCTGATCGCCTCGGTTCCCATGGCCCGAACGAGACTGTATCCCTACCATCCAGACCCGTGCCAGCCATCGACCCCGGCGAGGAGTTCTACGGCTTCAGGCCCCGGATCCCGTTCGCCGAGAGCTTCGACGGGGTGCTCGGCCTGGAGCTGATCGATGGCGAACTGGGCGACGGGGAGCGGGTGCGCGCCCGGGTGCCGATCCGCGACGAACTGTTGACCGCGCAGGGCAAGCTGCACGGCGGCGTCCTGGCCGGGATCGCCGAGGCGCTGGCCTCGCGCGGCACCGCGCTGGCGGTCATCCCCAAGGGGATGATGGCCCAGGGGCTGTCCAACGACACGACCTCGATCCGGGAGGTCAGCGCCGGAGCGCTGCACGCCGAGGCACGGCCCGTGAGCGACACCGAGGACACCTGGGTGTGGGCCGTCGAGATGCGCGACGACACGGGCGAGATGTGCGGCTTCTCGCGCGTGACGATCGCCGTGCGGCCGCTGCCGACCTGATCCTAAGCGCGCTCGGCCGTCTGCTCGCCGGCGCCGGCCAGCGCGGCGCGGACCGCGTCCGGCCATGCCGTCGAGCGGCGCGTATGGGTGTCGATGAAGACGGTCACGATCTCGCCCTCGGCGACCAGCTCGTCGTGCTCGTCGCGCAGGACCGCCAGGTAGCGAACCGAGCTGCGCCCGACGGCGGCGACCGTCAGGTCGACCGTGGCGGGATCGTTGAAGCGCAGCGCCCGGCGGAACTCGAAGCCGGCCTTGACCCGCGGGGTGGCGCCGAACGTGATCTCGGCGATGCCGAGGGCGGTGTGCAGCTCGGCCTCGGCCTCCTCTGCGAAGCGGACCACCGTGCTCCAGTGGTAGATGCCTGCGGCGTCGGTGTCCATCCACGCGACTCGGCGCCGGATCCGGATCCGCGCCGGGTTGTCGAGGCTGTCGGATGACATTGCGGTGACGAGGATATTCAAATGTCACGTGACGCCGATAGTCTCCGGCCGGTGAACGACCAGCTGCGCCGGCGATCGATCGGAGCCCCCGCCGCGCGGTCGGTGCTGCTCACCACGCTCGGCGAGTACGTCCTCGCCGGGCGGGACGGCGTCTGGCAGGAGACCCTGATCGCCGCCCTGGGGGCGCTGGGCTACAAGACCCAGGCGGCCCGACAGGCCCTGGCGCGCAGCGTGAACGCCGGGTGGCTGAGCACCGAGCGCCACGGGCGGCGATCACGGATCCATCTGACGGCCGGGTCCGAGCAGATGCTGCGCACGGGCGCCGAGCGCATCTATCGCTTCGGGCAGCCGTGGGAATGGGACGGCCAGTGGCTGCTGGTCATCCTGAGAGTGCCCGAGCAGCACCGCGAGATCCGCCACCAGCTGCGCACCCAGCTGGCGTGGGCGGGGTTCGGCTCGCTGCGCGGCGGGCTGTGGATCTCGCCCCACGTGGAGCGTGAGTCAGAGCTTCAGGCCAGCGCCGGCGGGGGCACGGTGGCCGAGCTGCAGTCCTTCCGCGCGCAGCTGGGGTCGATCGGCGAGCCCGAGAAGCTGATCGCCGACGCCTGGGACCTCGACCAGGTCGCCGATGCCTACCGCGGCTTCATCGCCCGGTTCGGGCGTATGGCGCCCAGAAGCCCGGAGGCCGTGTTCCGCGCCCAGACGATGCTGGTGCACGAGTGGCGCAAGTTCCCGTTCCTGGATCCCGACCTGCCCGAGAGCATGCTCCCCTCCGGCTGGCCGCGGTCACGCGCGCACGCGGTCTTCCAGGAGCGCCACGCGCTGTGGCACGAGGCGGCCCAGGAGCACTTCGCCTCGCTGGAGGGCGCCGGGGAGGCGAGGCGGTCGGCCGCCTAGGGCCGGTCGCGCGGGTCGGGATCGTCGAAGTCCTCGCGGACCGCCTCGAAGTAGGAGCCGCAGGCCTCACAGCGCCACTGCGCGGTGATCATCTGCCCGCCCCACTGGCCGATCCGCTCGACGGCGCTCGCTGCGCAGAACGGGCAGTCGGGGGAGGTGCCCACCTAATTCCACCGCCGGGTGGTGGCGTCCCAGCGCGACCAGTCGCGCGGCTCCGGCAGCTCGATCGTCGCACCCTCGGCCTCCAGCAACGCGACCAGCCAGTCGCGCACCAGGGCGCGCTGCCGGGCGGCTCCCATGGCGATCATGCCCGCCTGCAGCGCGGCGGCCGTGCCTGGGTCCTCGTCGGGTCCGGCCCACCGGCCGGCCTGCTCCCAGGTCTGCTCCAGGCGCGCGAGCAGACGCTCGCGCTCGCGCTCACCCGAGCGGCACAGGCGCTTGGCCCAGGCCTCGGCATGGACGCGATGCGAGCCCTCCTCCTGGAGGATCTTGCGGGCGCGCTGGGCCATCTGGGTCTGTGAGCTCTCGATGCATGCGGCCACGAACGTGGTCAGCACGCCGTCGATGAGCAGGTTGGCGGCGATGAACGAGGCCCAGTCGGGCAGCTCGCCGTCGAGCAGCGCCAGCCGGTGGTCGCCGCCGAACGTCCGCTCGTCGGGGGGCTCGGCCCCCAGCGCCTTGAGCACGGGATAGGTGGAGCGGGCATGGCCGAGCTCGTCCTGGGCCATGGCCGCGGCCGCCACGGCGGACTCCAGCGTCGGCGCGCTGATCGCCCACTCGCCGTAACGGCGGCCCAGCGCCGCCTTGTTGTCGGCCAGGGAGGCCACGAAGCTGACCATCGTCTCCCGGGCCAGCGTCTCGTCGGTGGCGGCGGTCGTGCTCATGCCCGGATCGCCTCGCGGACGGCGTCGCGGGGGACGATGATCATGTGGATCCACGGCTGCTCGTCGTAGATCGAGCGCGCCGAGACGAGCGCCAGGTCCTCGTCGTCCTCGGCCACCGTGCCCACGTGATGCAGCGGGTCCTCGTAGGCCTTGCGGGCGAACACCTCCCACACCTGGCTGCTCATGCGACGATCCCCAGGCCGCGCATCGTCGCGCGGGCATCCTCGCGGATCCGGCTGCGGGTCCACACCGGGTCCCACACCACCTCGATCGCCACCTCGTCGACGTCGGGCTCGGCCAGCAGTCGCTCGCGGATGTCCTCCTCGATGAACTCGGTGGCCGGACAGCCCATCGCGGTGAAGGTCAGCTCCAGGTCGACGCGCCGCTCCCGCAGCCGGTAGGCGATCGAGACGATCAGGCCCATGCCCACGACCGAGATCGGGATCTCGGGATCCTCGACGTCCTGCAGCGCCGTCCACAGCCGGGCCTCCACCTCCTGCGCCGCCGTCAGCGGACCCGCGGCGGCGGCCTCGGCGACTGCCTGCTCGCGACCGATCAGCGAGGAGCTCACGTCGCCGCCTCGAGGCGCTCGCGGTAGCCCCTCTGCAGGCGCGTGACGTATTCGTGGTTCATCGGGCCGCGGCCCTTCCAGCGGACCATCACCTCCTCCCAGGAGACTGGGCCCTCGTCCAGCAGCCACCGCTTGTGCTCCGCGTCGAAGCGGGCGGGAAACGGGCAGTCGATCACGTAGCGGTCCTGATCAGGATCGTGATGCGCGGGCACGTCGAGACCGACCTGCACCATGAACGGGACGACGGCTGCCATCCAGCTCTGGCGCAGTTCGTCGTTGGTCATGCCCTTGAAGCCGTACTCCAGCTGGATGCCATGGCGCTTCTGGAGATCGGGGAGCCCGAACCACTCCAGCGTGAGGATGAACATCCAGTCCAACGACTGCTGCAGGCGCTGCTTGTCCTCGGGGACGGTGGCCAGCTTCTTGACCCAGGTGCGCCCGTGGCGCAGGTGGAAGGTCTCCTCCTTGTCGACCTTGGCCAGCGCGCGCTTCCACGGGCCGAACGTGCTCGACTGGTGCACGTCGGAGAGCAACACGAAGCCCGCCTGGTCATACAGGGCGTTGGCCAGCACCATCTCGTGCCAGGAGTCCAGCGGAACGTCGAACGCATAGGGGTACTTGAAGGCCCCGGGGTCACGCTCGTAGATCAGCTTGCCGGTGTCCACGCCCAGGTCGGAGAGCAGGCGATAGCCGATGTGGGCGTGGGCCAGCTCGTCCTGGATGATCGACACGGCCGAGCCGAAGTTGTTCAGCGCCGGGGCGTGCTGCGCCGCGCGCAGGTAGGCGGGCGCGCTGATCAGCTCGGTGTCGGCGGAGACGGTGAGGATCCTCCGGATGCCCTTCAGGTACTCGGGCGACATGTGCGCAAGGCCCTCGACGAGCTTGCCGGCGGCGAGGTGGGCGCGCACCTCGTCCTCACTGCGCGGGGCGAGTTCCTCGACCGTGGGAGCGGCGGATGACATGACTAACGCTCCTGAAGGCGTGTGACACTTGACTGACGAGCGCCACCATATAGTGTTACCTCCACGCGGTCAAGCGGTGCCGGGTGCACCGCACCAATCGACACGGTTGTGGGCGACACCGGCGAGCCCTGACCAACGACGAGAAGGAGAGGCTCAATGGAGGCATCGATGTTGATCGGAGGGGAGTGGCGACAGGCCGTCTCCAACGAGGAGCTCGAAGTGATCAATCCGGCCACCGAGGAGCCCGCCGGCAGCGTGCCCGCCGGCTCGGCGGCGGACGTCGAGCTGGCTGTCGAGACGGCCAAGCGGGCGTTCGCCGACTGGGCGGCCACCGACACCGAGAAGCGCGCCCGCATCCTGGCCAGGGCCGCCGACCTGATCGAGGAGAACGCCAAGTCGCTGGCCGCGGGGCTGACCGCCGAGCAGGGCAAGCCGATCGCCGAGGCCATCGGCGAGGTCAACCACCTGGCGCACGGCGTGCGCTACTACGCCGAGGCGGCGACCAAGGTGCGGGGCGCCTACCAGGACCTGCCCTCGGCGTTCGGGCCTGCCTACGGTCAGGTGATCCGCCGCCCGATGGGCGTGTGCGTGGCGATCACGCCCTACAACTTCCCGCTCACGCTGCTCGGCACCAAGGTCGCGCCGGCGCTCGCGATGGGCAACACGGTGGTCGCCAAGCCGGCCGCCACCACGCCGCTGGCCACGCTGGAGGTGGCCCGCCTGTTCGCCGAGGCCGGCGTTCCCGACGGGGTGCTGAACGTCGTCACCGGCCGCGGCTCGGAGATCGGCGATGCGCTCGTCGGCCACCCGGACGTGCGGCGGATCGCGTTCACGGGCTCCACCCAGGTCGGCCGCCGCGTCGCGTCGGTCGCCGCCCCGCAGCTCAAGCGTCTCTCGCTGGAGCTGGGCGGCTCCGATCCGGTGATCGTGTGCGAGGACGCCGACGTCGGCGCGGCCGTCAAGGCGGTGATCATAGGCCGCTACTGGAACGCCGGCCAGGCCTGCCTGGGCTGCAAGCGGGTGTTCGTCCACGACAGCGTGTTCGACGACTTCGTCTCCCAGCTGGTGGACCGCGTCAAGCGCTACGAGCCCGGCGACGGCACCGTCAAGGCCGAGAAGCCGCGGCTGCGGATGGGGCCGATCCACACCCGAGCGGGCCGCGACGAGCTGCTCGCCCAGCTGCAGGACGGCGTCGAGACGGGCGGCGAGCTGCTGTGCGGCGGCGGTGACGGCGGTAACGACAAGGGTTGGTTCCTGGAGCCGGCCGTGGTCGCCGAGCCCGGCGCCGACTCCCGGCTGATGACCGAGGAGGTGTTCGGCCCGGTCCTGCCGGTGCTGCGCTACTCGGACTTCCACGACGCGCTCGCGCGCGCCAACGACACGCCCTACGGGCTGGGCTCCTCCCTGTGGACCCACGACGTTCGCAAGATCCACCGTGCCGCGGTCGGGATCGACTCCGGGATGACCTGGGTCAACCAGATCCACTACGGCTACGACGAGCTGCCGTTCGGGGGGATCAAGGCCAGCGGCTACGGCAAGGAGCACGGGCTGGAGGCGCTCGACAGCTACGTCGAGCTCAAGAGCGTCGTCGTCGGAGGGCTGGCCTGATGGCCGTCAGCTACGACGCCGTCGGCGCGCTGGGGACGATCACGCTCGACAACCCGCCCGCCAACTCCTACGCGATCGAGTTCGTGCAGGAACTCGACCAGGCGATCCGAGCGGCCGGCGACGATTCTCAGACGCGGATCATCGTGGTGCGCAGCGCCAGCGAGAAGTTCTTCTCCGCCGGCGCGGACATCAAGCGCTTTCTGGCCAACGACGTCGAGGCCAACATGGACATGATCCGCCTCGCGCACGAGAGCCTGGCGGCGATCGCGCAGTCTCCGAAGCTGTTCGTGGCGGCGATCGCCGGGCACGCGCTGGGCGGCGGGCTGGAGATGGCCCTGGCCTGCGACGTGCGTTACGCGGTGCAGGGCCGCTATCGCCTGGGCACCCCCGAAGTGACGCTCGGGCTGCTGCCCGGCAACGGCGGCACCCAGCGGCTGCCGCGGCTGATCGGTGTCGGCCCGGCGCTGGAGATGCTGGCCACCGGCCGCCAGCTCTCACCCGACGACGCGCTGCGCGTCGGACTGGTCTCCGAGGTGTTCGCCGACGAGGCGGCGCTCCAGGCGCATGTGGAGAAGCTGACCGGGCTGGCGCCGCTGGCGATCAGCCACATCAAGCGCGCCGTATACGAGGGCGTGCAGCAGCCGCTGGCCGACGGCCTGGCGCTGGAGCGGGAGCTGATCCAGGATCTGTTCGAGTCCCGGGACGCCCGTGAGGGGCTGACCGCCTTCAGCGAGAAGCGCACGCCCGAGTTCGTCGGGGAGACGAGATGAGCACGACCACCGCCCCCGCGTTGCAGCGCGGCCTGTTCATCGCCGGGGAGACCCGGCCGCTGGCTGACCCGACGCTGGAGATCACCAACCCGGCGACCGGAGAGCTGGTCGGGCATGCCACCCGCGCCGGCCCGGCGGGGGTCGACGAGGCAGTGCGGGCGGCCCAGGACGCCTTTGCGGAGTGGTCGGCGCGCAGCTACTCGGAGCGCGGCGAGGTTCTTCACGCCGGCGCCGAGGCGTTCGCCGCCCATGTCGATGAGCTCGTGCCGACCCTGGTGGCCGAGCAGGGCAAGACGATCCGCGAGGCGCAGATCGAGCTGCGCAGGGCGGCCGACACGCTAGGGCACTACGCAGGCATGCGCCGGGAGGTGCGCGGCGTCTATGTCAACGGGCTCGACCCCGGGGTCGAGGGCCGGGTGCTGCGCAAGCCGCTCGGGGTGGTGGCGGCGATCGTGCCGTGGAACTTCCCCACGACCCTGTTGTGCAACAAGCTGGGGCCCGGTCTGCTGTGCGGCAACACGTTCGTCGCCAAGCCGGCCGACACGACTCCCTTCACCACGCTGCGCCTGGCCGAGATCCTCTCCCAGGCGGGACTGCCGCCGGGCGTCCTCAACGTGGTCACCGGCACCGGGCCCGAGGCGGGCGAGGCGCTCGTCAGCCATCCGCTGGTGCGCAAGATCGCCTTCACCGGGTCCACGCCGACCGGAGAGCGCGTCGCCGCGCTGGCCGCCAAGGGCAGCAAGCGGGTTACGCTGGAGCTGGGCGGCTCTGATCCGATGATCATCTGCGACGACGCCGACCTCGCCAAGGCGGCCAGCGCCGCCAGCATGGGCCGCTTCTACAACTGCGGTCAGGCGTGCCTGGCGATCAAGCGCTTGTTCGTGTTCGAGTCGGTGGCCGACGAGGTGATCGAGGCGATCGTCGCCAAGGCACGCCGGCTGCGGGTGGGCGCCGGGAGCGATCCGGGAAGTCAGATCGGGCCCCTGCACTCGGGCCGCCAGCTGGAGATCCTTAAGCGCCAGGTCAACGACAGCGTGGCCGGCGGAGGACAGCTGCTGGTCGGCGGGAGCAGCCCCGACGACCCGGGGCTCGCGCGTGGCCACTTCTACAGCCCGACGGTGGTGCTCGAGCCACCGCGCGAGTCGCCGATGGCCCGGGAGGAGGTGTTCGGGCCCGCGCTGCCGATCTGGCGCGTCCGGGACTTCGACGAGGCGCTGGAGCTGGCCAACGACTCCCCCTTCGGTCTGGGGTCGTCGGTGTGGACGAGCGACCTGGGGCGTTCCGAGCGCGCGGCCGCCGAGCTCGACTGCGGGTACACGTGGATCAACTCCCCGACCAAGGTCTACGACGAGCTGCCGTTCGGCGGCGTCAAGGCCAGCGGCGTCGGCAAGGAGCACGGCTCGGAGGCGCTTGACTTCTACACCGACCGCAAGTCCGTTGTCGTCCGCAGGCCGAGCTGAGATGGTTACCGCGACCATGGGCGACCGGGGATCGAACGTCGGCGAGATCGTCGATCGGCGAGTAGAGGAGGGGCTGGCCGAGAAGGTGGCTTACATCGCCGCCGACGCGACGCTGACCTACGAGGCGCTGCGCCGGCAGATCAACCGCGCCGCGGGCCTGCTGCGCGAGCTGGGCGTCCGCCGCGAGCAACGGGTCCTGCTGGTGCTCGACGACACCACCGTGTTCCCGATCGTCTTCCTGGCCGCGATGAAGCTCGGGGCCGTGCCGGTCCCGGTGAGCGTCCTGGACAAGGAGGAGAACTTCCGCCACTACGTGGCCGACACCCACACCGAGCTGGTGGTCACCGACGCCGGCTGCCTGCCCAGGCTCCGCGGCGCCCTGGAGGACAGCGGCGTGCGCTTCGTGGCCCGCGGCGGCGACGGGCCGGGGGTGACCGAGCTCGACGAGGCGCTGGCGGCCCAGGCACCCGAGCTCGACCCGGTCGCCGTTCACCGCGACGACATGGCCTTCTGGCTGTACAGCTCGGGCTCCACCGGCAAGCCCAAGGGCGTGGTGCACCTACACCACGACATCGAGGTCACCTGCGAGAACTACGCTCGCCAGGTGCTGGGGATCACCGGCGAGGACGTCACGTTCTCCACCACCAAGCTGTTTCACGCCTACGGTCTGGGCAACGGCCTGTCGTTCCCGCTCTGGTTCGGTGCCACCTCGGTGCTGATGACCGGGCCGACCAAGCCCGAATCGATCCTGCACACGCTGCGCACGCACCGTCCGACCGTGTTCTACTCCGTGCCGGCGCTGTTCGGCGCCCTGGTCCGCGAACCTGCGGCCGACGGCGCCCTGGACTCGGTGCGGGTTTGCGCCTCGGCGGCCGAGCCGCTGCCGGGGCCGACCGTGCTGCGCTGGCGCGAGCGCTTCGGCCTGGACATCGTGGACGGGATCGGCTCCACCGAGATGCTGCACATCTACTGCTCCAACCGGCCCGGCGAGCTCGAGCCGGGGACCAGCGGGCGGCCCGTGCCCGGCTACGAGCTGCGGTTGGTCGGCGAGGACGGGGAGGTGCTCACCGGACCGGCGGTCGGGGGCTTGGAGGTTCGCGGCGACTCGTGTGCGGCCTTCTACTGGCATCAGCACGAGAAGAGCAAGCACTCGATGCGGGGCGAGTGGTTTGCCACAGGCGACCGCTACGAGCGCCGCGAGGACGGCGCCTATGCCTACGTCGGCCGACTGGACGACATGCTCAAGGTCGGCGGGCTGTGGGTGTCGCCGATCGACATGGAATTCGTGCTGATGGAGCACCCGCGGGTCCGCGGGGTGGGTGTCGTGGGGGTGACGATCGACCACGCCAGCCGGATCGCGGCCTTCGTCGAGATTGCCGGCGACCCCGAGGACACCGGCGACGCCGCGCTCGCCGACGAGCTCCGGGACTTCTGCAAGCAGCGGCTGCGTCGCTACGAGTACCCGCATGTCGTGCGCTTCGTCGAGGAGCTTCCGCGCACGCTGACCGGCAAGGTGCAGCGCTTCGCCCTGCGCGACGCGATCGCTCTCTCACCGATGCCGGAACCGGCAGTCAGGGCAGAGGCGCCGCGAACTCTGTGATCGCGGCGATCACCCGATCGGCACGCTCCAGGTGCGGGCTGTGGCCGCCCGGCAGCACCAGCCGCGTGACCGGTCCGCCCACCGCGCCGGCGATCCGATCCACCTGGGCCAGCGTGCCGTAGGCGTCGTCCCGGCCCTGGACCACGAGGCAGGGCGTGCTGACGCCCGCCGCGTCGGCGCTCAGGTCCCACGTCGCGAACGCCGGGTCCAGCCACACGTCGCACCAGCCCCAGAACGCGGCCTCGGGGTCGTCGTGATGGCGCGCCATGCGCTCGCGCAGCCCGTCCTCCGTGAACGCCCGCCGCACCTCGGCGATAGCGGTCACGGTGAGCTCCTCGACGAACACGTGCGCGGCGATCAGCGCCAGACCGGTGACGGGACGGTGTCCGGCATGAATCAGCGCGATCGAGCCGCCGTCGCTGTGGCCGACGAGGATCGGGTCCGCGGCGTCGCACTGGGCGAGCACCTCGGGGAGCACGTCGAGCGCCTCCTCGTGGAAGAACGTCGGCGTGCGGGGCACGGCCGGCGGATGCGAGCGTCCGTGCCCGAAGCGCGAGTAGGCGATGGTGCGCCGTCCGGTGGCCTCGCTCAGCTGCTGGGGAAACCTTCGCCACAGGCCGATCGAGCCCAACCCCTCGTGCAGCAGCACCAGCGGACGGCGCTGGGGGTCGCCGGGCAGTTCCAGCGTCTCCAGCTCTCGGCCGCCGACCATGATCGGGCTCACCGCCTCAAGGCTAACGCGGGTGGCCGCCGTATACGGCCTCATCTTCCACGACGCGCGGGTGCCCGCGTTTTCGACACCGACTACTGCAGGTCGCGCAGCCGGCCGAGCGCGTCGAGCCCGGCGACCTTGTAGGCCTCGGCCAGCGTCGGGTAGTTGAAGACGGCCGAGAGGAGGAAGTCCAGCGCCCCGTCGCGGTCCATCAGCGCCTGGCCGATGTGGACCAGGTCGGTCGCCTGGGCGCCGATCACGTGCACGCCCAGCAGGCGACCGTCGTCGGGGGAGACGAGGATCTTGAGCAGCCCGTCCTCCTCGCGCATCATCATCGCCTTGGCCAGCTCGCGCCACCAGGCGACCCCGGCGACATAGGGGATCGCGGCCTCGGTCAGCTGCTCCTCGGTCTGCCCGACGAAGGAGATCTCGGGGATCGCGTAGATGCCCGTGGGAACCAGCTCCGAGAGATGGGCGGCGGGCTCGCCGAACGCGGTCAGCGCGGCGATCCGTCCCTGCTCCATGCTGGTGGAGGCCAGACCCGGCGGGCCGGCGACGTCGCCAACGGCGAAGACGTGCCCCACCGGCGTGCGGTACTCGGCGTCGACCGCCAGGCGACCGCGCTTGTCGGGCTTCAGGCCGGCGCGATCCAGCGCCAGCTTCTCGGTGGCGCCCTGGCGACCGGTGGCGTACATCAGCGTGTGTGAGGGGATCTGCTTGCCCGACTTCAGATGCGTGATCACCAGCTCGTCCTTGCGCTCCACGCCGGTGACCTCCTCGCCGAAGCGGAAGGTCACGTTGCGCTTGCGCAGCAGGAACTGCAGTGCGACCGTGATCTCCCGGTCGACGTAGGGCAGCAGCCGGTCGCGGGCGTCCACGAGCGTCACCCGGACGCCCATCGCGGCGAACATCGAGGCGTACTCGACGCCGATCACGCCGCCGCCGACGATCGTCATCGTCTTGGGAACCGGCAGCTCGAGGTGCAGCACGCCGTCGGAGTCGATCACCCGGCGGTCGTCGAAGTCCACTCCGGAGGGGCGCGCGGGACGCGTGCCGACGGCGATCACGACGTTCTCCGCGGTCACCCGCATGCCGCCGTGCTCGCCGGCCGGGTCGGTGACCTCGATCGTGTGCTCGTCGACGAACGCCGCGTCGCCGACCAGCAGCCCGACGCCGTTTCGCCGGAACTGCTCGCGCACGACGGCGGTCTCCATCGCCACGACCTGGGCGGTGCGGTCGTAGAGGAAGCGCAGCGCCGCGGACTGTTGGCGCTCGGGGTGCAGCGGGTCGGCCACGTCGGCGCCGCGGCTGGCGAGCTCCTCGAGGATCGACTGGCGCAGCGTCTTGGACGGGATCGTGCCCGTGTGGATCGAGACCCCGCCGATCCGATCGCGGCGCTCCACCACGCCCACCCGCCTGCCGAGCTTGGCCGCCTGGATCGCGGCCCGCTGACCGCCCGGACCCGAGCCGATGACGAGCAGATCGAGGTCCATGGGCGCCAGGGTTGCATTGATAGCAGGCCGCCGGCGAGGGCTGTCCGAGACGGCAAGAAGTGCTTTCCTGAGCTCATGACCGAGACGCCGCATCGCGTGGTGGTGATCGGCGGAGGCTTCGGCGGCCTGCGCGCCGTCGAGCAGCTGGCCTCCGCGCCGGTGCAGGTGACGCTGATCGATCAGCGCAACTTTCACCTGTTCCAGCCGCTCAGCTACCAGGTGGCCACCGGCGCGCTGCCGCCCAGCGAGGTCGCCTATCCGCTGCGCTCCCTGTTCAAGGCCCACGCCAACGTCAGGGTGCTGCTGGCCGAGGTCACCGGATTCGACCTGGAGGGCCGCCGGGTCTTACTGGCCGACGTGTCGCCGGGCGAGACGCCGCCGGATCCCGTCGAGTACGACACGCTGATCGTGGCCGCCGGCTCGAGTTACTCGTACTTCGGACACGAGGAATGGCGCGAGCACGCCGCCGAGGTCAAGTCGCTGGAATCGGCGGTCATCGTCCGCTCGCGCCTGCTCAGCGCGTTCGAGCGGGCCGAGATGATCGACGACCCGCACGAGCGTGACGCCCAGCTGACGTTCGTCGTCGTCGGCGGCGGACCGACCGGGGTGGAGATGGCCGGCCAGATCGGCGAGCTGTCCCGCGACACGCTGCGCCGGGACTTTCGCAACATCGATCTAACCCGTGCCCGGGTGCTGCTGGTCGAGACCGGCGACCGTCTGCTGTCGGCGTTTCCGGAGAAGCTGTCGGCCAAGGCGACACGCTCGCTCGAGGGCATGGGCGTGACGCCGATGCCCAACCACACGGTGACCCACATCGACCGCGATTCGGTCACCCTGTCGACCCCGGACGGCGCGGACGAGCGCATTGCCGCACGAACGGTGGTCTGGGCGGCCGGCGTGCGTGCCTCCGGGTTGGCGCAGGAGCTGGGCCGGGAGGCGGGGGCCGAGGTCGATAAGGCCGGGCGGGTGATCGTGGAGCCCGACCTCACGCTGCCGAACCATCCAGACGTCTTCGTGCTCGGCGACATGGTCTCCGTCCGCGGGCCTGACGGCAAGCCGGAGGTGCTCCCGGGCGTCGCGCCCGTGGCCATCCAGCAGGGCCGATACGCCGGGCGACAGGTGCGACGCCGGCTGCGCGGCGAGCCGGGCGGGGCTGGCGGGAAACCCTTTCACTATCTCGACAAGGGCAACGTGGCCACGATCGGGCGTGGCCGCGCCGTCGTCGACGTGGGCTTCCTGCGGCTCAGCGGGCTACCCGCATGGATCGTGTGGCTGGTGGTCCACATCTGGTACCTGGTCGGGTTTCAGAACCGGCTGTTGGTGGTGCTGCAGTGGACGTTCAGCTTCATCACCCACGGGCGCTCCAGCCGTCTGATCGTCAAGACGCCCGAGGAGCATAAAAACCCGACCTGAGCCGAACGCCGCGCAACGCGCGGGTTGCGTGGCCGATTGTGGCCACCATATCCCGATGAGAACGCCGCGCCGGGCTCATCGCAGGGAATGCGTCGTCTTGACCTCCCGCCGTCGTAACGGGAGTGCCGACGGCAGCTGAAGGGGACAAGCGCGATCTCGCGGGGAAATAGGCCATTCCCCGCGACACCCTACGAGCCGGCCCCGGACGTCCTTGGGTCAGGACTCGAGCCACGCGAGCGCGCCCGGCACGCTGCCCCACAGCTCGCCAGCGCCGGCGGCGTAGTCGACCGCTTCGCTCTCCTCGCCAAACACCGTGTAGGCGGGGCGCTTGACCGGCAGCTTCTTGCGGCCGGACAGGTAGGAGGGAATATGCGGGTTGAGCTCGCGCGCCTCATCGAGCAGCGCGCGCGCCCGGGCGCCCGCGCCTCGACGAGCGAACGCTGCGAGCGCCCTGGTGTAGGTGAACCCTGGGGCATTCCCGTCGCCGGCGTGGGCGGCGAACAGCTCCTCGAGCTCGTCGTAGCACTCGAGTGCCAACAGCCAGTTCGCCTGCCGGTAGCGCAGCCCCTGGTTATCGCGCGGGTTCAGCCGCAACAGCACACGCTGATGCTCGACCGCGTCCTCGCGCCGCCCCAGACGCCACAGCGTCGCGGCGAGCGCCGCGCGGGCGCGCATGTACGGCCGCGTCTCGATGATCAACCAGAAATCACCGGCGTCCTCCACAAACACGCGCCGCCCCACCGCGCGCTCGCCGGCGGCGACACCGCGCTCAAGTAGCTCGCGCGCCTCCTCAAGGCTCGACGCTGCCTGCGCGAGCAGCACGTAGCCGTCCGCGCAATCAGGCCACACGGCAAGCGCCTCGCGCGCGAGCACAGCGCGTCGCGGCCCGGCGGCCTCCCACGCCTCG
>JADGPO010000073.1 GCA_017882405.1 Solirubrobacteraceae bacterium | reverse complement strand
GCGACTGGGCCAGCTCGCACTACGGAGGCGGCGCGAACCTCCATGGCACCTACGACGAGATGCACGACTTCAAGGTCACGCCCGTCGCTCCCGCTCAGGGAGTCGCTCCCGCCCCGGGCGCCGCCCCGACGCCGGGCACCGCCCCCGCGCCCGGCACCGCCCCCGCCTAACCGGCTCAGGCCACCATGCTCCGAGTCGCCGTGCTCGATGACTACCAGCGCCGCGCCGCCGGCTACGCCGACTGGGATTCCCTCGGCTCGAACGTCCAGGTCGAGTTCTTCCACAAGCCGATCGACGCCGACGACCTCGCGTCGAACGATTGCCGCCGCCGGACTCGACGTCTTCGATCAGGAGCCGCTGCCCGCCGGCCATCCGCTGACCGAGCTTGAGAACGTCGTCCTGCTACCCCACATCGGCTACGTCTCCGAGCCGGCCTTCCGGCACACGTACGACCAGGTGGTGCAGGGCGTCGCGGCGTTTCGCGACGGCTCGCCGATCCGGACGCTCAACGACCGTTGACGGAGAAGTGCTGGAAGTCCGTCGGCAGCGGCCAGCGGCCGCCCCAGTCCCATCCGACCACCGGCCATGCGTCCACGAGGGCACCGGATGCTCAAGTTGCACCGTTTGAGGCCGAAAGCGACACGTTTTCACCGATACGTCAAGTCTTGGCCCATGGGGGCCGAGTGATCAGGTGTGGAGACCCGCGAAGCCCGGCACGGACTTTGACCCCCGAGGCGATCACCGACGGTGCTCGGATCGCCGCCCTGCGGGAGCTGGGCCTGCTCGACACCGAGCCCGAGCCGGAGTTCGACCGGTTCACGCGCCTGGCGGTCGACCTGCTCGCGGTCCCGGTCGCGCTGGTGTCGCTGGTCGAGCGTGATCGCCAGTTCTTCAAGAGCGCGTGCGGATTGTCGGGCGACTGGGCAGCGGCTCGTCAGACCCCGCTGAGCCACTCGTTCTGCCAGCACGTCGTCGCTCGCCGGCAGCCGCTGGTCATCGCCGACGCGCGCACGGATCCCCTGGTCGCCGACAACCTCGCCGTGCGCGACCTGTCGATGATCGCCTATGCGGGCCTCCCGCTGACCCTCTCCGACGGTCATGTGGTCGGCGCCTTCTGCGCGATCCACACCCAACCCCACCAGTGGACCGAGCATGAGCTACGGGTACTCGGCGACCTGGCGGCGGCGGTCAGGACGCAGCTGGAGCTGCGGCGCGCGCTGGCCCGCCAAAGCCTGCGCGACACGCTCACCGGATTGCCCAACCGGGCGCTCACCGTGGCCTATGCCGAGCAGCTGACGGCGGCCCACGGCGAGGGCGAGCTGGTCGCGCTGGCAGTCGGCATCGATGACATGGGCACGCTCAACGACGGGTACGGCACCAACTACGGCGACCGGATCCTCACCCTGGTCTCGCGGCGGATCGCCCACCAGCTCAACAGCGAGGACATCCTCGGTCGGCTCGAGGGAGACGTGTTCGCGATCCTGCGCCCCCGGGCCTCCGACCAGCTGGAGGCGCTGAGGCTGGCCCACCAGATTCGCACCGCCGTCGGTGCAGAGCCGGTGGCCGTGCGCGGGGACCGGCTCTCGGTGAGCGTCACAGTTGGCCTGGCCACCGCGGGCCCCGACGTCGATGGAGCCACGCTGCTCACGCGCGCCGCGGAGGCGATGCGCCTGGCCAAGCATCGTCGCGACCAGGTGGTGGTCGCCGACTCCGAGACCGCGGCCCGCTCAGCAGCGCGGCTGCGCCTGCGCGGAGCACTGGCCGGCGCGGTTGCACGCGGGGAGATAACCGTCGCGTTTCAGCCGATAGTCGAGCTGGGCACCGGCTGGACGCGAGGCTTCGAGGCGCTGGCGCGCTGGACCCACCCCGAGCTGGGGACGGTCTCTCCGAACGAGTTCGTGCCCGTCGCCGAGGCCAATGGCGAGATCGTGCGCATCGGCGAGCACGTACTGCGGGTGGCCTGCCATCAACTGGCGCGCTGGCGCGCGGAGTCGGGCGACGACCTGCAGGTCACCGTGAACTTCTCACCCGTTCAGCTGGCGCTCCCCAACGTCGCTGACGTGATCGCTGCGATCCTGGCCGAGACCGGGCTCCCGGGAAAGGCGCTGGCGCTCGAGATCACCGAGGAGGTGTTCCTCTCCCCGGGAGAGCTGGAGCGGCGCAACCTGCAGCGGATCCGTGACCTCCAGGTCCAGATCGCGCTCGACGACTTCGGCACCGGCTACTCCACGCTCACCTACCTCAAGCGGCTGCCAGTCGACGTGCTGAAGGTGGACCGCTGCTTCCTGGACGGGCTGGAGACCGACCGTCGCGAGGCCG
Source organism: Solirubrobacteraceae bacterium (assembly GCA_017882405.1). The sequence goes on along the minus strand of JADGPO010000073.1, from coordinate 40,672 downwards.
CGCTGATGAGCGCGATCCTGTCGATCGGCTCCGGGATGGACCTCCAGGTCGTCGCCGAGGGGATCGAAACCAGGGCCCAACGCGAGCTGCTGCGCCTCTCGGGGTGCCTGTTGGGACAGGGCTTCCTCTTCTCCCACCCGCTGCCCGCCGAGCAGATCCACCCCGGGACGTTCCCCCGGGGCGCAGCCGAGTCCGCGGCCGTAGCCGCCTGAGCGCCCCCAAGCCCCGGCGTCCGCCGGAACCGCCAAGACCGCCGGGTCAGCCGCCGAGGATCTCGGCCAACGCCCGGGCACCGTCGCTGAGCAGCGGCTCGCCGTGAGACGTGAGCACGTGCTCCACGGGCAGCTCCAGCACGGGGGCCAGCAGCACCCTGAGCTGCTCCTGGGTCATGGGATTTCGCAGGCTTGCCATCCACGATTCCGGGCACAGGCGCAGTCCGCCCGCCCGGCCACCGAGGATGCGGTCGCCGACGACCAGCGTCCGCGGGGCCGTCAACCAGAAGAACGTCTCGTCCGCCAGAGCCCTTCGGTGATCTGCTGCACGGCGCGAGCCTAACTTGACGAGCCGCCGCGCGCACGGGTATTGTCCGCCGTGGCGCGGTCCCGCGCCTGACCTTCATCCTGGCGCTCACGCCGCCGGCTTGAGGAGGTAGAGGTGGCCTCGAGTCATCGGGACAGGCAGTCGTCGTGGCCCCATCATCGGCGGGGCATCGGGAGCGTGAGTCCCGGCGCCGGCCGCTGACGAGGAGTCCACGATGACCGAGCACAAGACGTTCAAGCGCCGCGTGCGCAGCCGGATGGCCAAGACGGGCGAGAGCTACACCGCCGCCCGCCGGATGCTGATCGCCGGACCACCCGCATCGCCCCAGCCACCCGCGCCGCCCGAGCCCAAGCGGGCGGCAGATCCCGTCGCCAAGGCAACGGGGCGCTCCGCCGACAGCTGGTTCGAGCGCCTCGACCAGTGGGGCGCCGCCGAGCGCACCCACACCGAGATCGCGCGCTGGCTTGCCGAGCAGCCCGGGGTCGGCAGCTGGTGGGCGCAGTCGATCACCGTCAGCTACGAGCAGGCGCGCGGACGCCGCGAGCGCTATCAGCGCCCGGACGGCTTCACGATCACGGCCTCGGTCACGATCGCCGTCCCCGTGGCCGAGTTGTTCGAGGCGTTCACCGACGAGAGGCTGCGCGAACGCTGGCTGCCGGGAGCCCCGCTGCGTCTGCGCACCGCCACCGCCCCCCGCTCGGCGCGGTATGACTGGGCGGACGGTGCCACCCGCGTCAACGTCGGCTTCACCGCAGGCGGCGCGGACAAGAGCAGGGTGGCGCTCAGCCACGAGCGCCTACCCGACGCCGCGACGGCCGCCGACCGCAAGCGCTGGTGGCGCGAGCAGCTGATCGAGTGCAAGGCACTGCTTGAGGCACGGCCCCAGGCGGACGCCTGACCGCGATGCTCACCCGCGACGCCGACATCCGCGCCCTGTTCACGGAGCTGGTCGCGATCCCCTCGCCGAGCGGGCGGGAACGGGCGCTGGGTGAGCAGATCGCCGATTGGCTGAGCGATGCCGGGGTCGTCGCGCAGTTCGACGACTCCGGCGCGCGCAACGGATCGGACGCCGGCAACCTGATCGCCACCGTGCCCGGCGCGCCCGACCGGCCGACGCTGCTGTTCGTGGCCCACATGGACACGGTCGGGTCAGGCGCCGAGCCCGTGCGCCCGCAGCTCGCAGCCGACGGCGTGATCCGCTCGGCCGGGAACACGATTCTCGGCGCCGACAACAAGTCCGCCGTGGCCGCCGTCATGCGCACCTGCCTCACCGCCCGCCGGCTTCCCGAACGGCAGCGCCCCACCGTCGTGGCCGCCTTCACCTGCCGCGAGGAGTCGGGTCGGATGGGCGCCAGCCTGCTCGATCTGTCGTCGCTGGACATCGACGTAGCGTTCTCCGTGGACGGCTCCCAGCCGATCGGCACGGTGATCACCCGTGCGCTGGGGCAGACGACGTTCGTCGTCGCCGTGCACGGGCGCGCCGCGCACGCGGCCGCCGATCCCGAGGGGGGGATCGACGCGATCGCGGTCGCCGCCGAGGCGGTGTCCGCGCTCCCGCTCGGGCGCCAACCCGGCGGTGGCAGCGCCAGCGTGGCAGCGATCGTCGGTGGCTCGGTGATCGACAGGCTGAAAAATCGCGACCACGCGTCAATCCTCGAGACACTGGCCACCGCTCCCACCAACTCCGTGCCCGAAATGGCTTACCTGCGCGGTGAGGTCCGCGGCTACAGCGTCGAGGAGATCGAGCACACGCTCCAGACGATCGAGGAGACCTTTCGGCGCGTGTGCAACGCTCACGGTGCCACCTGCGAGTGGACTCACGACCCCGCGCGGATGGTACCGCCGCTGCCCGGCGCCGCCGACTCCCGGGCGCTCGCGCTGGTGCGCGAGGCGGTCGACAGCATCGACGGCATCACGCTGGACCTCCAGGAGGCCCAGGTCACGCTGGAGGCCAACTACCTGGCCGCCGGCGTCGACGTCGTCGCCCTCGCCAGCGGCGGACGCGACCCACACCAGACCAGCGAGTCGATCGCCGTCGCCGAGCTGCAACAGCTGGAGGCGCTGCTGACGCGGATCGTCGAGCTGGTCAGTGCGTGATGCCCAGCAGTTTCGCGGGCAGCGCGAACGGCGACGAGCGGCCGCTGCGCCGCTCGGAGACGTCAGCGCGCCGCAATGACTCATAGACCGCGATGACGCCGATCCAGCGCAGCGGCTCAGGCTCCCAGTTGCGATCCATGGGCGCGATCCACGGCAGCTCGGTGAGCGCCGTGCGCCGTCCGAGGATCAGGTCGGCGAGCATGCGCCCCGCGAGATTGGTGGCGGCGACCCCCTCGCCCACATAGCCGCCGGCCCATCCCAGGCCGGTGTCGGGATCGAAGCTCACGCTCGGCCTCCACGGGCGGCTGACGCCCAGCACGCCCTGCCAGGTGGCGTCGATGTTCACGTCGGCGAGGACCGGGAACAGCTCGCACAGCCGCGTTCGCAGCTCGGTGACGACCCCGGCGTCGGCTGAGCCCTCACCCTCGGTGTCCGAGCCGTAGCGATACGGCTTGCCGCGACCGCCGATCGCGATCCGGCCGTCGCTCGTGCGCTGCGCATAGATGTAGACATGACGCGAGTCGCCCAGCGTCTCGGCCCCCTCCCAACCGATCGCCGCCCACGTCGCCTCGTCAAGCGGGGCGGTGATGATCATCGAGCTGCGCATCGGCAGCAGCTTGCGCCGCAGCCCGGGGAGCCCCGCGGTGTAGCCCTCGGTGGCGCGGATCACGTGACGAGCGCGCACCACGCCGGCGTTGGTGCTCACCTGGCCGGGGGCGATCCGGGTCACCCGCGAGCGCTCGTGAACAGTTGCTCCCCGCCGCTCGATCGCCTGTGCCAGGCCGGCGGCCAGCTTGGCCGGCTGCACCCGCGCGCAGTGCGGCGAGAACTTGGCCGCGATCGCCGTCGGCATATGCAGGCGCTCCAGCAGCTCGTCGGCCTCCAGCAGCATCGTGTCCTGCGGTCCCGCTCCCCAGGACCGCTCGAACGCGATCGCGTCCTGGAGCCGCTGGCGCTCCAGGCCGGTCTCGGCCACCCGCAGGGTGCCGCCGTGCACGAAGTCGCAGTCGATGTGCTCGTGCTCGATCACCTGGCCGATGTGGCCGACGGTCTCGCGGACGGCGGCGTCCTGGGCGACCACGGCGGCGCGACCGGAGCGCTTGCTCCACCACTCGCGGTCACCGGCGATCGCGCCCAGCACCCAGCCGCCGTTGCGACCGGAGGCGCCGAAGCCGATCGTCTCGGCCTCCAGGATCACCACGTCCAGCGACGGCTCGGCGCGCAGCAGCTCATAGGCGCTCCACAGGCCTGTGTAGCCGCCGCCGACGATGCACACGTCGGCGTCGCGGTCGGCGGTCAGCGGCGAACGGGCGACGCGCTCGCTCACGATCGCCTGTGTCCAGAACGAGCTCACGATCGATCAGCCTTCGCCGCCGGCGGTCGAGCGGGCCAGCAGCCCCGCCGTGGCGTAGATGTGGGCGAAGGCACGCGCCTCGGGGCCGGTCCACAGCGACGAGCCGTGGCCATAGGTCGAGCCCAACCGCCGGCCCGCGTCCAGCAGGCTGTGCGGGCTGCGGCAGCCCAGCGCGATCACGTTGCCCTTGTGCAGGCGCAGGCGCACCTCGCCGGTGACGCGCTCCTGCGAGCTGTCCAGGAAAGCTCGGATGTCGGTCAGCAGCGGGTCGTAGTAGCGGCCCTCGTGCAGCATGTCGCCGAAGGTCGTGCCCAGCGAGGCCTTCAGCGTCTGCTGGGCGTTGGTCAGCACCAGGCGCTCGAGCTCGCGGTGGGCGGCCATCAGGACCATCATCCCCGGCGCCTCGAAGCCCAGTCGGCCAACGATCCCCATGATCGTTTGGCCGGTGTGGATGCCGCGACCCACCCCATGCTCGGCGCCGATCCGGTTCAGCGCGGCCAGCGTGTCGTAGCCGGGGACGCCGATCCCGACGTCCTCCAGGTCGACCGGTGCGCCGCCATCTACCAACTCATACCCCACCGGCAGCCCCAGCTCGAAGGCGACCACCAGCTCGGCGGGCTTGCCGGGAGCGTCGGCGATCGACCTCGTCGTCGGCCATGCGTCCTCGGGGAGGTACTCCCACGAGCCGTAGGTCTCCTCGCCGCCGATCGTGGTGCCGAGGATCCCGAAGTTGAACGAGTACTTGGCGGTGATCTCCGAGACCGGATGGCCGCGCTCGCGCAGGAAGTCGCGCTCCTCCTCGCGGGTGTGGGCCTCGTCGCGGATCAGCCCCACGATCTCCAGCTTCGGGGCCAGCGCCTTGGTGACCGCGTCGAAGCGGACGTGGTCGTTGCCGGCTCCGGTGGAGCCGTGGGCGATCGCGTCGGCGCCGCGCTCCAGGGCGACCCGGGTCACCTCCTCGGCCTGCAGCATCCGCTCCACGCCGACGCACGACGGATAGACGCCGTTGCGCAGGTAGTTGGCCTTGAGGATGTAGGAGACGAACTGCGCAAACAGCCGCGCGCGCCCGTCGACGACCACGTGCTCGGTCGCTCCCAGCGCCGCCGCCCGCCTCTCGATGTCGGCCAGCTCGGCGGCGTCGAAGCCGCCGGTGTTGACCGTCACGGTGGTCACCTGCTCACCGCGATCGACCAGCACGGCGAGGCCATAGGAGGTGTCAAGCCCACCGCTGAAGGCGAGCACGTAATTACGTCCCGGCATCAGTGTCGCTCCAGGATCGGGACCCGGTCGTCGACCAGGCCAGGGGACAGGATGTGGATCTCGGCGCCGGCGTCGAGCCGGTCCTGCAGCGCGCGCTGGGCGTCGTCGTCGCGCGCGTTGAGCATCATCGTCGGTTCCGGCGCCCGCTCGTCCTCGGAGGCGAACACGTCCGTTCGGTAGACGAGCGTGCCGGGCACCGGGTGCAGCTCCACCACCGCCGACAGCAGCTGCATCGGCCCGAACTTGCGGTGCACCCGCAGCGCGGGATCGGAGAACTGCGCCACCCCGGTCAGGGTGCGCGCCCCGTAGGCCTCGAGGGCCAGGCCCTTGGCGGTGGTGCCCAGACCGGGGATCGCCGAGCACAGCGACCAGCCGACCCAACCGTCGGGGACCGGTGAGCGCGCCGCACAGTAGCCGGCCACGGGGATCGGCCCCGCGTAGTCCAGCCGCTGCGCCTCCTCAAGCACCGCCGGCAGCACCCCCGCGATGCGGGCACGGGCAGCGCCCGAGATCCGGTGATCGGACATCCTCTGCGCGGCCCGCTGCGCCGACAGCGTGACCAGCAAGAAGGCGGAGGGCAGTAGGCCGAGGTCGATCATCACCCAATTCTGCAACGGGATGCCCTTGGCGCCGAAGGCGGTCTCGTTGAGCACGTTGTAGACGCGCATCAGGTCGGCGACCTGCCAGGGCCGATCGTGCGGGGCGAGGAAGTCCAACTCGGCGACCTCGACGCCCATCGGCCGTGAATCCAGCTCCGAGAGCACCGCTGCGTGCGAAACCAGCCACAGCCCGTAGCCGGCGTCGAGCAGCTGTTCGGCCGAGGCCGCGATGTCGGCGCGCGTGAGGGTCACCCGGTGCAACGTAGCGGCGGCCGCTCAAGATCGCCGATCCGGCGCCCGAGGAGTACGACGCGCAGCAGTCCGAGGTCCTGTGGGAGCGGGTTCTGCGCTTCTGTGCGCAGGCCTAGCCTGTAGGCATGAACGACGCCCGGCTTCGCTCCGCGATGCTCGCCGGCGGAGTGGTCCTGGTCGCGATCAACCTGCGCCCGGCGGCCGCCGCCATCGGGCCGGTGCTCGACCGGATCCAGTCCGACACCGGTCTGTCCTCGGGCTGGGCGGGAGCGCTGACGACGCTGCCGGTGCTGTGCTTCGGCCTGCTGGCGCCGCTGGCCCCGGTGCTGGCCCGTCGGCTGGGCCTGCGGGCGGCGCTGGCCGGCGCGATGTGCGTGCTGCTGGCCGGAACGCTGCTGCGACTGATTCCGGGCGTCGGTCTCCTGTTTCTGGGCACCGCGCTGGCGGGCACCGCGATCGCGATCGGCAACGTGCTGCTGCCGGTGCTGGTGCGCCGCGACTTCTCGCACCGCACAGGAACGGCAATGGCCCTGTACACCGTGTCGCTGATCGGCTTTGCCGCACTGTCGGCCGGGGCCACCGTGCCGTTGGCCGACGCGCTGGGCGGCGGCTGGCGCCCCGGGCTGGCGGTGTGGGCGATCCCGGCGGCGATCGCGGCCCTGGCGTGGCTCCCGGCGCTCGTTCGCCGCGATGGGCCGAGCGCGGATCGCCACGAGTCGTCAGATCCGGACTCTCACCGCCCGGTGCGCGCCCTGCTGCGCGAGCCGCTGGCGTGGGCGGTGACGCTGTTCTTCGCGGTGCAGTCGGGCGGCTTCTACGCCACGCTGGCATGGCTGCCGAGCATCTTTCGCAGCCACGGCGCCAGCGAGAGCCATGCCGGTCTGCTGTTGAGCCTGACGATGGCGGTGGGCCTGGTCACGGCACTGGTCGTCCCCGGTCTGGCGGGTCGCTCGCGGGACCAGCGTCCCCTGGTCGTCGGCAGCTGCCTGCTGACGGCTGCCGGCCTGCTCGGGATCCTGCTGGCGCCGATGTCGGCTCCGTACCTATGGGCGGTGCTGCTGGGCCTGGGACAGAACGCCGCCTTTCCGCTGGCCCTGATGCTGATCGTGATGCGCGGTGGCAGCGTCGCCACCACCGAGGGTCTGTCGACGATGGCGCAGTCGGTGGGCTACGTGCTGGCGGCGTTCGCCCCGCTGGCCGTCGGTGCCCTGCACGGCGCCACGCATTCCTGGACGCCGGCGCTCATCCTCCTGCTGGCGCTGCTCGCCCCCCAGTTGGTGATCGGGCTGGTTGCCGCGCGCGACCGGCAGATCTCGCCAACGTCGGCGCCGCCTGCCCCTCCCGGGCGGCCGGTGGTGATGGCCGGCGACGCGAGCTGAGCGTCTAGGCCGCGCGCATCTGGTTGTTGCGGCGCTCGTGGGTGAGCTCGGCCAGCCCGAGCTCCTCCAGCAGCGGCGGCAGGTACATGCCGAAGCGTCCGCGATAGCCCTTGCGCAGGCCGTACCAGCCGGCCACCGGGTTGTCCCCGGAGCGACCCCAGGCCTCCACCGACCCGTCCGCTGCCTCCTTCTTCTCGTCGGCGGCGCCCAGGGCCACCCAATCGGTCTGCTCGCGCAGCCACGCGTGCAGGTCCTCGATCGCTCGCAGGTGGTACTTGAGCGTGGTCGACCCGACCTGGCAGACGAGAGCCGGCGGATCGGCTTGCTCGTCGCGGTACATCGTGTACTCCGAGCTGCCCGGCGCGGTGCGCAGCCTCCACGGATCGTCCTTGGTGCCGTCGCTCATTCGCGTTCTCCTCTCGTCGCCTCGATGAAGTGGGGGAGCAGCGCCTGCCATCCCCCTCGGTTGCGGTCGCGCCATTCCTCGGCGCCCTCGCCCAGCCGCTCCCAGCCGCGGTGCTCGATCTCGACCCGTGTGGCCGCCTCGGCGAGCGCCACGAAGCGGATCTCCACCTCGGTTGCGTGGTTGCGCTCGCGGCGCAGGTGCCACAGGTAGCCGAGCCGCGCGGGCGGCTCCCAGACGGTCACCTCGCCCCACTCGTGCACCTCGCCCGAGCGCGTGCGCTCGTAGATGCGCCCGCCGATGCCCGGCTCCAGCACGACGTCGAGCCCGCGCTCGCCGCTGACGGAGTGATCGGCGGGCCACCAGCTCCCGATCCGCTCCGTCCACGTGGCAAAGGCATGCTCGGCCGAGCAGGCGAGGTCGAAGCTGAGGCTCAGCGGCTCGGTCAACGCGGCTCGGTGTTCTCGGCCAGCAGCGAGAAGCGGGCCGCGGCCTCGCCCCACACCTGGCGCAGGTAGCCCTGCACGACCTCCACGCCCTGCTCCTGCAGGCGGTAGATGCGCAGCGTCCCCCGCGGTCGCTCGGCGACCAGGCCGGCCTCCTTGAGCAACCGCAGATGGCGCGAGACGGCCGGGCGGCTGATCGGCAGCGCATCGGCGAGCTCGCCCACCGACTTTTCGCCCGCGCCCAGCAGGGTCAGGATCTCCCGGCGGTTGGCGTCGCCGAGCGCCTCGAACGGATCACCTGCGATGGCCTGAGTGGGCATCGGTAACCGGCAGGCTACCGTAACGCGACGGTTACCGCCATCCGCTGGTCGCCACGACGAGCAGCTGGCTGAGCGCCAGGCTGCCGATCGCGGTGTCCTGCAGGTCGTAGACGTGCACTGCGACCTTCCCGGTCTGACCGTCGACGTGGAAGCGCAGCTGCACGCCGTTGGCCTCCAGGCAATCGTAGGCTTTCGCGGCGGCGCCGATCGCATCGAGCACCTCGGGCGGAGGCGTCGAGGCCATCGTGTCCATGTTCGGGGCGTCGAAACTCATCGCTCACCGCGGTTATCGAGCGCAGCCGGGTCAACTTGAGGGCCTCTCGTCTATTCGTCCAGGCCGGGCACTAGTACGAGTAGAAGCCCTGGCCGGCCTTGCGGCCGTGACGGCCGGAGACGACCATTCGCTTGAGCAGCGGCGGCGGGGCGTACTCGGGCTGCTTGAACTCCTCATACAGCGAGTTGCAGACCGCGTAGAGCACGTCCAAACCGATGAAGTCGCACAGGGTCAGCGGCCCCATCGGGTGCTCGCAGCCCAGCTTCATCCCCTGGTCGATGTCCTCGCGGCTGGCGAAGTCCTGCTCGTACATGCGCACCGCGGCCATCAGATAGGGGACCAGCAGCATGTTGACGATGAACCCCGAGCGGTCCTTGGTGCGGATCGGCTGCTTGCCGATCTTGGTGGCGAACTGCTCGGCACAGGCGACCGTCTCCTCGGCGGTGTCCAGGGCAACGACCACCTCCACCAGCTTCATCACCGGCACGGGGGAGAAGAAGTGAAGGCCCACGACCCGCTCGGGCCGGTGCGTCCGGGCGGCGATCTCGGCGATCGGGATCGAGGAGGTGTTGGAGGCCAGAAACTGCGCGTCGGGCAGCTGCTCGTCAAGCGACGCGAACAGCTTGCCCTTCAGCAGAGGGTCCTCGCTGACCGCCTCGAGCACGGCATCGACGCCGTCGAGGTCGGCCATCTCGGTGGTGTAGGCGATCCGCCCCACCAGCGCCTCGGCGTCCTCCGCGTTCAACTTCTCGCGCGAGAGCGCCCGGTCCACCGACTCCTGCAGCCGCGAGCGGGAGCGATCCAGCGGCGCCTGCTCGGGCTCGAACACCGTCACGTCGATGCCCGCCGAGGCGGCTGACTCCGCGATTCCGGAGCCCATGAAGCCGGCGCCGACAACTCCGATACGCGCGATCTCCGTCATCCGGTGCAGATCCAGGTCAGGAACTTGGCCTTGGGCGCGTGGGCGTGGCGCCGAGCCGCGCGGATGGCGGCGTTGTGCGTCGCACCGAAGCCGCCCCAGAAGCCCTTCCGCGTGATGCCAGATTCAGCAGCGTCGTCATCCGCACCGCCACGATTCTACGGACACCCGCCGAGCGCACGCAGCCTCGACCGGTAGATGTTCATGTCGTGGCGGTTGAAGTCGCTGTGGGTCTGGGTGCGCAGCGAGGCCACGTCCTCGTGGTGATACGGGCTGGAGAGGCTTTCGTTGTGCCCGATCACGTTCTTGATCTCGATGCCGTAGCGGCAGCGCAGCCAGTGCACGAGGCGCAGGCTGGCACCGATCTGGCGACGGTCGCCCAGCACCTGGGCGTCGCTGAAGCCCACGTGCTCGATCCCGATCGCCGTCCAGTTGAGGCCCACGGTGTGGCGCGCCATCGTGCCCAGCGAGACCAGCTGACGGATCGTCCCGTCGGTGTCGATCACGAAGTGCGCGGAGGTGGCGGGAAGCTCGTGCAGCTCGGAGTCGGGTACGTCGTTGGCGAACGTGTTGAACGTTGAGCTGTAGCTGGCCTCGGTGTAGTGGATCACGATCACGTGGGGGTGGCGCAGCTGCCACGTCGGCTTCATGAAGCTGCCGTAGTGCCGGCCCACGTAGGCCGTGGTCTCGGCCTTGCGCTTGGCCCCGAACGGGATCGGCGACCACACGGTCCTCGGTTTTGGGATTTGGTTCTCGTGGATGGCGGCGCGAGACGTCGCCGCCATCGAAAGACCGTGGGCGTGGGTGCCCGCGAACAGCATGAACACCGCGATGGCCAGCAGTCGCACCGCTGCCTATTATCGGGCAAGCGGCGGCTACTTCTTCGGCGCGAGGCGAGGAAACTTCTCGCTTGCAGTCGAGCTAGGTCACCGGTCTGCGCATTCGAGCATCCAGCGGCCCGTTGGTGAAGTCCGTGTTGAAGACCCCCATCACCCCGGTGGTGTTAGCGGCGAAGTTCCCGCCGGCATTGCCGATCTGGTACCCCGCGGTGCCGCTGTCGCCACCCGCTCAGCCGTCGAAGCGCAGCCGGGCGCTGGTCTGGCTGCCGTCGGCGGTGAAGGTCGCCGTCGCCCCGTTGAGCGCAAAAGCCATCTCACGACCGTCCTCGGTGTGCACCAGCAGCCGCCGCCCGTCGCCCTCGACGCTGTCGACGACGCCACGCAGCGTCGACCCCAGGTACTCGATCGACACGGTGGCGCCCACACGGGGCATCGCGCGCAAAGGCATTGCCCGTCAGAGGCTAGTGGGCAAAAAGACGGCCATCGAGCCCAGCCGCGCCCGAGGGCCGCTGTCCAGGCGCGCGAGACCCGTGCGCGCTGAGCCCTCGTTAGACGCCGAGCTCCTCGGAGGCCATGCGGGCCCCCTCCAGCCGGGCGCTGATCTTCTGCATCGCGATGTCGCGGGCGGCGTCCGGCGACTCGTGGTTGGGCTTGACGTCGCGGCTGAACGGCGAGAAGCCGCAGTCGTCGGTCGCGCCGAGGCGTTCCACCGGGATGTACTTGGCCGCCGTCACCAGCTCGTTCCTCACGTGCTCGGAGGTCTCGACCTCCGGAGTCAGCGGGTTGACGACGCCCATGAAGCACACCTGAGCCACGCCGTCGGCGTCCTCGCGGCTGTACTTGCCGCACATCTCGTAGATCGACTCGCGGTCGTCCTCCGACGCGCACTGGATCAGGAAGTAGCCGGCGTTCATCTCGAACATGTGTGACAGCAACAGCTCATACGGGACCTCCTTGGAGTGCACGGAGTCGCAGTCGCCGCCCGGACATGTGTGGATCCCGATGTTGCGGCGCTCCTCGGCGGTGAAGCGATCGAACAGCCGGTTGTTGAGGTCGATGAACTCCTGCAGCATGTTCTTGCCGGTCCACGGATTGCGCGAGTCGTTCTTGTTGGCCAGCCGGCCTTCGGTGAAGTCGACCGATACGCGCACCGCGCCGGCAGCGAAGCACTGCCGAATGTCCTTTTCGGCCTCGTTGACGCAGTCGTCGAGGAACTGGTCGCGCGAGTAGCCGTCGATCTCGCCGTCCAGCGGGTACAGCAGCAGCATCATCATCGAGGGCGAGATGACCGCCTGCTTGACGGGGTGCGAGGCGATCGCCTTGTTCTTGGCCACGAACTCGGAGGCGTAGGTCTTGTAACGGAACGGGCCCTTGGTGATCCGAGGCAGCTGGCGGTTGTGACCGTCGTCGAAGATCGCGAAGAACTGACCGTCGCCGGCAAGCCCATCGGCCAGGCCCGTGCCCGCCAGGGTGTCGGTCAGGTTGTAGGTGGCAAAGCTCGACTCGCGCTGCTCGCCGTCGGTGACGTACGGCTCGCCGGTCGCCTCGAGGCGCTTGATCGAGTCCTCGGCGGCCTCGTCCTGAGAAGCCTGCAGCTGCTCGAAGGAGATCTTGCCCTCGTCGTGATCGGCGTAGGCCTCCTGCAGCTTCATCGGGCGCGGAAGCGACCCGACGAGCTCGGTGGGGATAGGCATGTTCGTCCTCTCCTGATTGGTGATCGCCCCGACGTGGCGAGCGTTCTGCGGCCGCCGACGCGCTGGCGTCAGACCGACCGGTCTCCCTCCGTAGCCAACATACTACGATCGTCTCGGCGCAGTCAAGAACTGTTGTCCGGGCGGTTCGCGTAACCTGGCCCGCCGCTCCGAGTCGTTAGAAAGGCAGGCCACATTGAGCATCACCGTCGTTGGTTCGATCGCGTTCGACGCCGTAGAGACCCCGTTCGGCGAGCGCGAGCGCATGCTCGGCGGCGCGGCCACGCATTTCGCCCTGGCCGCCTCGCTGCTCAGTCCCGTGAACGTCGTCGGGCCGGTCGGCGACGACTTCGGGGATGCCGAGCTGGCCGTGCTCTCCACCCGCGACACGAACATCGACGACGTCGAGCGCATCGCCGGCGGCAAGACCTTCTTCTGGAAGGGCCGCTATCACGACGACCTCAACACCCGCGACACACTGGAGACCCAGCTCAACGTGTTCGAGCATTTCGATCCCAAGCTGTCGCCGGGCTCCCGGGACGCCGAGGTGCTGTTCCTGGCCAACATCCAGCCCGGCCTGCAGCTGCAGGTCCGCGAGCAGTGCGCGGCCGCCAAGTTCGTCGCCCTGGACTCGATGAACCTGTGGATCGACATCGCCCGCGATGAGCTCGTCGAGATCATCGGCAAGGTCGACTGCCTGATCCTCAACGACGAGGAGCTGCGCCAGCTGACCGGCAAGCCCAACCTGTTCTCCGCGGCGCACGAAATCATGAATTGGGGCCCACCCGCCCCCTCCATGATCGTCGCCAAGCAGGGCGAGTACGGCTCGGCGCTGATCACCGGCGACGACTTCTTCGCGCTGCCCGCCTATCCGCTGCATCAGGTCGTCGACCCCACGGGAGCCGGCGACGCCTTCGCCGGCGGGTTCGTCGGCCTGATCGCCAACCGGATCGACGAGGGAGCGCAGATTGATTTCGACATGCTGCGCAACGCGATGACCTACGGCACCGCGCTGGCCTCGTTCAACGTCGAGCAGTTCGGCACCGAGGCCCTGGAGGACGCCGATCCGCAGGCCATTCTGGCGCGCGTCGCGGACCTGTGGCGCTTCGGCCGCTTCGATCGTCTCGACGTCGAGCTGCGGTGATCACCATCCGCGCGGTGCGCGCGGGCGAGGGCCAGCGCCTGCGCGAGCTGCGGATGCGCGCCATGGCCGACGCCCCGGAGGCGTTCGGCTCCACGCCCGAGCACGAATCCCAGCAGCCCGAGAAGCACTGGTCAGAGATGGCCGATGGAGGCGTTCAGGGCGGCGTCTACGTGGCGATCGACGGGGAGTCGTGGATCGGGATGGCCGCCGGGCGCTGGTTTGCGCGCGAGCGCGGTCTCGTCCAGCTGTGGGGGATGTGGGTGGAGCCCGCCCGGCGGGGCGAGCGGATCGGCGAGCGCCTGCTGGCTTCGGTGCGCGGCTGGGCGACGACGCACGGGGCCCGCTTCATCCGCCTCGGCGTGGTCGACGGATCGCCGGCCATCCCCTTGTACGAGCGCCTCGGATTCGTGCTCACCGGCGAGACCAAGCCGCTGGTGCGCGATCCGTCGGTGCTCGCCGTCTACATGGCGCGTCCGGCCTAAGCCTGATCCAGCAGCAGCGTGCCGAGGCGGCGGGCGCGCAGCGCGGCGTCGCGGTCGCCCTCGCCCGCGGACACGATCGACCCCTTCATCAGGATGTGCCACCGGCGCGCGAACCCCTCGGGGTCGTCGATGCCGGCCTCGGTCGCCAGGCCGCTGAGGAACTCCCGGATGTTCGCCAGGTACTCGGCGGCGGCTCGGTGCAGGGGGTGTTGCCCGTCGGGGTGCTCCAGCATCACGTTGATGAACGAGCAGCCCTCGAACTCGGGCGTGCGGAACCACTCGTCGAACACCTCGAAGATCGTCAGCAGCCGCTCGTGGGGATCGTCGGTGCGCCGGCGCACCTCGGCGGCCAGCCAGCCGTAGGTCCACACCTCCTCGCGGCGCGCCAGGAACGCCAGCACGAGGTTCTGCTTGGATCCGAAATGGCGGTACATCGTCTGGCGCGCCACGCCGGAGCGCTCGATGATCGCGTCGACTCCGACGGCCTGCACGCCATGGCGGGCGAACAGCTCATACGCCGCCGTCACTAGCCTCTCGCGCGCGTCGCCGACGATGGGCGCGGCTACATCCATCGGCCCGAATCTACCAGCCGGGCTGGCTGCCGCTGAGGCGGTGGGTCCGGCTACAGAGCGGCCGCGGCCATAATACGATTTTCTAGTCGTATGTCGCGAGTCGTGAATGTGCGTGTACGATCGAGGCCGATGGGGCGCTTTGCTTTCCTGACGAACCACGGTCTCGTGCTGCTGTGCATCGCCGAGGATCCCCGCATGCGCATGCGCGAGATCGCCGCGACCGTGCGGATCACGGAGCGCGCTGCCCAGCGGATCGTCGCCGACCTGATCGAGACCGGCTACGTCGATCGCGCCCGTGATGGCCGGCGCAACCGCTACACGGTGCGCCGCGACCTGCCGATCACGCTGCCCTCGCAGCGCGACATCGAGCTCAACTCGCTGCTGACGGTGCTGCAGCCGACCACCTCCAGCCACGCCCGCCGAGACGAGATGGAGTCCACCGTTCAGTCCGCGGCGGCCTGAGGCTCAGTCGCCCCCCTTGCGGGGCGGCTCCAGCAGCGCCCCCACGATCCCGGTCGCGAACAGGATGAGGACCAGGATCGCCAGCACGTCGAGCCAGTTGAGGCCGGTGTGGGAGATGTCCAGCGCGGTCAGCAGTCCCAGACCGGCGATGAACACCAGCGCCACCACCAGCAGCACGTACTTCATCGGTAGGCCGCCGCGGTGGGGGGCGTGGGCTTGCGTCGCGTGGCCAGCGCTCGGATCGCCAGCAGCCCGAAGGCGAACCCCCCGACGTGGGCGAAGTAGGCGACCCCGCCACCCCCGCCGGTCGGATCGGTGAGCCCGACGGCACCGAACACGGCCTGCTCGGCGAACCACAGCCCCAGCATCGCCATCGCCGGCAGCTCGATCACCGTGAAGAACAGGATGATCAGCACCAGCGTCAGCACCCGGGCGCGGGGATAGAGCACCACGTAGCCGCCCAGCACGGCGGCGATCGCCCCCGACGCCCCGACCGTCGGCGCCATCGAGTTCGGCTCCACGGCGACCTGCAGCGCCAGCGCCGCGAGCCCTCCCGCCACGTAGAAGAGCAGGAACCGCGCCGGCCCCATCGAGTCCTCGACGTTGTTGCCGAAGATCCACAGGAACAGCATGTTGCCCGCGAGGTGGAGGATCGAGGCGTGCATGAACATCGACGTGAACACGGTCCCCCAGGTGCGCCCCGTGGGGTGGGTGATGGAGTAAGGCGAGACGCCGTACTTGACCAGCTCGTGGGTGTCGGGCCCGGAGATCAGCGACCCGCCATGGCCGGTCGCCAGCACGTAGACGACGATGTTGGCGAGGATCAGCGCGACGGTGACCAGCGGAAACCGGTCCGTGGGGATGTTGTCCTTGATCGGGATCAAGCGACCGGGAGCTTAGGCTCCGGGACAGACCCGGGCAGCGGAGCCGCTGCGGGGTGCGGCGGGCGGCGGCTAGGCGAGTCCGACGGGCGCGCCGACGGCGGTGATCCGCCAGGGCTGCGCCTCGTCGCCGGTGAGGCTCAACGTCCAGCGCTCGGTGAAGCTCGTGGCCTTCGAGCGGCTGCCCGAGACGACCGCGGTGGTGTCGCGGTTCTCGATGTAGCGCCGGCCGCTCAGGTCGACCTCGACCATCATCGTGGCCGGCTCGGCTGCGGCGTCGAGGGCGACGATCCGGATCCGCTTGACCGACGGACCGCGCACGACGACGCGCGTGCGGCGGCTCCCGTCGCCGGCGTAGAGCAGGTCCTCAGCCGCATCGGGGGTGGCGATCGCCTTCAGTCGCGCGTCATCGCCGTCGACGGCCTGAGCCCAGCCGTCGATCGCCCGGCGGGTGGCGACCTCGAGCACGTCGGGGGCGAAGCGGCCGTCGGCCAGGCTGAGGTCCATCGCCGCGGCATGGGCATCGCCCTCGTACTGCAGGTCGGCGACCTCGGCGATCCGGGTGCCCTCGGGCACTGCGTCGGCGACCGCTCCCTCGACGAGGGCGGCATCGCGCATCCCGGTCTCGTCGGCCCAGGCGCTGGCGACCACCTTGTCCTCCAGCTGGTGCTGGCCCTCGCGGTCCTGCTCGATCGAGGCCACGTACCAGCGCCCGTCGGCGCGCTGCAGCGTCCAGTACTCGCGGATCCGCGTGGTCTCGCCGAGGCGGCCGGTGCGCTTGAGGCGGCGACCGAAGCGGTCGACCACGTAGTCCTTGAGGCGCGCGTCGATCTTGACGACGACGTAGTCGGTCGACTCGTCGCCGGTGCGCTTGAGCCCGACGTACTCGATCGTCGGCTCGCCGATCAGCTGCACCCGGTTGCGCCACCCGCGGCGATTGAAGTCTTCCAGCCGCAGTGACCACTCCTTGTAGAGGTCGCGTCCGACCATCTCACGCAGGTGCACGCTGTCCTGCTGGTCCCAGGCGTTCTGGACGGCCTTGAAGAGGACCGCGGCCGACGCGCGCACGTTGTCGGGCGCGTACTCGGGGTCGTCCTCGGCGGCCTCGGCGGCGGCCAGCTCAACCCGGCGCTCGCGCTTGGACGGCTTGCGGTGAGCGGGGCCGCGGGCGGCGGCGCGCGTCGCCCACCAGTCCTGCAGTTTGGGCATGCCCTTGGTCACGAAGAAGTAGAGCAGCGCCAGTGCGATCAGCACGAGAGCACCCAGGCCGTGGCCGAGCACCGCGATGTGGATCAGCAGGTCGATGATGATGTAGAGGGCGAAGCCGCTGCCGTGGCCGCCGCCTCCGCCTCCACCGCCGCCGCTGAAGCCGGCCGAGCCGCCGCCGGCGGCCGCCAGCGCGGCGGGCGCGAACAGCAGGGCGAGCGCAAGCGCCCCCAGCAGGATCAAGGTCACTCGGCGTCTTGGGGTCACGCGATCTCCTTCAGGGGACCGACGCCCGGCTGGCGCTGGGCGACGTGCTGGTCGGCGTGGTAGCTCGAGCGCACCAGCGGACCGGCGGCCACGTGCTCGAACCCGAGCTCGTAGGCGGCCCGCTCGAGGGCGGCGAATTCGTCGGGATGCCAGTAGCGCACGATCGGAAGATGACGTTCGGTGGGGCGTAAATACTGACCGACGGTCAGCACCTGGACCTCATTGTCGCGCAGTTGACCAAGCGCATCCACCATCTCCTCGAACGACTCGCCCAGCCCGACCATCAGACCCGACTTGGTGGTGACCTCGTCGCCGGCATATTCCTTGGCGTTGCGCAGCACTCTCTTCGACCGCTCCCAGGTGGATCCGCGGCGCGCCACCGGGTACAGGCGGGGTACCACCTCGACGTTGTGGTTGAAGACGTCGGGCCGCTCGGCAATCACCTTGGCCAGCGGCATCTCGGCTCCCCGGAAGTCAGGCGTGAGCACCTCGATCTGGGTCTGCGGCGACTGGTGGCGGATCTGGCGGATGACGCCGACGAACGCGCTGGCCCCATAGTCCGGGAGGTCGTCGCGGTCCACGGAGGTGATGACGGCGTGGCGCAGACCCATCTTGGCGACGCTGCGCGCGACCCGGGCGGGCTCCAGCGGGTCGTTCCACGTCGGCTTGCCCGTCTTGACGTTGCAGAAGCCGCACCTGCGCGTACAGGTGTCGCCGAGGATCATGAACGTCGCCGTCCCCCGCTGCCAGCACTCGCCGATGTTGGGGCACGCCGCCTCCTGGCAGACGGTGTGGAGGTTCTCGGAGTCGATCAGCTCCTTGAGCTCTCGATACCGGGGTCCGCCGGGCGCCGGCACCTTGAACCACGGCGGCTTGCGCCCCCGGTGCGGCTGCGTGTCGGGCCCCAGAACCGACAGCACATCGGCAATCCCACCGGGATTGGCCCGCGACCGCGTGGCATGTTGCCGATTCTCCACACGTATAAGGCTACTTCGTCACGTCTGGCACCCACGCGGCACAGGTTTTTCGGCACGCTCGCGGGATGGCACCTCGATTCGCGGGAGCATATGTCTCGTTAGCCGAGGCGCAACACGGAGTGATGGCGTTGGGTCAGCTCGTCCGCGTCGGCTGGCGCCCGGTCAGGGTCACCGACCGTCAGATCAAGAACGAGCGCCCCCGGATCGCCGCGCTGCTCATCGGCCTGCTGAGCACCGGACAAAGCCTTGCCACCTCGGGCGCCGGGTGAGATCCTGGGCTCCTGTTCGAGCGTTTCACCGATCGCGCCCGCCAGGCGGTGGTCCTGGGCCAGGAGGAGTCGCGAGATCTGGGACACCCCCACATCGGCACCGAGCACCTGCTGCTGGGGCTCCTTCGGGTACCCGACGGGCTGGCGGCGCGGGTGCTGGGCTCGCGCGGACTAACTCTCGAGGGCGCGCGGTCGGCGGTGGTGTCGATCGGCCCCGCGGGCGACGCGCCCAGCGCGGGCATAGTGCCGTTCACCCCGCGGGCAAAGCAGATGCTGGAGCTGTCACTGCGCGAGGCGCTGCGCCTCCAGAACGCCCACATCGACACCGAGCACCTGCTGCTTGGCCTGCTGAGGATTCCCGACTCGACCGCCGCTCGCGTCCTCGCCGACCGCGAGGTCGACGCGGCCGGCCTGCGCGAGGAGCTCGTCAAGATGCTCCCCCAGGCACCGGGCCCAGACGTGCGCACGACGCGTGCGACCGGCTCCCGCCAGACGATCTCTTTGGACTGGCTCGGAGACCGCGGCTCGGCGATCAACGGCTTGGAGCGCGAGATCCGGGCCGAGCTGGATCGCGCCCCCGACGACGGTGACCTGCTGCTGCTGATGCTCGCTGCCGCACCCGGGACCCCGGCCGCCCGGGCACTCGCCGAGCTGGGGGTTGACCTGGACGATCTTCAGGAGGCGATCGTGCGCGCTCGGGCCGGGGCGCCCGCTCAGGAGAGCGAGTCCCTGTCGACCGAGACGCTGGCGGAGATCCGCCGGCGCCTGGGACTGGCCGGCTAGACCCGCACCGGGGCGCCGAGCGCCGCCTCGAGCCGCGCCCGCGAGACGAGCCGCTGCTGCCGCCTGAGCGCCGAAGCCACCGCGAACGCGGCGCGCTTGGAGAAACACGGCAGGCAGCCGGCGCCGCGGCCCGTCTCCCGGATCAGCGAGGTCATCTGCACTTCGGGCAGTCCGCAGGCCACGACCCAGGAGAACGGCTGCAGGTCGTTCTCGACGTTGACCGCGAACCCGTGCGTGGTCACGCCGCGGGCGAGGTGGACGCCAAGCGACGCGATCTTGCGCTCGCCCACCCAAACGCCGGTGTAGTCGGGGCCGTCCTCGGGGCGCGCCCGGGCCTGAATGCCCTCCTCGGCCAGGGCGGCGACGAGCCCGCGTTCCAGCGTGCGGATGTACTCGACGACGTCGTCGACGCGCACGATCGGATAGCCGACCAGCTGGCCGGGTCCGTGGTAGGTGATCTTGCCGCCGCGATTGACGTCGACGATCTCGAAGCCCTGCAGCCGGTACCAGTCCTCGCCCATCGGCAGATCGCCGGCACCCGAGCGCCTTCCCCGCGTGTAGGTGGGCGGGTGCTCGAGCAGGAGCATCACGTCAGGGACCGCGCCGGCCTGGCGCGCCGCCCGCAGGCGCTCCTGCAGATCCAGGGCCTCGCCGTAGTCGACGAGGCCCAGCCGGCACACCCACAGCTCCTCGGTCACACCACCACCCCCTGCAGCCGCCGCTTCACCCCGGCCAGGAACTGCGCCGACAGCGCCCCGTCGAGCGCGCGGTGGTCCCAGCTCAGCCCGAGGATCGTCATCGGGCGGATCGCGATCGAGTCGTTGGTGGTTCCATCGGAGCTTTCGATCACCACCGGCCGCTTGACCACGGCCTCCAGGTCGAGGATCCCGACCTGCGGCTGATTGATGATCGGCGTGGCCATGATCGAACCGTACTGACCCGGATTGGTGATCGTGAAGGTGCCGCCCTGCACCTCGTCGGGCGTGAGCGAGCGGTCCCGGGCACGGCGGGCCAGATCGCGGATCCGCGCCCCCAGCCCCTCCACCGAGAGCTCGTGGGCGCGGTGGATCACCGGCACGATCAGCCCGTCCTCGCCCAGCGAAACGGCGATGCCGAGGTTGACGTCTGAGACCTGCGTGTAGCGCTCGCCCTCCAGCCAGGCGTTGACCGCCGGGTACTCGCGCAGCGCGTCGATCGTCGCCCGCGCGACGAACGCCAGCGCGGTGACGCCCAGCCGGGCTCGCGCCGCCTCCACGCGGAACATGTCGACCTCGATCCAGGTCGTGCACGTGGCGGCCGTGTCCAGCGAGCGCTTCATGTGCTCGCCGATCTGGCGCCGCATCCGCGACAGCCCGCCTCCGTCGGTGACCGCAGCGGGGGCGACCGGTTCGGGATCCGGGCGATACGGGCTCTCGATGTGCATCGGGGGCTCGGCGGGCCCGGAGCCGTTCGCGCCCACGAGGGCCAGCACGTCCTGTTTCCGGACTCGACCATCGCGCCCGGTACCGACCACGGTTGACAGATCGATGTCATGCTCGGCAGCGATCCGCTGGACGACAGGGGAGTACCGCCGCCGTCCGTTCGCGCTCGGGCGCGCGGGCGTTGCCGACGGCGGCGTGATGGCGGGGGCGTCACCGGTGGCGATCCGGGCGAGCACCACGCCCACCTCGACCGTCTCCTCGACAGCGACGACGATCTCGGCCACCACGCCGCCGACCGGTGACGGAACCTCGGTGTCGATCTTGTCGGTGGAGATCTCGCACACCGTCTGCTCGGGCTCGACCCGGTCGCCGACCTCCACGCGCCAGGCGACGATCGTCCCCTCGACGACCGACACGCCCATCTGGGGCATGGTCACGTCCACGGTGGTTTGGGGGTGGGGGGCGGGAACTGATTCAGTAGGCGAGGAGCTCACGGCACGCCTCCTTGACGCGGTCGACGCCGGGCAGGACGGCCTGCTCCAGCGGCGGCGAGAACGGGATCGGCACGTCGGGCGTGGCCACCCGGACGACCGGGCCGTCGAGGTCCTCGAAGCCCCGCTCGGCGATCAGCGCCGCCACCTGGGCGCCCGCCGCGCAGGTCATGTTGGCCTCATCGACGATCACCACCTTGGAGCAGCGGGCCACCGAGTCGAGGATCGCCTCCTCGTCCAGCGGCACCAACGAGCGCAGGTCCAGCACCTCGATCGAGGCGTCCTCCAGATCCTCGGTGGCAGCCAGCGCCACGTCGACCATCGCGCCGTAACAGATGACCACCAGGTCATGGGAACCCCGCCCACCCCGCGCCACTCGCGCCCGGAACGGGGTGTCGTACACGCCCTCGGGCACCTCGCCCTTGACCCGCCGGTAGAGGTGCTTGTGCTCCATGAAGCACACCGGGTTGGGGTCGTGGATCGCGGCGTGCAGCAGCCCCTTGGCGTCCTCCGCGGTGGAGGGGGCGACCACTTTCAGCCCGGGCGAGTGCATGAACAGCGCCTCCGGGTTCTGGGAGTGAAACGGGCCGCCGGAGAACCCGCCGCCCGACGGCAGCCGGATCACGATCGGCACCGCCAGGCCCTGGCGGTAGTGCATCCTGCCGGCCACGTTGACCAGCTGATCGAAGCCGCAGGAGATGAAGTCGGCGAACTGCATCTCGCACACCGGCCGCATGCCCACCACCGCCGCGCCCACGGCGCAGCCGATGATCGCCGCCTCGGCCAGCGGGGTGTCCATCACCCGATCTGTGCCGAACTCCTCCACGAACCCGTCGGTCACCTTGAAGGCGCCCCCGAAGACGCCGACGTCCTCGCCCATCACCAGCACCCGTTCGTCGGCCCGCAGCTCGTCGCGCAGCGCCGAGGAGATCGCCTGCAGATAGGTCATCACGGCCATCAGGCATCACCTTCCGGCGAGGCGGCAAAGCCACTCCACGGCGCCTGGCCGTCACCCAGCGGCTCGGCCTCGCCGGTGCAGAACACGCCCTTCAGGACATCGCCGGGGTCCGGCATCGGGCCGGCCAGCGCCTCGGTGGCCGCCGCGTCGATCTCGGCGGTCACCGAGGCGCGCACGGCCTGGACGTCCACGCCCGCCTCGCGCAGCCGCTTCTCCTGACGCTCGATCGGATCGCGCGCGCGCCATTTCTCGACCTGCTCGCGGGGCACGTACTTCATGTCGTCGTGAGCAGCATGGCCGTGCATGCGCATCGTGACCGCCTCGATCAGCGTCGGGCCGCCGCCGTCCACCGCGCGCTCGCGCGCGGCGCGCGTGGCCTCGAACATCGCCTCGGCATCGTTGCCGTCGACCGTCAGCCCGGCGAAGCCGTAGGCGGTGGCGCGCTGCACCGGGTCGACCGCGTACTGCTTGGCGACCGGGGTGGAGTACGCGTACTGGTTGTTCTCCAGCACGAACACCACCGGCAGCTTCTGCACCCCGGCCCAGTTCATCGCCTCGTGGAAGTCGCCCCGGGACGTGGAGCCGTCGCCGAACCAGGTGAGCGCGCAGCGCCGCTCGCCGCGCAGCTTGAAGGCCATCGCCATGCCGGCCGCTACCAGCATCATGTCGGGCAGCATCGAGACCATGCCGACGCAGCCCAGCGTGCGGTCGCCGAAATGCACGTTGCCATCGCGTCCGCGCGTCACGCCGGCCGCCCGGCCCATGTACTGAGACAGGATCCGGCTGGGGCTCACTCCCCGGATCAGGTGGGCCGCCAGGTCGCGGTGCAGCACGCAGAGGCGATCCTCGGGCGCCATCGCGAACGCGGCGCCGGCCGAAACCGCCTCCTGGCCGTAGCCGTCATAGAAGGAGCCCGGCACCTTGCCCTGCCGGTACAGGCTCATCGCGCGCTCCTCGATGCCGCGCATCATCAGCATCGCGCGCAGCAGCTCGATCCGGTCGGAGAGCAGCAGATGCTCGCCGAGCTCGCCTTCCGCCGAGGTCGGATGCAAGGCCGCCGTGTCGGTTGCCATCTTCAGTTGTCTCCCTTACTCGATGGGCCCGCGGGGGATCTCCTCGCCGGGCCGGTTGCAAAGCCGCTACGGGATCTCCGTCGCGGCCTGGTCGGGGGCCACGAGATTACTCCTCGCCCCCGTCCGTAATCTTCTCTGGCAATGGACGGTGCCTGGCTGGTGCGTGCCCGATGGCGCTATCGCGGCGCCTGGTTGTGGCCGATGTTCGCCGTGCTCTCGCTCGTCGACGGCCTGGTCGGACACTCGCTGCCCGTCTCCGGCCGCCAGCAGAGCGTGGCCGGCGGAGTCGTCGTGGGGTTGGCCGTGAACCTGCTGGCGGTCGTGCTGCTCTCGCGCCCGCTCGGAGCGGTGCTGCGCCGCCGCCGGCGTGACCTGCCCACGGTGGTGGCTCGCAACTACGCCGGGACCTTCTGCCTGGCGCTGATCACGGCCGGGTTCGTCGTCGCCGGCCTGGCCAACCGCTCCGACATCCGCTCTGACGATGCGGCCTATCGTGACGCCGTCGTGCGTGCGGTGGCCTACATCGGCGACCGCGCCCCGGCGCAGTTTCGCCGCAACGCCCCCCACGCCGACACGTTCACGATCCAGCCGGGCAGCATCTACCGCACCTGCGTGCCCAACAGCGCCCACACGCGCACCTACTGCGTGATTGTGCGCCGGGCGCTCCCGTTCGCCCGCAGTGTCGTGTTCGACGGCTACGAGCCCAACTCGGTGTTCGCCGCTGGCGTGAACTAGTCCCACGCGATAGGCCCGCGCCGGGGCACCTGACCGTGTTGAGGACAATCGATATCCGCGCCGTCCTCGATGGTACGTGATTCTCCGTATTGCCGCGCGGTGGAGGAACCACTTGAATCCGACCACCGATGAGTGCCTCGCGCTCCATCCGCCTGACCCGCAAGACCACGCTGTCCAACGTCCCGCTGTACTGCTCCGGCGGCGGGCCGCCGATCCCGTTCACCTTCAAGGGCACGAGCATCTCGAAGAGCGGAGCGTTCAAGGTGCGCGGCGTCAACGGGATCAAGATCGGCCCGCTCAAGGGCCAGATCGGCGAGAAGCTCACGCTGACCGGGCGGTTCACCGGCCACGGCCGGGTGAGCGGCAAGCTGGCGACGGTCTACCCGCGCGCCAAGACGTGCGGCGGTACGTCGCGGTTCACAGGCCGGCGAGCGCCGCGAAGCCGCGCGCGACCACGGCTCGGCGTGAGATCAGCATCGGCGTCCTCGTGTGTCGAAGGGGCGAAAGACAGCGCTCGACCCGAGGAGCCCCACACGACAGAAGGGAGCCCGCCCGAGGGCGGGCACGAACAGTCGTGTGAGGCATCTCGGGCCGAGCGCCGTGCTCCCTCATCGGTCGCCCGACACGCTGGCTTTAGCCGACTGGACGCTTAGACTACGAGGGGGTCCAGGCGCACCGGCAAGCGAGACAACGACGCGAAGCGCAGCGCCAGGAACGGGTCGCCGGACAGCTCGAAGCGGCCGCTGGAGATCAGCTCGGGCCAGCCTGGCCCGCAGCTCGCCGATGACCGAGCCGGCCAATGTGCTCTTGCTCACGACCGCGCAAACCTACGGTACGGATAGCCTTTGCGCCGCACATGTCCTACGTCGCACTGATAACCGGGGCCTCGAGCGGAATCGGCGAGGCCACGGCTCGGCGGCTGAGCCGCGAGCCGGACACCCAGCTCGTGCTCGTGGCTCGTCGCCGCGAGCGGCTCGAACAGCTGGCCGCGGAACTGGCGCCCACCCCGGTGACCGTCGTCGACGCCGACCTCACCGATCCGGAGGCGCCGGCCCGCATCCGCGACGTGGTGGAGCGCGAGCACGGCGGCGAGCTGCACATGCTGGTCAACAATGCCGGCGCCGCCTGGCGCGGGGCCTTCGCCGAGACGGGCTGGGCCAACGTGGAACGCCACATGAAGCTCAACTTCGAGGCACCTCTGCGTCTGACCGAGGCGCTGCTGCCGCTGCTGCGCGCCACCGCGGCGCGGAGCCCAGCCGACGCCGAGCGCCGTGTGTGCATCGTCAACGTCTCCAGCACCGCGGGCCGCGTCTCGCGCCCGGGATCCGGCGCGTACTCGGCCAGCAAGTTCGCACTCGCCGGCTGGACGGATTCGCTGCACGCCGAGGAGCGAGCGCACGGGGTCCACGTGGGTCTGGTGCTGCCCGGCTTCGTGTCCACCGAGGGCTTTCCGGGCGACGAGCTGCTGGCCAGCGTGAAGACCAGGTGGCTGGTCGGCCGGCCCGAGACGGTGGCCGAGGCGATCCTCGACGCCGGCCCGGGCGGCCGGGCGGAGCGTTACGCGCCGCGGCCCTACGGCCTGGTGGCAGCCGCGCGGATCCTGGTGCCGGCGATCGTGCGCCGAGCGGTGGCGGGCGGCGCATTCACCACGAAGACGGGGAATCGCAGCTAGCGCAGCTCCGGCTCCGAGTCGAACATGTCGCGCAGGCTGTTCATCACCGCCGCGGCGGTGCGCAGCTCCTCGTCGGAGAACTGACTGAGGGCGGCGTTCCACCGCGGTGCGATGCGCGCATGGCGTTCCTCCAGCAGCGCGTGGCCGTGCTCGGTCAGCGAGGTCAACACCACCCGGCGGTCCGTGACCGAGCGCACGCGCCGCACCAGGCCGGCGGCGGCCAGGCCGTCGAGCATCTGGGTCGCGGTGGCGGGAGACAGATCCGCCAGCGCCGCCAGCTCCCCCGAGGAGACCTCGTCGCGCTCGCGCAGCCCGAAGAGCAGGCCGTACTGGGCGTCCGAGAGATTGCCCGAGCAGCGAGTCTCGCGCCCGCGCAATCGCCGCACCGCGCCCAGCATCGCCTTGAAGGCGGCTCCGAGCTCGGCCGCGGCCTCGCGGGTCACCGCCTGACCCTCGGCGGCCGGCTCGCCCGAGGTGGCGGTCACGCCGCCAGCGCCTCGGCCATCGTCTCGTCCAACGCGGACGCGTCGGCCTTTGCCCGGCGCGCGGCCGCTTCGGCGCGCATCAGCACGACGCAGGGCACGATCGCCAGCGCGCTCAGCGCGGCAGCTGCCCAGAACGCCGTGCCATACGCAGAGGCTGCATCGCTGAGCGAGTGGGCACCGACCAGCGCTCGCTGCAGCACGACGGCCAGCGCCGCCGTGCCGATCGAGCCGCCCACGCGCTGCAGCACGTTGAGCTGCGGAGTCGCGTCCGACAGCTCGGACCGGTCCAGGGCGGCGAACGCGGCGGACATGGCCGGCATGAAGGAGAAGCCGATGCCCACGCCTCGCACGAGCATCACGATGGACAGCCAGACGATCGAGGTGCGGGCTCCGATCAGGGCGAACGGGATCGTGGCCACGGCGCAGACGATCACGCCGAACAGGGCCAGCGGGCCGCCGCCGAAGCGGTCGGTGAGCTTGCCGGCGAGCGGCATCACGAGTGCGGCCCCCAGGCCCTGGGGAGCGGTGAGCAGGCCGGTGACGACCACGTCCTCGTGGCGCACCGTCTGCCAGTACAGCGGCAGCAGGATCATCCCGCCGAACAGCGCCGCGCCGACGCAGAACATCGCCACTGACGCCGAGGAGAAGGTCGGCTTGCGGTACAGGCGAACGTTCAACAGCGGCTTCGGGACATGCAGCGCATGGAGCACGAACGCTCCCACGAGGACGAGCCCGAGCAGGATCGGCACGATCACCTTGACCGAGGTGAAGCCGCCGGTGCTCCCGATCTCGGCCAGGCCGTAGGTGATCAGGGGCAGTCCGGTCGCCATCAGCGCCAGACCGAGGAAGTCCAGGCTCTCGGTGCGCTGGCGAGCCACCGTGGGGAGAACCCGCACTGCGGCCACGACGGCGATCAGGCCGATCGGCAGGTTGACGTAGAAGATCCACTGCCAGGTGGTGTTGTCGAGGATCAGGCCGCCGAGCGTCGGGCCGAGGATCGGCGCCAGCATCGCCGGGACGGCCACGATGCTCATCACGCGGCCCATGCGCTGGGGGCCCGCGGCCTCGGCCATCATCAGCTGTCCGACCGGCAGGATCATCCCGCCGCCGAAGCCCTGCAGGACGCGGAAGACGATCAGCTCGGTGGCCGATGTCGCCAGACCGCACAACGCGGAGCCCGCCACGAAGAGCACGAGAGAGAGGATGTAGACGGGCTTTGCGCCGAACCGGCGCGCCGCCCACCCGGTGACGGGGATCACCGCGGCCAGCGCCAGCATGTAGCCGGTCACGACCCACTGGATGTCGGCGATCGTCGAGTGCAGCTCGCGGCCGAGGGTGTCGAGCGCCACGTTGACGATCGTGGTGTCGAGGATCGACATGATCGACCCGACGATCACGACCGCGCTGATCCGCCACACGTAGGCGTCGATGCGGTCCGAGGCGGCGGGGGAATCAGGCATGTAAGGGGTCCAATCTCGACGACAAAATCCTGCGGCCGCAAAAGATTAGGCACCGAAACATTATCTGTCAACCCTCCAGGGGCTATCGTCCGTGCAGATGGCGGCCTTCACCGATCTCGGGCTCGAACCTACTCTGCTGCACGCTTTGCGCGACGTGGGCTACGACGCGCCCAGTCCAATCCAGGAGCAGGCCATCCCGCCGCTGCTGGAGGGCCTTGACGTGATCGGACAGGCGCAGACCGGCTCGGGCAAGACGGCGGCCTTCGGGCTACCGATGCTCCAGTACGTCGATCCCGACGACAACGAGGTGCAGGGGCTGGTTCTGACGCCCACGCGCGAGTTGTGCATCCAGGTCACCCAGGCCCTGCGCGCCTACGGGCAGCGCAAGGGGGTCGACGTGGTGGCGGTGTTCGGCGGGGCCCCGATCCGCAGCCAGCAGGCCCAGCTGCGGGCCGGGGGTCAGGTCGTGGTCGGCACCGTCGGCCGTGTCAAGGACCTGATCAGCCGCCACTCGCTGATGCTGCACGGCTGCCGCTTCGTGGTCCTCGACGAGGCCGACGAGATGCTCGACCTGGGTTTTCTGGAGGACGTCGAGCGGATCCTCTCGCTGACTCCCTCCAGCCGTCAGACGGCGCTCTTCTCCGCCACCATGCCGCCGGAGATCCGCCGGCTGGCCGCCCAATACCTGTACGACCCGGTGACCGTGAAGGTGAAGACCGACACGCTCACCGTCGACACGGTCGAGCAGTTCGCGCTCGAGGTCTCGCCGCGGGACAAGCCCGAGGCGTTGGCGAAGGTGCTCGAGGCCGAGCACCCCGAACAGGCGCTCATCTTCGTGCGCACCAAGATTCGCTGCGACCAGCTGTACCGCACGCTGCGCGACCGCGGCATGAACGTGCGGGCGCTGCACGGCGACATGTCGCAGGGGTCTCGCGACGGCGTGATGATCTCCTTCAAGGGCGGCCGGGTGCCGCTGCTGGTGGCCACCGACGTGGCGGCGCGCGGGCTGGACATCTCAGGCATCTCCCACGTGATCAACTACGACGTGCCGACCTCCCCGGACGTCTACGTGCACCGCGTCGGCCGCACCGGCCGGGTCGGGCGCAGCGGTCGGGCGATCACCTTCTACGAGCACCGCCAGGCCCGTGACATCCAGGCGATCGAGAACCATGCCGGCGTCAAGCTGGCCCCGTGGGTTCAGGACGCCCATGTTGCGCCGATGCCGGTCAAGACGCCTCCGCGACGCCACTCCAAGCCGCACGTCTCCGTTAACGGCGAGGGGCCGGCCAGCAAGGTGATCGTGTCCGGGGGTCGTGTGGCCGGCCTGGAGCCGTCGGACATCGTCCAGGCGATCACCTCGGCCACCGCGCTGGACGGCGAGGCGGTGCGCAACGTGCGGATCCTGGAGCGCTTCGCGTTCGTCGAGGTGCCCGCATCCGAGGCGGCGCGGGTGGTGGAGCAGACCGGCGGGACCGAGGTCCGCGGCCACACGCTCCGGCTGGAGCTGGCGCGCGCCTGAGGTCTCGGCGGGCTCTGCGTCGAGCCTGCAAGCGTGCCTGAGGTCCCGGCGGGCTCTCCGTCGAGCCTGCAAGCGCGCTTGCAGCCTGTCAGCTTCTCGTCAGCGACCTGACCCGTCGGCGCGACTTCTGGCCGCTCCGTGCGTTGTGAAGGGAGTGCAAGTGCCCGCTCTCAGCGGGCCACCCCAACCACGGGAGGTAATCCCATGAAACTCCGTTCCCTCGTCCGCCGCCGTCCCTCGCCCGCGATGGCGGTCTCGATGGTGGCGCTGTTCATGTCGCTCGGTGGCGTCGGCTACGCCGCCACGCAGCTGCCCAACAACAGCATCGGCGCGGCGCAGCTGAAGAACGGCGCCGTCACCAACAGCAAGATCAAGGACAGCGCCGTCACGTTCAAGAAGATCGAGCCGGGCTCGGTCGGCACCGTGCGGGCCAACACCAACCAGCTGCAGGCCCGCGTGAACGGCACCTGCTCCAGCGGCCAGGGCATCGGCGCAGTCGACTCGAGCGGCAAGGTCACCTGCAACACCGCGCTGCCCGCCGAGTTCGGGACCACCAACAACTCGGCGACGGTCACCGGGACCGCGACCGGCGTGACCTCGGTCAACCTGCCGGCCGGGGCCTCCTACCTGGCGTTCGCCAACCCGACCGCGACCGTCACGAGCAGCGGAACCGGCCAGCGGGTCAACGTGAGCTGCACGCTGACCGTCGGCTCCAACACCCAGACCCGGTCGGTGACGGTGGCGATCACCGGCACCGCCGGCGACACCACCTCGGAGTCGATCCCGCTCCAGGTCGCCGGGCCGGCGGGCACAGCCAGCGTGTCCTGCCTGGCTACGGCCGTGACCGGCACGCTGCCGACGACCAGCGTGACGGCGGCAATCAACGCCGTCCAGACCGCCAGCAACAGCTGACGGTCACCGACGGCGTAGTTCTGACCCCGGGCGGCGCTGTGCCGCCGCCCGGGGCGCGCCGGTGCCGCGAGGCGTGCGGCGGGTAGTGTCTGACGGCATGAGCACAGCCAACATGAACACCACGCTGGGCACGATCGGGCTCGAGCTGTTCGACGACGATGCGCCCAAGACCGTTGAGAACTTCCGCAAGCTGGCCTCCGACGGCTTCTACGACGGCATCATCTTTCACCGGGTGATCCCGGACTTCATGATCCAGGGCGGCGACCCCGACGGCACCGGGACGGGGGGCCCCGGGTACACGTTCGAGGACGAGTTCAACCAGCACAAGGTGGTGCGGGGAGCGTTGGCGATGGCCAACGCCGGTCCGAACACCAACGGCTCGCAGTTCTTCATCGTCACCATCGACAGCGCCCCGTGGCTGGACGGCAAGCACACCGTGTTCGGCCAGGTCACCGCCGGGATGGACGCCATCGACGCGATCGAGGCGACTCCGACCGGTCGTCAGGACCGGCCCAACGACCCGCCGTCGATCGAGTCGATCGAGCTCGACCCCGCTTGACCATGACGAGCGTCGACGAGCGGCCAGCGGTCGAGCCCGAGAAGCTGTTCTACGGCCGCGGCCGGCGTGACTGACTGAACTGCCTCGCCGGCCGGAGCCCGCGCGTCGCGCGCGGGCTCCGGCCGGTCGTCAGCTCTTCTTCTTGGTGGTCATCTTCTTGGGAGTCACCACGGTGAGCGCCTGCTGGACCAGCTTGAGCTTCTCGGTGCACGCGTAGTGGGCCAGGTCGGTCGTCGTGCAGGCCAGCGTGCCGGTGCCGGCGGCCTTCTTGAACAGGCCGGTGCCGTTGGTGACGCTGATCGTGCCGGTGTAGCTGGCGTTGGTGAACGAGGTCGTGGTCGGCGGTCCGGTGTCCTGTGCGGTCAGCGTGTACTCGCCGAAGAGCGAGCCAGAGTTGAACCACTGCTGGTACTTGCCCGACAGGTCGCCCGACTCGTCCTGTAGGAACGAGCTCTGCTCGACGCCGGAGAACAGCGGCTTCGCGCAGCCAGCCCGGCCGTACTGCGTGCCCGACTCGCCCCCCTGGGTCACGGTCACGTCGTCGGAGGGGATCTCGGTGACCAGCTTGAGGCTGCAGGTCAGCGTCGTCTTCACCGGCTCGAGCTTGGTGACCGGCTTCTTGTTGACGCTCGTCGGCTTCTTGGCCGCGGGCGATGCCGACGCCGGCGCGGTGACGATGCCGGCGATGAGCAGGGCTGCTATGGCAGCGCCTACGAGGTAGATGCGCTTCACGCTATCTCCTGGTCTGAGGTGGGAACAGATGAACCAATGCAGCGCAGCAGTCTTGCGATCGCTGCCGCGATCGCCGTGAACATCTGGTGACCCCGCTGATAACTGAATGTGACGGACCGCGACGACCGGTCAGTGCTTGGCCGGTTTGAAGATCGCGGAGTCGAACACCGGCAGCGCGGAGGCGATCAGCGCGACGACAGGTCTCACCACCAGCGCGCTGGCTGCTTCGGGCACGCTCAACGGGGCCGGATCGACGCTGGTCGCACCGCTCGAGGCGGCGTGGGCGGCGCAGTTCCAGACCAAGACCGGGAACACGGTCAACTACCAGGCGGTCGGCTCGGGGACCGGGATCACCGACATCACGCAGCGCCTGGTCGACTTCGGCGCGTCCGACGCTCCCCTGAATCCCACGCAGGCCGCGGCCTGCAACAGCTGTGTCCAGATCCCGTGGGCGCTGTCGGCCACGGGCGTCGGGTTTCACATCGACGGCATCGGCCACAAGCTCGACCTGACGGGCTCGGTGCTCGCCAAGATCTACCTCAACCAGATCACCAACTGGAGCGACCCGGCGATCAAGAAGGTCAACAAGGGCGTCAATCTGCCCAACCTGAAGATCACGCCGATCTTCCGCAGCGATGGCTCGGGTGACACGTACGCGTTCACCAACTACCTGAGCGACGTGAGCGGCGCGTTCAAGAGCCAGGTCGGCTTTTCGACCTCGGTCTCGTTCCCCACGGGCGTCGGCCAGAAGGGAAACTCGGGCGTGACGGCTGAGCTGGAGTCGACCAACGGCGGCATCGCCTACATCGCGGTCTCCTACCTGATCGCTCACTCCATCCCGGCGGTGGCGATCAAGAACGCCGCGGGCAAGTACGAGTACCCCAACCTGAAGAACATCGAGAGCGCGGCGCAGACGGTCAAGCACGTGCCAGGCAACAACGAGCTGCACATCGTCAATCCCCCCAAGAGCGCGAAGATCGCCTACCCGGTCTCCACGTTCACCTATGCGATCGTCCCTCACGGGGCCCAGCAGGCCGGACTGCTCAAGCAGTTCGTCAAGTACGCCCTGACCGGCGGTCAGCACTTCGGCGCCGCGCTGGACTTCGCGCCGCTCCCCAAGATCGTGCGCAGCGCCGCCAACTCGGCCGTCAACGGTCTATAGGCGTCGCGAGCCGTCTGTCTGCCGGGGCGCTCAGTCGCCCCGGCAGGCCGGCAGCTCGAGCGTGGTCCAGGCGCTGGAGGCCCTGGCCTCGGCGGGTGTCAGCTCCTGCTGCAGCGTCTTGATCGCCACCACGGGGTCGTTGCCGGCCCTCAGGCCCTTGAGCGTGGAGCGCAGCGCTGTCAGCTCCCCACCGGTCGCGTCGACGGCATCGCGGTAGTCGCCGCTCATGTCGTCGGGGGCGCTCAGCCGCTGCAGCGCCGTCAGCTCGGGGGTCAGGGCCGCGATGCCGCGGCTGAGAAACGCGGCCCCCTGACCGGGCGCCGTGGGCGTGGTGATCCGGTCGGTGCGCCGGGTGGCCAGCTTGCAGATCCGGGTGGCGCGAGTGCGCAGCTGACTGTCGGTCAGCGTGTGGAAGCCACAGCCGGCCACCAGCATCGCGACCATCAGCAGTGCCGCGGCGACCAGCCCCAGGCGTCGGCTCAGCCTCACCGCAGCTCGGTGCCGAGCAGCTGCTCGAGCTCGTCGATCGTCCCCTGGCTGTCGACGTGGTGGACGGTCGCCATCCCGAGCTCGGCGGCGGGTGGCAGGTTGAACGGCAGATCGTCGACGAACACGCACTCGCGTGGCGAGAGCTCGATCGCCTGGGCGCCGCGCTCGTAGATCTCCGGCGTGGGCTTGCGGATCCCGATCTCGCCGGAGATCACCACCCCGTCGAACAGTCGCCCCAGCAGCGCGCGGTCATAGCGGCGGGTGCCCCAGGAGTTGGAGATCAGCCCGGTGCGCACCCCCGCCGCGCGGGCTCGCGCCACCGCCGTGTGCATCGCCTCGTCGGGTACTCCGCCGGCGAACAGCCGATCGATCAGGCCGGTGGCGGGCACGCCGAGGATCTCGGCGAAGCGCGGCTCGAATTCCTCCTCGCGGAGCGAGCCCGTCTCCAGGCCGACCAGCAACTCGCGGCTGGTGGGGTCCGAGCGGAAGCGCTCCCCGACGGCGTCGGGCTCCAGCCCCACCTCCTCACAGAATGCCCGGAAGGCGTCGAACACATTGGTCGTCATCACGCCGCCCCAGTCGACCAGCAGGCCGCGGTAGCCAGGTTGAGCGGTCATCGGTTCGGGTGGCTCAGAAGCCTTCGCGGGTGACGGACAGTGCCCGCTGGGCGAGCTCCACCACGCCCTCGCCGAAACTCTTCAGGTACGGGTCGTCGGTGCTGCCGCTGATCGCCCGCTTGTAGTTGCCCTCCATGAACACGACCGCCTTCCACAGCGCGAGCGTCACGTACCAGTCCAGGGACTGAACCGAGCGGCCGGAGCGCTGCTCGTAGCGCTCGACCATCTCCTTGCGGCTGGGGAAGCCGGGCCAGGCGGTCACCGCCTGAAGGTTGAACTTCGTCTCCGGGTCGCCGGACTGCGCCCACTGGGTCATCAGGTAGCCGACGTCGGCGAGGGGGTCGCCGATCGTGGCCATCTCCCAGTCGAAGATTGCCACCAGTCGCGCCGGAGCCTGCTCGGCGAGCATCGTGTTGCCGAGCCGGTAGTCGCCGTGCACGATCGTCGCCGGTCCGGACTCCGGGCGGTTGACGGCCAGCCACTCGCCGACCTCCGCGACCTCGGGGATCTCCCGCGTCTGGTTGTGCTCCCACAGCCCGGTGAAGCGCCGCAACTGTCGCTCCAGGTAGCCGGTCGGCTTGCCGAACCCCTCCAGGCCGATGCTGGTCCAATCGATTCCGTGCAGCTCGACGAGTGCGTCGAGCAGTTCGTCGGCGATCAGCTCGCGCTGCGCAAGGTTGTCCAGCCCCGCCGGGACGGAGTCGGTGACGACCTCGCCGCGCATCTCCTCCATCAGGTAGAAGGGAGCGCCGATCACGGCCTCGTCGTCGCACACCGCCAGGATCCCGGGGGTGCGCACGACCGTCGGTTCAAGCGCTGAGAGCAGGCGGGCCTCGCGCAGAACGTCGTGGGCGCTGGGCGGCAGCGGCCCCCGCGGCGGGCGGCGCAGGACCACGCCGGTGGACAGGATGAACGTCACGTTGGAGTGGCCGTCGCCGACGGGCGCGGCGCTCAGATCGTCGGGAGCGTCCAGGCCGCGATCGGCCAGGAACTCGCGCAGCGGCTCGAGCACCAGCAGTGGCTCACGCTCGTTGTCGGCGCCCTGCTGATGGGTCTCGACGACATCATCGGGGGCAAGCGTGACGGGCATCGTGGCGGCAGCCTAGCGCCGCGCCGGTGACCGTGGCGTATGGCGCGTTGCCATCCTCGCGGCCCGGCGGCCCGGCGGCCCGGTGGTTCTCGTCTGGCGGTCCGGACGACCGGCGGCGCCGCTTGCGGGCAGGTGCGGCCGCCGCCGCGGGGTCGTCCGGCCGCTGGGGTTAGGCCGCGACGGGGATACGGCCCCAGAGCTCGCGGTCAAACCGCCAGCCCAGCAGTTGCTCACGATCGCCTGTGGTGCCGAGCACGGTCGCGTTGGTGCGGCGCTCGACCAGGGCCATCAGGGCCGCGAGGCGGTCGCGCATCGCGTCGGCCAGCGGGCCCTCATCGGAGGCCCAGTCGGCGCCGGCGCCCTCGATCAGCACCGTGACGCGGGTGGGGTGCAGGCGCTCGATCTCGGTCAGCACATCCGAGTCCGAGGCGGAGTCGCTAGGTCCAAAGATTGCTAGTAGGTCGCTCATGGCGATCAGTCTCGAACCGGCGCGTAAAGCGATCCTGAAGGCCCCCGAATGATTCGCCCACGTTCGGCTGGCGGCCGGCTGAGAGCGTGGCGGCGATTGGGTGAAATTGGGCCGCCGGACCGGCAATTTCACCCAATCGCGTCCCGCTGTGCTGAGTAATCTGAGAGGGGAGATGCCGGAGCTACCAGAGGTCGAAATAGGGGCGCGCCTGATCGGTGACGCCACCGCCGGCGCGCGCATCGAATCCGCGCTCACGCCGGGGATCAACGCGCTGCGCACCTTCGACCCGCCGCTGCACAGCATCGAGGGCCGCACGCTGACCGGGATCGGCCGCCACGGAAAGCTGTTGGACGTGGGGGTGGAGGGCGACCTGCACCTGCTGATCCACCTGATGTCGGCCGGCCGGCTGCAGCTATTCGACACGAGTGCCTCGCTGCGCGACCGCACCTCGCGACTGCTGCTGCGCCTGCAGGACGGTCGTGAGCTGCGGCTGCGCGAGTTCGGCACCAAGCAGGCGGCCTGGGTCAAGCTGTACACGAGCGAGACCCTCCCCCAGGACGAGCAGCTCTCGACGATGGGACCTGAGGCCTATCCGGACCCGCCTGCGCTCAAGCCCCTCCTCGACGTCGCCCGGCCGCTGCACGGACTCCTGCGCGACCAGCGGGTGATCGCCGGGATCGGCCGCTCCTGGGTCGACGAGATCCTGCATGCCGCCAAGCTGTCGCCGTTCAAGCGCGGCAACGACCTGAGCGACGAGGAGGCCGAGCGCCTGCGCACGGCGATGGTCGCCTGCCTGGGCGGAGCGTTAGAGTACTACGAGCACCACGTGAAGCTCCCGATCCCCGACAAGCTGCCGATGCCGCTTTCAGTCCACCGTCGCAACGGAGAGCCCTGCCCGCGCTGCGGCGACGAGCTGGAGGCGGTCTTCTACGAGGACTACGTGATGTGCTACTGCCCGACCTGCCAGACGGAGGGCAGGCTGCTCAAGGACCGCCGGCTTTCACGGCTGTTGAAATAGCATCCCGCCCATGCCGCTCAAACCCGGCGATCCCGCTCCCGACTTCACGCTTCCCGACCAGAACGGCAACCCCGTCTCGCTGTCGGACTTCAAGGACCGCAGCGTAGTCCTCTACTTCTATCCAAAAGCAGATACACCCGGATGTACCACCCAGGCATGCGGGGTGCGCGACCACCGGACAGCGTATGAATCCGCGGACGCCGTGGTGCTCGGCGTTTCGCCGGACGCGCCGAAGGAGATCGCCAAGTTCGACGCCAAGTACGAGCTCGGCTTCCCGCTGTTGGCCGACGAGGACCACGCCGTGGCTGAGGCCTACGGCGTGTGGGTCAAGAAGTCGAAGTCCGGCCGCGAGTACATGGGCAACGAGCGGACCACGTTCGTGATCGCCACCGACGGGACGATCAAGGACATCCTGCGCAAGGTCAAGCCCGCCGAGCACGACGAGCTGGTGCTGGCGGCGCTCGGTCGCTGAATCGCTCCGCACGCCTCTGGCGAAGGGTCTCTCAGGTCACTGGGTAGTCGTCGTGCTGCCCAGGTCCTGCTTGATGCACAGCGCCGGGCCGCCGTCCTGCGGCGGCACGTAGGTCGTCCCGCCCGGGCACTTGCCGTTGACCGGCTTGGACGTGCCCGATGCCGAGGGCGTGCCGCTGGGCGCGCAGTCGCGCCCGCAGCCGGAGCTCGAAGACGACGTGGTCGACGTGGTGGTGCTCGTGGTGGGGGCGCCGGCGGCCGCTGAGGACGAAGTGGTCGTGGTGGAGCTCGATGCGGGCGGCGAGGTGGCCGTGCCCGAGGTCGTCGAGGTGCTGGAAGTGGTCGTCGTGCTGGACGTGCTCTGGTTCGTGGAGGTCACCGTGCCGGTGGCCGAACCGGAGCCCGTGCCCGTGGTCTGCCCGCTCCCCGAGCTTGCACCGCAGCCGGCCGTCACGAGGACGAGGACCAGCGCAGCGACCATCAGCGATACGAAACGCATTGGCGTCAAACCGCTCGGGTTTACTGCAGGCCCTCGCGCGCTTCGCGCACGAGCGTGACAGCCTCGGGGAAGACGACGGCCATCACCGAGCGCAACTGCTCGGTCTGCTGCTCGGTCGTCCCCTGGATGTTGACGCGGTTGATCGCGGCCATCGTCAGATCGACGGCCAGCTTGATCGCGTTGTCGGCCCAAGCCAGGCGCTGCGCGCCCTGCATCTGCTCGGCGAACTCACCGAGCTTGCGCTGCAGATCGTCAGGGTCCCCGAACAGGCCGCCGAATCCACTTCCTTCCATGGTTTCTATGGTAGCCACCTGCGCGGGAGACCTCAGATCCGTCGCGAACCGGCCGTGGCCCGCCCCAGCGTCCAGCACCCGCGCCCCGTGCGCCGCCAGGCGCCGCTGTCGTGCAGGTCGGGCGCCGGGCCGCCGCAGGCCGGACACGCGTCGCCGCTCGGCACGCCCGCAGCGTATGGACGCACCGGGGCGACTAGCGACGCACCGGGGCCACTAGCATAAGGCGGCCGATGAGCCCCGACGACCAGCTGCTGTACGAGAGCCGCGTGCGCAACCGCCAGGCGGCCGTGGCCGTCGCCGCCGGCGTGTTGCTGATAGTGGCCTCGGTCATCCAGCTGAGCGGCGCCCACACCTCGGTCGACGAGCTGACGACGGATCTGCTGATCGCCAACAAGCGCTTTCCGCTGGACCTGATCGCCTCGGTCGTCAGCGGGCTTGCGTACCTGGCGATCGCGTGGACGCTGGTGTTCCTGTTCCAGGCCACGCGGGCGCGCAACCCGGAGGTGCGGTCGTTCATCCGCATCCTGACGATGGTCGGAGGCGGATTGTCTGCGGTCGCCGGGGTCGTCTACGGCGTGATCGTGGCGATCAAGGTGCACCAGTTCGCCACCACCGGCTCTCAGACCTACGATCAGGCCACCCATCTGACCGGGGGCGCCGGCCTGCTGGGGCTACAGCTCGCCGGACAGCTGGCGGCGCTGCTGGTTGCGGTGTCGTTCGTGCTCGTCTGCATGCAGGCGATGCGGGTCGGCCTGCTGACCAAGTTCATGGGCTACCTCGGGATGTTCGCCGGCGCCCTGGTGTTGTTCCAGATCACGCAGGTGCCGGTCGTGCAGATGTTCTGGCTGGTCGCGCTGGGCTACATGTTCTCCGGTCGCTGGCCGACCGGGATGCCCGCGGCATGGCGCACCGGGAGGGCCGAGGTGCTGCCGTCAGGAGCCGAGATGCGCGCCCGGAGGGCCGCCGGTGCCGGATCCGGTCCCGCCGGGCCTGGCGGGATGCGAGGGGGCGCTCAGGCGCCGACCGGCCGGGGCGGCGGCGCGCCAGGCGGCCTGGTGGGCTGGCTCGCCGGACGCGGCAGGCCGGCACCGGCCGCGGAGGCGAGCAACGGCGCGGCCGCCGAGGAGGCGGCCTCCGGATCGGTGCCCACCTCCCCCACGCCCCCCAATCCCCGGACCCGCGCGGGCACTCCCAAGCGCAAGCGCAAGCGCCGCCACTGAGACCCGGCCCCAGCCGCCCCGATTCGCCAATAGTCAACTAACCTGTGCACTGCGGACGGTAGCCGCTCAGCGGCCCCAGACCGCCGTTCGTCGCCCATTACGACCACTCGGTAATCCCGCCCTTGCTCGGCGCGTCGAGCGCGAGGACACTCTCGGTGCTTCTCGTCAACCAACGAGTAGGAGGAGAGACATGGAAGCTAGTCGCATGCCGCGCGAGGCCGATGTCGCGCCCGCGCCCGACCCGACCGGCGGGCGAGCCGCCGGCTGGTCCCCCGCCGAT
The DNA here is from genome assembly GCA_017882405.1 of Solirubrobacteraceae bacterium. The sequence goes on along the minus strand of JADGPO010000073.1, from coordinate 1,631 downwards.
CCTGGCCCGCTCGGGCTCGCCGGGTTCGCCACGACGACGTTTGCGCTCAGCCTGATCAACGCAAACCTCGTCTCGATCACCGCGATCCCGATTGTGGCGATGATGGCTCTGACGTTCGGGGGGATCGCCCAGCTGGTGGCAGGGATCTGGGAGTTCCGGACCGGTAACACGTTCGGAGCGGTTGCGTTCTGCGCCTACGGGGCGTTCTGGATCTCGTTCTTCTTCATCGTGCAGATCGGTCTGGCCGAAATTCGGCCAGCGGAGATCGGTAGTGCTCTGGGCATGTACCTGTGGGCGTTTGGCATCTTCACCGTCTACATGTTCATCGCCTCGCTGCGGACCAGCGGCGCGGTTGCGCTCGTGTTCTTCCTGCTGGCGATCACGTTCATCGTGCTGGGGATCGGCAACTCGGCCCTGGCCGGGACGACAAGTGCCACCAACGGCACGATCAAGCTCGGCGGGTACCTCGGTCTCGCCACCGCGCTCACCGCCTGGTACGCGTCAATGGCCGGTGTGATCAACGGGACCTGGGGACGCACCGTACTGCCGGTGTTCCCGCTGACCCGGCCCTGAGAGGGTGCCGTAAAACCTCTGACTGCTACCCGGCGGTGTCGGGTACAACCAGATAGACCGCTGCGGGCGCCGGCATCTCACCGGCGCCCGCGGCCGAGGTTTCACAGCAAAGGGAGAGGCTTTCATGGCAGACACGGCATCGACTCCGGCCAGCGACGAGACCCTCGAGCAGCAGCTCGAGGGGATGCTCGAGATCGAGAAGTTCGAGCCGCCGGAATCCTTCGAGGAGCACGCCCGGCTGTCCGATCCGAAGATCTACGAGGAGGCCGGGTCCGACTGGAAGGGATGGTGGCTCAAGCAGGCCAAGGAGCTGCACTGGTTCAAGGAGCCGACGGAGGACGTCGACGACTCCAATCCGCCGTTCTACAAGTGGTTTGCGGACGGCAAGATCAACGCCTCCTACAACTGCGTCGACCGCCATGTGGAGGCCGGCAACGGCGAGCGCGTGGCCTACTACTGGCACGGCGAGGAGGGCGAGGAGCGCCAGATCACCTACGCCGACCTGCACCGCGACGTGCAGAAGTTGGCCAACGCGCTGAAGGGCCTCGGCATCGAGAAGGGCGACATCGTCGGGATCTTCCTCCCGATGATCCCCGAGGTCGCTATCTCGATGCTGGCCTGCGCGCGGATCGGGGCGATCCACAACGTCGTGTTCGGCGGCTTCTCGGCCGACTCGGTCAAGGAGCGGATGGAGTTCTCCGAGGCCAAGGCGCTGATCACCGTCGACGGAGCCCGCCGCAAGGGCAAGACCGCCCCGATCAAGCAGCAGGTCGACAAGGTGATGGAGGGCCTGGACAGCCTGCAGCACATCGTCGTGATCAAGTCGACCGACGCCGACTGCGAGATGAAGGACGGGCGCGACGTCTGGTACCACGAGATCTGCGACGCCGCCGACGACGAGTGCCCCGCCGAGGAGCTCGACGCCGAGCATCCGCTGTTCGTGCTGTACACGAGCGGCTCGACGGCCAGCCCGAAGGGCGTCCTCCATACGACGGGCGGCTATCTGACGGGGGTCAGCTCCACCCATCGCAACGTCTTCGATCTCAATCCCGAGAAGG
>JADGPO010000072.1 GCA_017882405.1 Solirubrobacteraceae bacterium | reverse complement strand
TCGACTCGACCCGCATTGCCTCCATCTGCTCGCGGGGGTAGTCCAGGATGCTGCACAGCGCGTCGTTGACGTGCGTGAAGCGCCCGTCGAGCTCCAGCAGCGCCATCCCGATCGGCGCGCGCGTGCGGCTCCAGCTCCCACCCATCGAGCGACGGGGGGTCCGCTGACGCTGGCCCAGGCCAACAACACGTTCGATCCGGACCCGAGCTGCCGCTGATCAGCAGACGCGGAACTTGGCGCTCAGCTTCTTTCGCACCGGCACGGTCTTTCGTTTATCGAACAGCAGCCTGACTTTCAGGGTGTGCTGTCCCGAGCGCAGGCCGGCCAGCCGCAGCGAGGGGCGGGCCGGCAGCTTGCGCACCACCTTGTTGGACGTGTAGGTGGTCACCTTGCGGGTCTTGCCGTGCACGTGCCTGGTGCGCACGTGCCTGATGCCGCGGTCGAGATACAGCGCCGCGCTGACGAAGCGCAGCTTGGCGGCTGCGGAGCGCGGGATCGTCGCCGTCGAAAGGGCGATGCTCAACGACCTGGATCTGGCGGTGCACGCCGTCGGCAGCGTCAGCGCGACCTGCTGGTTGCCGAGCGTGGCCGTGCTCGTTCGCGTGGCCGGCGGGGTGGGAATCGGCTTGGCGACGGCGACCGTGGTGAATTTCTGGATCGCTCCCGGCGTGGTTCCGTACGCGTTGGCGGCCAGCACCCGGTAGTAGAACGTCGTCCCGGCGGGAAGCCCGGTGAGGCCGGCGGTGACCGTCGAGGGGTCGGGGCCGGCCTTCAGCGAGCCGGCCGGCAGCGACGATCCCAGTGCCGGGCTCGTTCCGTACTGGAAGCTGACTGTCGTCGCGGAACCGAGCGGATCGACTGCCCCCGCCACCGTCGCGCTCGACGTGGTGAGCGCGCTGGCTGCGCCGGTGCTCACGGTAGGCGCCAACTGCACGTCGGCGCGGCCGATCGCCGTCGGCGTGCCTTTGTCGACGAACCACACGTTGCCGTCCGGTCCCTCGGTAATGTCGGTGTCGATCAGGTCGGCAGTGGAACGAAGGCCGTCGGTGATCGCGGTGATCGGCCCGGCCGGCGTGACCCGCAGGACGGCGTTGGGCTGGGACTGCAGGAGCCACAGGTTGCCGTCGAGACCGTCCACGATCTTCCACGGCGTGCCCGCCGTCGGAAACTCCATGATGTGGCCCGACGGGGTGATCCGCCCGACCATGTCGCTGCCGGCCTCCTGGTCGTCGAACCACACGTTGCCGTCCGGGCCGGCGGTGATCTCGTCCGGGGCGCTGTTGGTCTGCAGCCCGTCGGCGTGCGCGAACTCGGTGCCGACGCCACCGGGGGTGACGCGGCCGATCGCCGGTGTGCTCTGATCGCTGAACCAGACGTTGCCGTCGGCGCCGGCGCCGATCCCGGCCGGCATCGTGCCGATTCCGGTCAGGGTCTCGGTCAGCGTGCCGTCGGGGGTGATCTTGCCCACCCCCCGGTTGTTCCCCCTGTCGGTGAAGTAGACGTTGCCGTCCGGCCCCGCGGTGATCTCGTCTATGTCGGACACGGGGTCGAGCGTCGAGTAGTCGAACTCCTTGATCGCGCCCGTCGACGGGATGATCCGCCCGATCGCCTTCGCCATCGGGTCGGTGAACCAGAGGGTGCCGTTCGCGCCCGTCGTCAGCTCAAGCGGCGATTGCCCAGCGGGGGTCTCCGTGATCTGACCCGAGGGGGTGATCTTGCCGATCGCCTTGATCGTTCCCGGGTCGGTGAACCACAGGTTCCCGTCCGAGGCGGCGACGATCGCGGATGGCATGCTGCCCGGGTTCAGTCCGGCCGTGAACTCGGTGATCTGGCCCGAGGGGGTGATCCGGCCGATCGCGCCGACGTCGACGAACCACACGTTGCCGTCGGGCCCGACCGTCAGCGAGCTGGGATCGCTGCCCGAAGGCAGACCGGCCGTGAACTCGGTGATCGGCGCGGCGCTCGCCGCCGCGGGCATGGCAGCCACGAGCGACAGCGTCAGCGCGCATACGGCTCGAGTAAGCGATCGCCCCCAGTCCACGGTCCGCCGGGAACGCTATTGCCTGGCGGCGGTCAGCGCAACGTGTTTGCGGCCAGCTCGTAGGTCTTGCCGGGACGCCCCGGCCCGACGGTCAGGACCGAGGTCGTGGCATTGCCTCGACGACCATCACGCGCCACACGCGGCCCGGGGACTGCGGGAGGGGCAGCCGCGCGTCAGCCGGTCTGTTGGCGGGATTGCCACTCGTCGAACTCGCGCGCGACGATCCGCTGACCGTGGACGCCGGCGGCCTGCGCGGAGGCGAGCCACACGATCGGCGGCCCCATGATCGCCGGGTCGAGCAGCTCGGCTCGCGCCTCGTCGCTCATCTCGTCGGGGACCATCCCGGTCGCGGTGGCGCCGCCCGGCAGCAGGATGTTCGAGGTCACCGGCGTGTCGGTCAGGTCGGCGGCCATCACCTGAGCCAGCGCGTCCACCGCCGCGCCGGCCGGGCCGTAGGGGACGAAGCCCCGGCGGACCATCGTCTGCTCGTTCATCGAGATCGTGACCAGGTGCCCACCGCCGTCGGCCAGCATCCGCGGCACGACCGCGCGGGCGACGAGGAACGAGCCGGTCGCCTTGGTGTCCAGCACGTCGCGAAAGCCGGCGGGCGCGACCTGCCAGAACGGCTGGGGATCGGACATGAAAGACGGATTGACCGTCCGCATCCCGATCCCGGCGTTGTTGACGAGCATCTCGAGGCCGCCCAGCAGGCCGTAGGCGCGGTCGACCCCCGCCGACACCGAGGTGGCGTCGCGTACGTCGAGCTCGACCCCCACCGCGCCGGCGCCCAGCTCCGCGGCGACGGCCTCGGCCCGCTCCAGCTCGCGGCTCGTCAGCGCCACTCGAGCACCCGCCGATACGAGGGCCTCGGCCATTGCCCTGCCTAGACCGCTCGTGCCGCCGGTCACCAACACCCGGGTTGCGTCGAGACTCGCCATGCCCTCACCTTAGTAATGAGGCAGATAGGCTGAGCGCGATGCAGCGCTCGGCCCCGGTCGACCGGTTCACGCAGTGGATCCAGGCCGCGCTGTGACTTCCACCACGGTCCCGGTTCGCGAGGCCGCCGACGCCGACGCCGACGCGGTCGGCCGCCTCCTGTACGACTTCAACCGGGAGTTCGACGACCCGGCGCCCAAGCCCGCCCAGCTGGCACGACGCATCCGGGAGCTGGTCGCCGACGGGGACACGGTCGTGCTGGTGGCGGGGGTCGAGCCGGCCGGGGTGGCTGTTCTGCGCCTGCGCAAGGCGATCTGGTCGCGAGCGCTGGAGTGCTACCTGGCCGAGCTGTACGTCGTTCCGGCGCTGCGGGGCCAGGGGATCGGCCGCGCTCTGATGGAGGTCGCGATCGACTTCGCCCGGGCGCGCGGCGCCGACTACATGGACCTCGGCACCGCCGAGACCGACGTGGTCGCCCGCCGCCTGTACGAGAGCCTCGGCTTCGACAACCACGAGGGCAAGCCGGGCGGGCCGGTCAACTACTACTACGAGCGCAACCTCTAGCTTCGGGCGAACCAGCAGGGGATGTCGAGAAGCGCCCCGCCGCACATACTTGCTAATCTCGATCGAGTTAGTGCAGTATGACTGGGAGCGGTGCGGTCCCGGCAGGGAGCTGAGGCTCGCAGGCGCCGCGTCCGCTCACGTCAACGGCCCAATCCATCCTGGAGGACCTTCGATGAGCACAACCAATCCGGGCTCCCCGGCGCTCGGCGCTGTGCCCGCCGGCGCGTCCCGAGCGCGCGAGCGAGCCGCGGCCGACGGCGTCGCGGGCCGGTGGTGGCGCCTGACGGGCTGGCGCTCACCGCGGCCAAGGACAACATCCAGACGCCGGTGCCGGTCAACGCCAAGACCACGTTCACCCCCGAGCAGTCGCTGGTCGACGCCTTCTCCAAGGCCGGGCTGATTCCCAAGAACTACTCGTTCCAGGCGTTCACGTCGGGGGCGTTCAACCAAACCGTCGGTTAGGAAGGGAGAACCGTTCCATGAGTACCTACGAGCACATCAACGTCCACAAGGTCAGCGCCAACCTGGGGGCCGTGGTCGACGGCGTCCACATCGGCGGCGACCTCGCCCCCGAGCGGGTGGCCGAGCTGCGTTCGGCGCTGCTGGCCAATCGCGTCGTGTTCCTGCGCGGGCAGGAGCATGCCGACGACGACGACCAGCGGGCGTTCGCCGAGCTGCTGGGCACGCTCACCAAGCCGCACCCCACGGTGGCCGGCGCGGGGGTGGGCGTCCTGCCGATCGACTCGGACCGCAGCCGCGCCAACAGCTGGCACACGGACGTCACGTTCGTCGATCGCGTGCCGGCGATCAGCATCCTGCGCGCGATCACGCTGCCGCCCTACGGCGGCAACACGGTGTGGGCCAATACCGTGCGCGCCTACGAGAAGCTGCCGCCGGCGCTGCAGGGCCTGGCCGACCGGCTGTCGGGCGTGCACTCCAACCTGTACGACTACATCCGCGAGCCCGACGAGCGCCGGATCGGCGGCGTCGACGTCAAGGAGGAGGCCTACCGCGAGGAGTTCTCGCAGATGGAGTTCGAGACCGAGCACCCGGTGGTGCGTATCCACCCGGAGACCGGGGAGCGTGCGCTGGTCCTCGGGCACTTCATCAAGCGCTTCGTCGGACTGTCGACCAGCGACTCCAACGACCTGTTCGAGCTCCTGCAGCGCCACGTCACCCGGCTGGAGAACACCGTGCGCTGGAACTGGGCGCCGGGCGACCTCGCCATCTGGGACAACCGCTCGACGCAGCACTACGCCATCGACGACTATGACGGCCAGCCGCGGCTGCTGCACCGGATCACGCTCGCCGGCGACATCCCGGTCGGCGTGGACGGTCAGACGAGCGTGGTGCGCAAGGGCGACGCGTCGTTCTACTCGCCGCTGCCCGAGCCCGCCGGGGTCGCTTAGGGGGCGGCGCGCGGCAGGGGGCCGTGCTCCAACCGCGCCAGCACGTGACGCGCGAACAGATCGGCCTCGGCCAGGTGCGGATAGCCCGACAGGATGAAGGACTCGCGGCCGATCCCGGTCCACAGGTTGTCCTCGACGTAGCCGTCGTCGTCGGCGAGGTCACGCAGCTCGGTCTGGCGGACGTTGCCCGCGGAGGTGGTGTCCAACGAGCGGCGGCGGATGCGCTCCCCCGCGTCGTCCTCCAGGCGGCTGGTGAGTCGCTGTCCGGTTTCTCACCCAGGGGCGTCAGCCGGAGCGCAGGGCGCTGTCGTCAGCACGAGGGCGAGGGCATAGATCGCTTGCCGTTCCTAATAGTATTAGGTAGAGTCCTACTCACACTAGATACCTCAGGAGATGCCGATGCGAATCACCCCCGTCAACGACAACCTGATCCAGCTCACCCGGCGGGGCTTCGTCAACGCCTATCTGGTCCGCGAGGACGACGGCTTCACGCTGGTGGACACCACGATGCCCAAGACCGGGGACGCGCTGATCGCCGCCGCCACCGATGCCGGTGCGCCGATCCGGCGGATCGCGCTCACCCACGGCCACGGCGACCATGTCGGCTCTCTGGACGAGCTCAAGTCAAAGCTCGGTGCCGAGGTTCCGGTGCTGATGCCCGAGCTCGACGCTCGGATCCACGCGGGGGAGAAGGTGGTGGAGGGCAAGCCCAAGGGCAGCTGGCCGAAGCTCTCGACGGTGCCCGACGTCCGCCTGCAGGCCGGCGAGCGCGTCGGCAGCCTGGAGGTCGTCCCCAGCCCGGGTCACACCCCCGGCCACGTCGCCTTCCTGGACACCCGGGACCGGACGCTGATCGCCGGCGACGTGTTCACCACGTTCGGCTCCGTGCGGGTCTCAAACCACTTCTACTGGCGCTTCCCGCTGGCGGCGATGGCCACCAACGACAAGGCCCAGGACCTGGCCTCCGCCCGCTCGCTGCGGGCGCTGGAACCCGCGCTGCTGGTCGTCGGGCACGGGTCCGCCGTGCGCTCGCCCGGCGCGCAGATGGACCGAGCGATCGCGCTGGCGGGCGGCTGATGCCGCGCGCTGGCCTGGACGCGGAGGCCGTGGTGGCCGCCGCGTCCTCGCTGGCCGACGCCGAGGGCCTGCAGGCGCTGACGCTGGCCCGGCTGGCCGAGCGCCTCGGTGTGCGCTCGCCGTCGCTGTACGCACACGTCGGCGGGCTGGACGACCTGCGCACGCGCCTGGCCACCCGGGGCGCCCGCGAGTTGACCGCCGCTCTGCAGGCGGCTGCGGCCGGGCGGGCGCGCACCGACGCGTTGGAGGCGGTCGCCGACGCCTACCGCGCCTACGCCCACGCGCACCCCGGGGCCTATGCGGCGATCCAGCGCGCTCCCGCCGCCGGGTCCGAGCCCGACTCCGAGCACGCCGCCGCCGCTGCGGAGCTGGTCGGCGTGTTGGTGGCGGTATTGCGCGGCTACGGGCTAAGCGACGACGACGCCATCCACGCGGTACGGATGCTGCGCGCGGCGCTGCACGGGTTCGTCTCGCTGGAGCGCGAGGGCGGTTTCGTGATCCCGATCGACGTCGACGAGAGCTACCGGCGGCTGGTCCACATCCTCGACCGCGGCCTAGGCTTAGCCACATGAGCGTGTCAGTGGCAGACCACCCCGAGGCCAAGCGCTACGAGCTCGCCATCGAGGGTGAGCGGGTCGGCTTTGTCACCTATCGCCTGGACCCCGAGGTGATCACTTTCCTGCACGCCGAGGTCAACCCGGCGCACGAGCGCGAGGGGTGGGGTTCGCGGCTGGTCGCCGGAGCGCTGGACGACGCTCGCGCGCGGGGGTTGAAGGTGCGCCCGTTGTGCCCGTTCGTCGCCGCCTACATCGAGCGCCACCCCGACTACCGGGAGCTGCTCGAGTAAGGGCCCACGTCAGGCGCGGACCCTAACGCTCAGCGTCCGAGCGCGGCGCGCACCTCGTCGGCGCCGGCGGCAGGTTGTAGGCGGGCGTGCCGGGCTCCTGGCGGCGCCCGTCTGCCAGCGAGCCGGCATTCACCGGCTCAAAGCCCATGTCGTCGATGATGGAGGCGACCACCTGCTTGGCGGCCTCGTCGTCGCCCGCCAGCGGGATCGCCAGCCGCTCGGCAGTCCCCGGCGGGCGTCCCTCGTGCATCAGCCGTTCCCAGAAGATCGGGTTGAACGCCTTGACCACTCGCGGCCCCGGCAGCCGGCGGGCCAGCAGCTCGCTGGAGCCGATCGAGCCGTCGTCGAGCTCGGCGATCTGGCCGTCGCGGCCCGGGTAGTAGTTGTTGGCGTCGACGACGATGCGTCCGTCGAACGCGTCCGCCGGCAGGGTGTCGATGGCGACCAGCGGGATCGCCACCACGGCCACGTCTCCGTAGCCGGCCGCCTGCTCGACCGTGCCCGCGTGGGCGCTCTGCCCGAGCGACTGCTCCAGCTCGGCGAGCGTCTCGGGCCCGCGCGAGTTGGCCAGCATCACCTCGTGTCCGGCGTCCACCAGGCGGGTGGCCACCGCCTGGCCGATCTTGCCGGCGCCGATGATTCCGATTCGCATCTCATTCCTCCTGTATTCCGACGGGTTCACGGGGCATACGCGGTTCTGCGGCCAGCACCTGGGGCGCGCCCGCCAGGGTTCCGCCGGCGCACTCGCCGGCCTCCACCACGCTACGCCGCTGGGTGCGCAGCGCCAGTCCGCCCAGCCCCGCCACCACCAGCAGCCCGGACCCGATCCCCATCGCCAGGTGGAAGGCGTCCTCCGACGCGGCGGCCGCGGCCCGGCGGGCGAAAGCGCGGTCGGCTGGGGGAACGGCACGCGCGTCGATCGTCCCGAACGTCCGCCGCTTGGCCGCCACCACCGCGGGGCGCGACGAGGCGGGGAGACGGTGCGCCAACCGCGCGTCGAGCAGCGAGCCATAGTGGGCGGAGACGACCGCGCCGACGGCGGCCACCGACACCAGCCCCGCGGTGCGCGCGATCGCGTTGTTGACCGCGGAGGCGATGCCGGCGTCGGTCTCGGAGGCGTCGGCGAGGACGGTGGCGGTCAGCGGCGCGACGGTCAGCGAGAGACCGAGCGAGAACACCAGCAGCGCCGGCAGGACGTCTGCGACCAGCGACACCGAGGTTCCATAGCGCTGCATCAGACCGAAGCCGGCGGCCACCAGGAACGGTCCGGCGACCAGGAACCAACGGGCCCCGTAGCGGTCGGCGAGCCGGCCCATCCGCGCCGACAACAGGAACATCACGCCCGTCGGCACCAGACCGGTCACGCCCGACTTCAGCGCGCTGTAGCCGGCGACCTGCTGCAGGTAGATGGTGACGAAGAACCCCAGCAGTCCGATCCCGCCGTATATGGCGAACGTCTGCGCGTTGGCGACCGCGAAGTTGCGGCGCGCGAACAGCCCCAGCGGCAGCATCGGCGCGCGCGTATGGGCTTCGAAGCGCACGAATGTCGCCAGGAGCACCAGCCCGCCGGCCAGCGCTCCCCATACGGCTGGGTCAGACCAGCCGAGCACCGGCTGTTCGATCAGTCCGAACGAGACCCCGGCCAGTCCGGCGGCGGCCAGCGCGGCCCCGGTCCAGTCGATGCGAGCGTCGCCGGCGCCCTCCATGTGCTCGGGCACGGCCACTCGCGCAAGACCGAGCGCGATCAGCACCAGCGGCACGTTGACGAGGAAGATCCAGCGCCACGAGGCCGAGTCGACGATCTGGCCACCCAGCAGCGGTCCGGCGAGGATCCCGATCCCGCCCCACGCCGTCCAGCGGCCGATCGCCGCGCCGCGCTCCTCCCTGGGGAACACGGCGACGATGATCGCCAGCGCCGCCGGGGTGAGCAGCGCTCCTGACACGCCCTGCAGGGCGCGCGCCACGATCAGCACGCCGACCGAGGGAGCCAGCGCGCACAGCGCCGAGCCGATCCCGAAGCCGAGCACGCCGGCGGTGAACACCGGCCGCTCGCCGAGCCGGTCGGTGAGCGATCCGGCCAGCAGGATGAGCGCGCTCAGCGTCAGCAGATAGGAGTTGGAGACCCACTGCTGGGCGGCGAAGCCGCCGCCGAGGTCACGGCTGATGGCGGGCAGCGCGACGTTGACCGCCGAGGAGTCCACGGCGGCGATCGTGGAGGCGAGGATCGCCGAGATCAGGGCCAGGCGCTTGGTCTGATCCGAGACCGGGACGCTGCCTCGGGTCGGTGGGGACTGACTGCCGGCCGTCGAGGCCGACACCTCAGGGTCCGGCGGCGTTGATCGGCATCCGCACGCTGAAGATGGTGCGTCCGGGCTTGGAGTAAAGCGTGAGGCTTCCCCGATGGCGGTCGACGATGATCCGGCGAGCAGTGTCCAGCCCGAGGCCGGTGCCTCGGCCGACGTCCTTGGTGGTGAAGAACGGATCGAACACCCGGTTACGGATCTCGTCGGGGATCCCCGGCCCGTCGTCGGCGATCTCGATCTCCGCGCAGTCGCCGTCGGCGCGGGTGACGATCTTGACGTTACCGGTCTCGCCGAGTGCGTCGATCGCGTTGTCGAGCAGGTTGGTCCAGACCTGGTTGAGCTCGGCGCCGTGCACGGTCAGCTTGGGCAGCGACGAGTCGTAGTCGCGCTCCACCTTGATCGTGGTGTGCTTGAGCTTGTGGCCCAGAATGGTGAGCGTCGTCTCCAGCCCCTCTCGGACATCGACCTGCACCACTTCTGCCCGGTCCATGTAGGCATAGGCCTTGATCGCCTTGACCAGGTGGCTCATCTGGTCGGTCGACTCGGCCAGCTCTCCCGCCAGCTGGCGCGCCGACAGGGAGGCCGCGATCCAGCGCAGCGCGGGGGCGGTGACGTGCCCGGCCGTGTCGGCCACCTCCTCCACGAACGCGCGGTCGATCCCGGCGGCGGCCAGCGGGGCGCTCAGCGTCCATGCCTCGGAGACACCGAGGTCGGTGAGCTGGTCGGTCAGCTCGTCCTCCAGGTCGGCCGCGTCGAGCGCCGAGATCACGGTGCGCGTGGCGCAGCGCTCCAGCGCCGAGGTCTGCAGCGCAGCCAGCTTCTGGGCGTCCTCGCGGTCGATGCCCGCCTCCACGAACACCCCGATCGCCTCGCTGAGCACGCTGAGCGCATCGGCGAGGTCTGACGCGGTGCGCTTGGCCGCGGAGGCCGGGTTGTTGAGCTCGTGGGCCAGCCCGGCGGCCATCGTGCCCAGCGACTCGAGTCGCTCGCGCTGCTGCTCGCGCTGGGCGATGCGGCCGATAACGGGCTTGACCTGGGACATGACCCGGCGGAACACGGAGCGGTGGGCGAGGGTCAGATCGACGAACGACTCAGGGGGCACGATCGCATAGCGGATGTGCGTCTGCGCCCGCATCGTGATCGGGGCCGGCGTCTCCAGCAGGGTCGGGATCGCCCCGATCCACGTGGGGGCGTCCTGAAACCCGGTCCTGTCCTCCACCTCGCCGTCGCGGACCAGCATCTCGAGCCGTCCCTGCAGCAGCAGCGTGAGCCCGTTCGACGGCTCGCCGCACTCTGAGATCCGCTCTCCGGGCGAGGCCTCGTGCACACTGGCGGCGTCGGCCCAGGCACGCAGCTCGTCATGAGACAGTTCGGCGAACAGGTCGACCTCGCGCAGCTCCGCCACGTCGGGCTGAGTGACCGCCGAGCTCATCCCTCGGCCAGGTACTGGTGGATCAACGACACCGCCATCGAGCCCTCGCCGACGGCTGACGCCACGCGCTTGATCGAGCGCGCGCGCACGTCACCGGCCACGAACACGCCGGGCACGCTGGTCTCCAGCGCGTGCGGCTCCCGGTTCAGCGGCCAGCCGTGGTCGCGCACCTCGGGCCCGGCGAGGATGAAGCCGCGCCCGTCCCGGGCGACCACGCCGTCCAGCCAGTCGGTTCGCGGCAGCGCGCCGATGAACACGAAGCAGGCATCGACGTCCTCGGCGCGCTCGCCCTCCGGCCCGCGCAGCACCAGCCGCTTGAGGCGGCCGTCCTCGCCCTCGGCGGCGATCGCCTCGGTTCCGGTGAGCACCTGCACGTTGTCCAGGGCGGCGATCTGCTCGATCAGGTAGTGCGACATCGACTTGGTCAACGAGTCTCCCCGCACGAGCATCGACACGCGGCTGGCGTAGCCCGAGAAATAGACCGCCGCCTGGCCCGCGGAATTGGCGCCGCCGATCACCACCACGTGCTGATCGGCGCACGAGCGCGCCTCGGTCAGGGCGGCGCCGTAGTAGACCCCGGCACCCGTGTAGTCCTCGAAGCCGGGGGCCCGCATGCGGTTGTATGACACGCCCGAGGACACGAGCACGCTGTTGGCGCTCAGCTCGGTCCCGTCGGTCAGCTCGATGATCCGACCCGCGCCCTCCACCCGCAGTTTGACAGCGTCGGACACCGTCAACAGCTCGGCGCCGAGCCGTCGCGCCTGGGTGGTGGCGCGGCGCGCCAGGTCAGAGCCCGAGAGGCCGCTGGGAAAGCCGAGGTAGTTCTCGATCCGGCTGGACTGCCCGGCCTGGCCACCCGGGGCCTCGGACTCCACCATCACCGTGCGCAGGCCCTCGGATGCTCCGTAGACGGCCGCCGCCAGGCCCGCCGGGCCGCCGCCGACGATCACGAGGTCATAGTGGTCGGACGCCGGACGGCCGGCCACGCCGAGGCGCTCGGCCAGCTCGAGCACGGTGGGGCGCTCCACCACCGAGCCGTCCTCCAGCACCACCACCGGCAGCCGCTCGTCGGGCACGTCGGCCACCGTGAGCAGCTCCCGGGCCTCGGCGTCGCGCTCCACGTCAAGCCACCGGCCCGGGATGCGGTTGCGTGCCAGGAAGTCGCGCAGGTCGTGCGTGTCCTTGGAGAAGCGGTGTCCGATAACCCGCACGCCGCCGGCCGACAACGCGGCGCCGGCCTCCCAGGTCTGCAGCAGGTCCTCCACCACCGGGAACAGGGCCTCCTCGGGCGGGTCCCAGGGCTTGAGCAGGTAGTAGTCCAGCGAGACCTCGTTGATGGCGGCGATCGCGGCCTGCGTGTCGGCATAGGCGGTCAGCAGCGCCCGCTTGGCATCGGGGAACACCTGCCGCGCCTTGGTCAGGAAATCGGTCCCCTCCATGCCCGGCATCCGCTGATCGGCGACCATCAGCGCGACGGCGTCGCCGCGGCGGCGCAGCTCGCCCAGCAGCTCCAGCGCCTCGGGACCGGAGCCGGCGCGCACGATCCGGTAGCGGTCGCCGAAGCCGCGTCTCAGATCGCGTGACACCGCCGCCAGGACGGTCGGCTCGTCGTCGACGGCGAGGATCGCCGGCCGCCGCGCGTGGTCGCCGTTGCCGGTCGCGCTCACCGGGACAGCATCGGTGACGGCGGGATGCGCGTCTGGCCGGTGACCTGGGGGATCAGCATCGCCAGCTGGTCGACGAAGCACCAGCTCCACTCCTCGCCGGGCTCCAGCGAGCGGATGATCGGATGGCTGGTGGCCCCGGCGTGGGCGGTGGCGTGCCGTGCGGGCGAATCGTCGCAGCAGCCGACGTGCCCGCACTGGAGGCAGATGCGCAGGTGCATCCACACGCCGCCCTCACGCAGGCAGTCCTCGCAGCCGGCGACGGCCGCGGGCAGCTCGGTGACCTCGATGCTGCTCAGGTGGGTGCATTCAGGCTGCCGGTCGCTCATGACTTCAGCATCGCAAAGCCGTCAAGCGGGCTCCGCGGGAAAGCGTGCGCCGCCGTCGACGTGCACCCGCACGTCGTCGCCAACGCGCGGGGCGGGTAACGGCGAGACGCAGAACAGCCGCCCGGCCTCGAGCTTGAGTTCCAGCCGGAAGCCGTCCTCGAGGGCCACCGCGCTCGTCACCTTCGCCTGCAGCGGCCCGTCGGGGTCAAGTCGCACGTGTGGTGGACGGGTCAGCAGCTCGGCCCCGTCCTCGCGCAGCGTTCCGTCGTACCCGAGGAAGCGGGCGACCTCCGCGGTCGGAGGATGCTCCAGCAGCTCGCGGGGCGGCCCCGCGGCGACCAGGCGGCCGTCGATCATCACCAGCAGGCGGTCGGCCAGCGCCCACGCCTCGGCACGGTCGTGCACGACCACCAGCGTCGTGCGCGAGTCCGAGCGCAGCGCCGAGACGGCGTCGGCCAGCAGGTTGCCGCGCGTCTCGGCGTCCAGGCCGGCGAACGGCTCGTCGAGCAGCAGGACGTCGGGTGCGACGGCCAGCACCCGGGCCAGGTGCACCCGCCGGCGCTCGCCGCCCGACAGCGTCGCCGCCGCGCGCGACGAGAGCTCCTCGGCGCTCAGGGCGCGCAGAGCCGCGCGTGCGCGGGCTGCGTGCTCGGCCTTCGGGACCCCCCACCAGGTGAGCGCCAGCGTGACGTTGGCCAGCACGCTGCGACGCGCCAGGTCGGGCGCCTGCAGCGCGATCGCCACCCGTCCGTGGCGCTCGATCGAACCCGCCGCCGGCTCCAGCGCCCCGGCCAGCGCGTCCAGCAGTGTGCTCTTGCCGGCCCCGTTGGGACCCAGCAGCGCGACCAGCTCGCCCCGGCGAAGCTCCAGGCTGACCTCGTGCACGACCTCGCGCTTGTCGCGGCGCACGCTGACCTGCTCGGCGCTCAGCAGCACGTCGGCCTCGGGGCGGGTGGCCGTCACGTCGCCGGGCGAAAGCGCAGGCGGATGCCGACGCGCTGCTGCAGCACGCCCAGGCCGCACATCAGGATCAGGATCATCCCCGCCAGGACGATCGCGATCGCCACCGCGTCCGCATAGCGCCCGCCATTGACCTCGTACAGGGTGGCGCTGGCCAGCGTCTGGTTATAGCCGTAGATGTTGCCGCCGACGATCGCGATCGCCGCGACCTCGGAGAGCGCCGTGCCAAGCGCGGCGATGATCGCTGCCATCACCCCGATCCGCGCCTCGCGCAGTGCCAGCAGGAACAGCTGCGGGCGCCGCGCGCCGAGCAGCCGCGCCTGAGCTAGCAGCCCGGGCGGCAGTCCCTGGACGGCGGCGGCGGTCAGCGCGACGGTGTAGGGCAGCGCCAGGATCGTCTGGGCGACGAAGACTACGCGCCGGGTCCCGATCAGCTGCAGCGAGCTGAGCGGGGCGCCCCCGGCGCAGGCGAGGAACAGCACCGCGCCCACCAGCGCCGGCGGCAGTGCGAGGCTGGCGTTGGCGATCGCCTGGGCCATCCGCCGGCCTCGGAACCGCCCGAGCCCGATCGCCAGCCCGATCGGCAGCCCGATCACGGTTGCGATCGCGGTCGCCACCGCCGCCACCTGCAGCGTGAACCAGATCACGTTGAGCAGAGTCGGGTTGCCGTGCAGGATCATCGGCACGGCGTCCTTGAGCTCATTCCAGATGAGGGTCACTCAGCCCGTCCGGAAGCGCAGCTGGACTCCGCGGGTGCGCTGCTGAAGCACGGTGAGCGCGCCCATCAGCACCAGGATCATCGCCAGCAGCAGGAGCGCGATCGCGGTCTCCTGCGGATCATTGGGTTGGTAGGTGAAGTTCGCCAGCAGCGCGCTGGCCAGGGTCTGCGACTCGTCCACGCGGTTGCCGCCGACGATCACCACCGCGCCGACCTCCGAGATGGCGGCTCCCAGCGCCCCGATCACGGCGGCGATCACGCCGATCTTGGCCTCACGCAGGGCGAGCGCCGCGAGCTGTCGCCGGCCGGCCCCGAGCGCGCGCGCCTGGTCCAGCAGACCGGGGGCCAGCCCCTGGATCGCCGCCGGCGTGAGCGCGACGATGTAGGGCAGCGCCAGGAACGTCTGGGCCACGTACACGGCCTGCAGCGTGAACTCGATGCGCAGCGAGCCGAACGCGGCCTGCGGAAGGATGAAGAGCAGGACCGCAATGCCGACGACGACCGGCGGCAGGGCGAGGCTCGCGTTGGCGAGGATCTGCAGCGCGCGCCGCCCGCGGAAGCGGCCCAGGCCGAGCGTCAGACCGATGGGCAGCCCGATCACCAGCGCCGCGGCGGTGGAGACGATCGCCACCTTGATCGTGACCCAGACCAGGCCGAACAGGTAGGAGTCGCCGTGCACGATCATCGGGATCGCGCCCTTGATCAGACCCCAGAGGTAGGCCATGTCATTTTTGAGGCTGCTCGGGGGGCTGTTGCACGTAGACGAGCTGGCCGTTGGCCAGCCGGTAGACGACGCCCGCCTGGGTGCCGCGGCCGATCGTGCGCGCCCCCGGCTTGGGCAGCGGCGCCACCGTCTGACCCTTCTTGATGTAGATCTGCTTGGCGGTGTTGGCCCGCAGGCCGTGCTTGGTGATGGTCCCTCCGAGGTGCAGCGACGACAGCGCCGCCAACAGGAAGGCGACCGACAGCACGATTCCCAGGTCGAACAGGTTGACCAGACCGTCGAGCGGGTCGCCGGCGCGGTCCTCGCGGTTGCGCGCGCGGGGAGTGACGGAGATCATGCCGGCGCCTCGGTGGGGGTCGGATCGGAGATCACGGCGGCGAGGTACTCCAGGTCTGACAGGTCCTGGCCGTACATGCGATCGCGGGTGAGCGACAGCCCGAAGGCCACGGCGCCGATCAGCAGGCCGACGACGGTCACGCTGAAGGCGATGCGCAGGTTCTGGGTCAGCGCGGTGGTGTTGCCGTTGGCCAGGCCGGTGAGCGCGGGCGACAGGGGGATCAGCGTGCCCATCAGCCCAAGCGCCGGGCCGGCGCGGACCAGCAGCCGGGTGCGTGCCAGCCGCCGCTGAGCGTCGAAGTCGAAATCCGCCAGCGCCTTGTTTATCTGGTGCTCGGCGCCGGCCCGGCGGGCGTGCTGGACGATGAAGGCCAACGTGCCGGCCATCGCCGAGCTGGTGGCCACGCCGCCGACGACCGCGGCGGCGCCCTCGCGGTCGTCGGCGACCAGCTTTGAGCGGGCCTGCTCGGCGCCCTCGGTGAGCGCGTCGAAGCGCCGTCGCCGCCGGCCGCGCACTTCGATCGCGAAGCTGCCCAGCTCGAAGATCACCAGCGCAAGCGCCAGCAGGGCCAGGATGAGCACGGGAACCTGCAGGACGCTCGAGACGTGGAAGATCGCCTCGTCGACGGCGTGGCTACTCAATGCGTAGGCAAGATCCATCGGTCCGGATGGTGACGGACGGGCGGATCAGCTGCTGAATCGCAGCGTCCGCCACCAGCCCGGACCGAGCAGCTCGCGCCCCGCGCCGAGGCCCAGCAGGAGGACGATCGCCAGGCCGCCGCCGATCACCGCCAGCGGCGAACTCGTGCTCGGCCTGGGTCGCTGCGGAGCCGCTGCGGCGCTGCCGGGAGATCGTTGCACGAGCGGGCTGGCGCCGGCCGACAGCGGAGTGACGTCGGCGACCAGGCGCCCGGTGACCAGTTGACCAGACTTGGCGGTGGTCGACGACGGCCGGGTGTGGGTCGGAGCGCCGTGGCCGGCGGGGTGGCCGCCGCTGGCGGGATGGGGCTGAGGGGTCGAGGACGATGGGGTCGTTGCCGACGGGGAGCCGGATCCGCCTGCACCACTGCCACCGCTGGAGCCGCCCGATCCGCCGGTGGGGCCGGTGCCCGAGCCCGACGGCTTCTGATGATGCGACGAGCTGGGCGACGGTGCCCCGGTCTGATCCTGCGATGGCTTGCCGTTGTGGTTCCCGTTGCCGTTGCTGGGCTGCTTGCCGTTCCCCTTGCCGTTGCCGCCCGTGGTTCCGTGCGCGTCGCCGTTGGGATTCGCGCCCGTTCCGGCCGGCCCCGTGCTCGTCTTCGGGGTGGACGCGGTGGCCGGCGGCGGCGTCGCGCCGGACGAGCCGGTGACGGTGATCGGCACGGTGGTCCCGCCGCCCCCGCCGTTGGTATCGGTCACCTCGAGCCTGACCGTATAGCTGCCGGCATCGGTGTAGGTGACCGCTGAACTCGCCTGCGATGAATCCGGCAGGTTGTCGCCGAAGCTCCAGTCGTAGGTGAGCGCGGACCCCTGGTTGCCGGACACCTGCGCGCTGAAGCTCAGGCTGCTGCCCGCGGCCACGGTCGATGGCGAGGCCGTGGCGCTGACGGCCAGCGGCGGCCCCTCGAAGACCTCGATCGAGATCGGATCGGTGCTCGTCACCTGATCGTTGGCATTGAAATCGTCGCTCTGGCCGCGCCACGGGCGGTTGTACTGAAACGAGGATCCGAGATTGGAGACGACGGGAGAGTCCGTGTTGGGCTGGAAGTCGCTCGGGGTGGCGAGGTCGGGGGGCGTCAGCTGCGAGCCCTGGGATGCCTGGGGGGAGCCGTCGCTGTTGAGGATCGTGATCCCGGTGACGTCGCTCGGTGAGACCTGCGGCTGTAGGCAGCCCAGGATCGTCGCCACCGACCAGGTGCCGGTTCCCGAGCCATGCTCCTGGGGGAGCCCCGTCGAGGTCGTGCCCGACGCGCTGTGCTGATCCATCTGCGTCTGCGAGTACGCGGGGCAGTGCTGCGGGTCGGCCAGCAGCTGTGACGAGGAGACGGACTCGCTGCTGGTGCCGCCGCCGGAGGCATAGATCGTCGCCGTGACCATCGGCGCCGAGCCGCTGTCGGCCGAGGCGGCGCCCGCCGATCCGAGCTGCGCGAGCGCCAGCCCGAGCGCCAACGCGAACCGCCGCCCCGGGGAGATCCCGGGACGGCGGTTGGCCGGCAGATCCTGCCTGATCCGTCTACGCGCAAGCGCCACGTGCCTCAATGTATGGACACGTTTCGTAACTTCGAGTTGGTCGTCTTCTGGCCCGTGTGGGTGTATTGGATCTTCAGCACGTAGCGGTATCCCCGCTTGAACCTGTGCTTGAGCGCGAACGTCTTCTTGCCCGCCTTGACGGTCGCCTTGGCGACCTGGCGGAACTTGGACTTCTTGCCCGAGGCCTTCTTCCCGAGCTTGTTCAGGGTGAGCGCATACAACCGGACCGTGGCGCGGGAGCCCTTCGGCGCCACGCTCAGCGTCCCGGTCAGGGTGACCACGCCCTTCTTGATCGTCAGCTTCTTGTAGCCGAGCTTCGGTCCCTTCGCCACCGGCACGGTCACGTTGCGCGTCGCACTCGTAGCCGTGTTGAAGGCTCCGGGATCGGAGTACTGCACCTCGATGGTCCACGAGCCGTTGGCCAGCGCGCCGGTGACGGAGAACGCCGAGTCGCCGGGCTTCAGGGACTGTGTGGCGACCGTCTTGAAGGCGCCCTTCGAGCTCTTCTTGCGAGCCAGCAGCGTCACCGTGGCCTTCGTGTCGACAGCTGCCGGTCCGATTGTGCCCGACACCTTCACGGAGCCAGGGGAGGTCGTCGCTTTGGTGATCGCGGCCGTTGCGTTGACCGCCACCGCTGACGAGCCCGAGGCGGCCGGCGACAGGATGTCTCCGTACGGCGGGTTCAGGGTCGCGTCCTCGATCTGCGAGATCAAGCCCGTGGAGACCTGGAAGGAGCCGCTGGAGCGCGGTGTGAACGTGATGCTGTAGTGACCGTTGGCATCGGTCGGGCCGGAGGCGACGGCAAGCGGCGTGAGTCCTCCCAGCTGATCGATCGACACGGTCTTGTGG
Organism: Solirubrobacteraceae bacterium; assembly: GCA_017882405.1. Next base: position 57,097 of record JADGPO010000072.1, on the reverse strand, counting down.
TCGATCGCCGGGTAGCCGATCTCATTGTTGATCACCTGCCCGGTCACGGTCACCGGCGCGCCGGTGGTCACGGTGCTCGGGAAGCCGGTTGCGGTGATCGTCGGCGACGCGTCGGCGACGAACGGAGGACCGCCCGGGTCGACGCCCGGCAGGTAGTTCTTGATCCGGGCCTGGAGCGTCGGTGACGTCAGGAAGTTGACGAAGTCCTGAGCGGCGGTCAGGTTGACCGACTGTCCCGGCTTGGACGGGTTGATGATGTAGGCGTGGAAGTAGTTGATCAGCGCGTTGGCGCCCCCCGGAGCCGAGGCGCTGTTGTCACGCGTGACGATCTTCAGGCCTGGGATCGTGCCCGCGGGGTCGGTCCCCGACGCCAGGAAGTCATAGGTGCTGCGGTCAGTCAGCGAATAGCAGCCGTTGGCCACGACGCCGGCGCCGGTGCAGGCATTGGTGGCGATGACGTTGGCGGCCTGGTTACCGGCGTTGATCTTGTACCACGACGGCAGATTGGCGGGGAGGCTGACCGTTCCGCTGTCGGGACAGGGCTGGCCGGACGTGGCCTGCACGGCTGTGTTGATCGGCGACATGCCGCCGCCGTCGGCTGCGGACACGGTGCACAGCGAAACGCCCGCGGGCGTGAGGCCGGCGTTGTTGACCAGCTGCCAGTACCCATGCTCGGCGACGACGGTGCCGGCGGCGGTGGTCGCGCCTCCCCGGGTGAAGAAGGTGGCGTTGCCGGCCACTCCGGCTTTCGCGACGTCGGCGAACGCCTGGGCGATGTTGTTGGCGCCGTTGGAGGCCACGCTGGCGTGGGTGGCGTCGGCGGTCGGGCCGGCGAGCACGAAGTCGTTGCGGAAGATCGCGTTGCCGTACTGGTTGTTGTACGAGAAGCCGCCCCCGACGAACTGGTTCTCCAGCGAGGCGGCGTGCACGATCAGCACGCTCGGTCCGCCGGAGCCGTTCTCGGCGTTACTGATGGCCGTGCCGGTGGCCGATCCGGTGTATTTGAACGTGAACTGCGGGAAGGCGGCGGAGAACGCCGGCTGGATCAGGTTCGGCATCAGGCCGGAATCGGCGACATCGCTGGTGCCGACCACGCTCAGCGTCGAGGCGCTGTCGGCGCTGGCCAGCGAGGGCGCCAGCAGCATCACCGCTGCGGCCAGCAGCCCGAGGACGGGCGCCGGCAGCCGCCGGCGTGCGGAACTCGGCCGCCGGCGAAGGATTGGGGAGGTTTGGCTCATCGGGCCAATATAACCCCCACTGCCTAGGCAGTGCCTAGGTTGGACTTGGAAGGCGCCGGTGGTGCCTACGCTGACAACCGGCCGGTCAGGGACTGGCGGTGCCGGCGGCCGCGGCGCACTGGCTCATCCCATAGCGCTGAGCCAGGGACTGCGCCGGACTGGCGCGCAGGGCGCTGAGGTACTTGGCCACGGATTGGATGTCGTTGCGGTGAGCGGCCGCCACCAACTGCTTGTACGTGTCCCCGGCCTTGGTGACCGCGTCGATATAGCTGTTCAGCAGCGCCTTGTCGGTGCTGGGTCGCGGCAGCTTGCGCAGCTCCGAGACCTCCTTGTTCACGATCGGCAGCAGCCGCCCGAAGTACCCGCTCAGCGCGGTGCCGGAGGTGTTGCCCTTCGGCGGGGGCACGACGGCGCGCACCGAGCTCACAGCGTTGGAGCAGATCGCGTTGCCGCGGGCGATCACGTCCTTCTCGGTGGCGCTGGAGCCTCCGCAGGCAGTCAGCGCCAGCGCAACCACGCAGCCGGCGAGCGTCGCCGCCATGCGCCGGAAATGTGAGCTTCTCATCACCCACAACATACGGACTGCGATCAGCACCCGCTTCGTCACCGGATGTGCAGCAGCCCGTACCTGCTCATGCCGTTCGTCTCCGCCGGTGTGGTGCCCGCCGGGGCGAGCGCCGCCGTGGCGACGGCGGAGGAGCCGGCCGGCTCGGGGGACTGCCAGGCCTGGCCGGTCCCGGCATCGTGGACCGCCACCGCGAGCGTCGTCTGGGCGGGAAGGACGTCGGCGAGCGCGGACGTGATGCGCCACTTCGCCGCGGAGGCATCACAATCCCTGACGTGACCGCGCAGATCGCAGACTCGATCCTGGACACGATCGGCGACACCCCGCTGGTCCGGCTTTCGCGCATCGGCGCCGGCCTGAAGCCCCAGCTGATCGCCAAGCTGGAGGTGTTCAACCCCGGCGGGTCGATCAAGGACCGCGTGGCCGTCGCCCTGATCGAGGCCGCGGAGCGCAGTGGGAACCTGCGGCCCGGGGGCACGATCGTGGAGCCGACCTCGGGCAACACGGGCACCGGGCTGGCGATCGCGGCGCGGCTGAAGGGCTACCGGGTCGTGGCGGTGATGCCCGACAAGATGAGCCGCGAGAAGATCGACCTGCTGCGCGCCTACGGAGCCGAGGTGGTGCTGGCGCCCAGCGACGTGCCGCCCGAGTCCCCCCGCTCCTATTACCGCGTGGCCGACCGGCTGACCGCCGAGATCCCCGGCGCCTTTCAGCCCAACCAATACCGCAACCAGGCCAACCCGCAGGCCCACTACGACTCGACCGGCCCGGAGATCTGGGAGCAGACGGATGGCCGGATCACCCATCTGGTGGCCGGCGTGGGGACCGGCGGCACGGTCACCGGGACGGTCCGGTACCTGCGCGAGCGCCGTCCCGATCTGGTCTCGGTGGGCGCGGACCCCGAGGGCTCGATCTACTCGGGCGGCGCCGAGAACGTGCGCCCATACCTGGTGGAGGGCGTGGGCGAGGACTTCTGGCCCGAGACGTTCGACCCGGCGGTGATCGACCGCTGGGTGATGGTCTCAGACCGCGATGCGTTTCTGACCACGCGGCGGCTCGCGCACGCCGAGGGCATCCTCGCCGGCGGCTCGGGTGGGCTGGCGCTGCACGCGGCGCTGCAGGTCGCCGCCGAGGTCGACGACCCGAACGCGATGATCGTCGTGGTGATCCCCGACGGCGGGCGGTCCTATCTGTCGAAGGTGTACTCCGACGCCTGGATGCGCCAGTACGGCTTTTTGCCGCGCGACCCCGACCTGACCGTCGGCGACGTCCTGAGCCGCAAGCGCGCCGCCGGCGAGCTGCCGTCGCTGGTCACCGTGCAGCCCCACTTCCGCGTGCGCGAGGCGGTGGCGCTGCTGCACGAGCATCGCGTCTCGCAGCTGCCCGTGGTCTCCGCCCACGACCCGGCCACGATCGTCGGGGCGATCGGGGAGCGGGGCCTGCTGCGGCGCGCCGCCGAAGACCCAGCGCTGCTGGACGCCGAGATCGTGCACGTGATGGAGCCGCCGTTCTCGGCCGTCTCCACCGAGGACCCGGTGCGCGAGGCGGTCGAGCTGCTGTCGGGCGATCAGCAGGCGCTGATGGTCACCCGCGACGGCCGGGCCGAGGGGCTGGTCACGCGCACCGACCTGCTGGAGGCACTGGCCGGATGAGCGACCGCTTCGCCACGCGGGCGGTCCACGCCGGCCTCACCCCCGATCCTTCGTTCGGCTCGGTGATCCCCGCCATCCACCAGACCTCCACCTATGTCCAGCGCGCCCCCGGAGACTTTGTCGAGGACTACGACTACTCCCGCTCGGCCAACCCCACTCGCGCGGCGCTCGAGCAGGCGCTGGGGGAATTGGAGGGCGGGCAGGCGGTCGCCTTCTCCTCCGGGCTGGCGGCCGAGCACGCGCTGATCACGGTGGTGTGCGAGGCGGGAGCGCACATCGTGCTTCCCGACGACCTGTATGGCGGCACCTACCGGCTGGTCGACAAGGTCTTCAGCCGCTGGGGGCTGGCCTATGACCTGGTGGGGCAGACCGAGCTCGATGCGGTCAGCCGCGCGGTGCGCGATGACACGCGGCTGATCTGGGTGGAGACGCCCACCAACCCGCTGCTCAACGTGATCGACATCAAGGGCGTCGTGGCGCGGCGCGGCGACGCGCTGGTGGCCGTCGACAACACGTTCGCCACGCCCGCCAACCAGCGCCCGCTGGAGCTGGGCGCCGACTTCGTCGTGCACTCCACCACCAAGTACCTGGGCGGGCACTCCGACATCGTCGGCGGGGTGGTGGTGACCCGCGACCCAGAGTGGTACGCACGGCTGCGGTTCGTGCAGAACGCCGTCGGCGCCGTTCCCGGGCCGATGGACTGCTTCCTCGTGCACCGCGGACTGCGCACCCTGCACCTGCGGATGGAGGCCCACGCCCGCAGCGCTGCGGCGGTGGTGGAGATGCTGCGGGCCGCGCCCGGCGTGCAGGACGTGCGCTGGCCGGGCTTCAGCGGCATGGTGAGCTTCCGCCATCCGGACGCCACGGGCGTCGCCGCTCGCACCCGGCTGTTCACGCTGGCCGAGTCGCTGGGCGGGGTGGAGTCGCTGATCGAGGTGCCGCAGGCCATGACCCACCAGTCGGTGGAGGGCTCGGCGGCGGCCGTGCCCGCCGACCTGGTGCGCCTGAGCTGCGGCGTCGAGGACCCGCAGGATCTGGTGCAGGACCTGCGCTCGGCGCTGAGCTAGGCGGCCCGGGCCGCCTGGATCTCCTCCGCGGCGGCCAGTTCCAGCAGCGTGCCCGTGCCGACCTTGCGCCCGGCGATCACGCAGGTGTGCCCCGCCTGGCGCCAGGTGATCAGCTCCGCGCCGCGCGTGCGCTGCAGCCAGTAGCTCACGCCGCCCTCGGTCACGAGCTTGCCCCCGCCCGCCGCCAGCGGCGCGCCGCCGACGATCGCGTAGCCGACCCGGTGGCCGTGGGCGGTGTAGAAGACGGTGACCACGCGACGTCCGCCGAGCGTGTCGGTTCGCGCTCCGGTGGCCTCCCAGCCGGCGGTGCGCCCGTAGTACGGGAAGGCGATCCCGCCGACGCGCAGACGCAGCAGGTCGCGGTGCGCGGCGTCCTCGGCCGGCGCCGTCGAGGTGGCGGCGGCCAGCGCCAGGTGCGCGGTCTGCGGGACCGTCGGGGCCGACGCGCCGCCGCTGCCCCCGAGCAGCACCACGAGGGCGGCCACGGCGACGGCCAGCGCCGTCGCCGCCGGCACGAACAGCGAGCGGCGCCAGCGCGGTGCCCGGAGCGGAGTCGCCGCCCCGTCGGTCATCTCGCGCACGCGGGCGTGCAGCGCGGCCGGGGCGGGCTCGTCCAGCGCGCGCAGCATCGTCACGGCTCGTTCCTGCTCGGTGAGCGCCGCCGCCAGCTCCGGCGCGGTGTCGATCCAGGCACGCAGCCGCGCCCGCCTCTCGGCAGGCAGCGAGCCGTCGGCTAGCGCCGCCAGCTCGGCTTCGGGCAACTGCGTTTCGTCTGTCATAGGTTCTCCTTCACAGACAGACTCCGGTTTGGGTCAGATCCTTCCCTGGAGTCGTCGAACTGCTTCGCGATCCGCTGGCGTGCGCGGTAGAGGCGCGTGGTGATCGTCGCCTCGCGCGTGTCCAGCACCTTCGCGGCCTCACCATAGGACAGCCCCAGCACGTCCACCGCGACGATCGCCAGCCGGAAGTCCTCGGGCAGCGCGGCGATCGCCTCCATGATCTCGCCGAACTCCGCCGCGCGGTCAGGACGCTGGCTCGCACGCGGGTCGACCGGCACCACGTCCTCCAGCGTGGCCGTCTCCTGGGGCCGGCGCGAGGCCGTCCGCAGCCGCGAGTAGAACGTGTTGCGCATCGTCCGCATCAGGTAGGCGCGCTCGTCCTCGCGGATCACCCGGGGCCGCGCGAGCACGCGCGCATAGGTCTCCTGGACGAGGTCCTCGGCATCCTCGCGGGAGCCGCAAAGCGCCCACGCAGCGCGATACAGCACGTCCAGGTGCTGACCGAGCGACTTCGGATCCAGGCGGCGCACCGTTACAGATGCTACGCGCGCAGCGGGAAGGAAACAGCGCTCGGGGCGTCTTGAGCCGTGACGACCCTCAGTGACACCAAGGAGACCTCATGCCACACACGCCGATTCGCCGCCTCGCCGGCCTCACCGCCACGCTGGCCGCCCTGGGCGCGCTGGCCGTGCCGCTCGCCTCCGCAGCCGCGGGGCCCGCGCACGCGGCCGCCGCCGGCCGTGGGCGGGCCCGTATCTCCCTGCACAAGTCCAGCCTCGGCATGATCCTCGTCAACGGGCGCGGCCGCACCCTGTACGCGTTCACCAGGGACGGCCGTAACAAGGACCGCTGCGTGACCATCTCGGGCTGCACCAGCACATGGCTAGCGCTCACCAGCCAGGGCAAGCCCCACGCCGGCCCGGGAGTGAAGGGCTCGATGCTCTCGACGGTCAAGTTGCCGGGCGGCTCGCACCAGGTCACCTACAACGGTCACCCCCTCTATACCTACGTGGCCGACTCGAGCGCCGCCGAGACCGACTACGTGGGCGCCAACCAGTTCGGCGGCACGTGGATGGCCGTCAACGGCTCCGGTAAAACCGTCAAATAGCGGCGATCGGGCGTCCGAAGACGCTGCCGACCATCAGCTGGGCGAGCGGCTCGACGATCTGCGCCGGGCTCGGCAGTCCCCGGGCCTCGCCGACCAGCGCGACGTGTAGCACCCGCTCGTAGCCCCACATCAGGCAGGCCGCCAGGGCGTCCGCATCGGCGCCCGGCGGTGCCTGCCCCCGGGCCCGGGCGGAGCGGATCACCTGGGCGGTGCCGACGGCGAACCCGGCGAGGATCTCGGACCACAGCGCCCGCAGCTGCTCGTCGTGCGGCCACTCCTCGCTGACGGTGCGCATCAGCGCGCCGTGCACGGTGCAGACCTCCACCCAGCGCTCGAGGCTGGCCCGGATCGCCGCTTCGGGATCGGCCTCGGAGTCGGTGAGGAACGGCTCGACGGCCACCACCACCTGGCCGGTCACGCGGCGCAGGCACTCGGCCACGACCGCCGTCTTTGACCCGAAGTAGGCATAGAAGCTGGTCCGCGAGATGCCCGCCGCGGCGATGATGTCGCCGACGTTCAGCTCGCTGAGCCGTCGCTCGCGCAACAGCAGCTCGGTGGCGGCGAGGATCGAGTCCTGGGTGCTGGGGGAGGGCACAGCGGTCAGGCTAGTGGCCGCCGTCTGACAGCATGCACGTCGCATGAGACGCAGCCTCTTCGAGCCCGAGCACGTCGACTACCGCGAATCGGTCCATCGCTTCGTCGCCGAGGAGATCGTTCCTCACCACGAGCAGTGGGAGGGCGACAGGATCGTCCCCCGTGAGCTGTTCGCCGCCGCGGCCGAGAAGGGCCTGCTGGCGATGCAGGTGCCCGAGGATTACGGCGGCGCCGGCGTCGACGACTTCCGCTTCAACCAGATCGTGTCCGAGGAGGTCTCGCTGGCGGGGGTGGCCGGCAGCGGCCTGGGGGTGACGTTGCACAACGACATCTGCCTGCCCTACTTCCTGGCCTTCGCCAACGACGAGCAGCGCGAGCGCTGGCTGCCGGGCATCGCCGACGGCAGCCTGATCACGGCGCTGGGGATGACCGAGCCGGAGATCGGCTCCGACCTGGCGGGCCTGCGGACCAGCGCACGGCGTGACGGCGACACCTACGTGGTCAACGGCTCCAAGACGTTCATTACCAACGGGATCAACTCCGATCTGGTGATCTGCGCGGTCAAGACCGACCCGTCGCAGCGCCACAAGGGGATCTCGCTGGTGATCATCGAGCGGGGGATGGAGGGGTTCGAGCGCGGGCGCAATCTCGACAAGGTCGGGATGCACGCGCAGGACACCGCCGAGCTGTTCTTCAACGACGTGCGGGTGCCCGTCGAGAACCGCCTCGGCGAGGAGGGACAGGGGTTCCGCTACATGACCTCCAACCTCGCCCAGGAGCGCCTGAGTATCGCCATCGCCGGGGTGGCGGCGGCCCGGGGAGCGCTGCGGTGGACGCTTCAGTACGTCAAGGAGCGCACCGCCTTCGGCCAGCCGATCGGCTCGTTTCAGAACTCGCGCTTCGCGCTCGCCGAGATGGCCACCGAGGTGGAGCTGGCGACCGCCTTCGTCGACAAGGCGGTGCTCGCCTTGAACGACGGCGAGCTGACGCCCGAGGACGCCGCGATGGCCAAGTGGTGGTCAACCGAGCTGCAAGGGCGGGTGATCGACCGCTGCGTGCAGCTGCACGGCGGCTATGGCTACATGCTCGAGTACCCGATCGCGCGCGCCTTCGTGGACGCGCGGGTCACCCGCATCTACGGCGGGACGACCGAGATCATGAAGGAGATCGTCGGCCGCTCGCTCGGCGTCTAGGCCCCCGCCCGCTTGCTCTCAGCCGTACTGCTCGCGGAGGTCCTTCTTGGAGATCTTGCCGGTCGCCGTCTTGGGCATCTCGGCTACGTGGTGCACCCGGCGCGGGAGCTTGTAGCCGGCCGGAACACGGCCACCTCCGCGACCCGTACCGTCTCACATGGGCAATAGTGAACACGCTGTACACTCGCTCGCGATCAATGCCCGCCCCCAAGGCCATCCCCCGGCGTCCGCGCCGTCGCGGTCGCCGCCCCCGGACCTACGCGGCCGTGCTGGCCGCGACCACCGAGCTGCTGGAGACCACGTCGCTGGCCGAGCTCAGCGTGGCCCAGATCCTCAAGGCGGCGGGCGTCGGACGGACGAGCTTCTACGAGCACTTCTCCTCCAAGGAGGATGTCCTGATCAAGCTCGTGCGTGGAATCAGCGCCGAGGTCCACGACGAGATCGAGCCGATGTTCGAGCGCGGCGAGCGCTCGCCCGACGAGGCGCTTGCCGACGGGCTGGCGCGGCTTGTGCACGTGTGTGCGCGCTACGCGCCGCTGATGGTGGCGGCGACCGAGGAGTGGCCGTCGGTGCCCGAGCTGCAGCGCCTGTGGCTGCGCATGCACGGCGACCTGACCGCTCGGCTGGCCCGCGTGATCGTCGAGGACCGAGCCGCCGGCCTGGCTCCGCCGGGCGCCGATGCCGAGGCGCTGGCGGCCTCGCTGGTGTGGAGCGCCGAGCGCTCCTTCCACATTGCGATGACGGCCGAGCACCCGTCGCTCACCGGCGAGAGTGACCTGGTCGCCCCGCTCACCCAGCTGTTCGCGGGCGCGATCTACGGGCGCCGCTGGATGAGCGTCTGACGCAGTTCCTCCGCGCCCTCGTCAGCCGATCGCTGGTGAGGCGCAGCGTCAGATAGCGTCAAACGACGGTGGGCCGCGCGAAGCCTGGGAACATCACGGCATGGCACACGTGGCGGTCGCCGGGCTGGCCTACGCCCATCCGGGTGGCGACCTGCTGTTCTCCGACGTCTCCTTCCGCATCTCGCCCGGCCAGCACGTCGGGCTGGTGGGCACCAACGGCGTGGGCAAGAGCACGCTGCTCAAGATCCTCGTCGGACTGCTGCCGGCCGACGAGGGCGAGGCCTCGCACGGCGGCCGGGTCGGCTACATGGCCCAGGACGTGGGGGTGGGCGACGGCGAGTGGACGGTCCGGGAGCTGCTGTTGTCGCTGGCGCCGCGGGCCGTCCGCTCGGCCGGCGAGAGCCTCCTCGCTCTGGAGCGCGAGCTCGCCGCCGGCGATCCCGACGCGGGCATGGGGCTGGGCGTGGCGATCGCCGACTGGTCGGCCCTGGGGGGCTATGAGCTGGAGGGCCAGTGGGACGCGAGCTGCCGTCGCATCGTCCGCTGCCCATTTGCCGACCTCGCCGAGCGCCCGGCGCAGACCCTCTCCGGCGGCGAGCGCAAGCAGCTGGTGCTCGACGTGCTGTTCGGCTCCGACGCCGACGTGCTGCTGCTCGACGAGCCCGACAACTTCCTCGACGTGCCGGCCAAGCTTGCGCTCGAGCGGCGGATTCGCAAGTCGAAGAAGACGATCGTGATGATCTCGCACGATCGCGAGGTCCTGGCCGGCGCGGTGGGGGCGATCGTGACGCTGGAGGGCAACGGCGCATGGGTGCACGGCGGCTCGTATGCCACCTACGTGCAGGCGCGCGAGGACCGCCAGCGCCGCCTGGGCGATGCCGTCAGGCGCTGGCACGAGGAGGAGCGGCGCCTGTTCAGGCTGATGAAGACGTTCAAGGAGCGGGCCCGCTACGCGCCCGACTGGGCCAAGCGGGCCGACGCGATGGAGTCGCGCTGGAATCGCTTCAAGGCGGGCGGCCCTCCGCCGTCGCCGGTCCTCGACACCGCGATCACCGTCAACATCCGCGGCGGCGATTCGGCGCGGATCGTGCTCAACCTGCGCGAGCTGGGCATCGACGGCCTCGTCTGGCCGTTCTCCGAGGAGATCCACTTCGGCGAGCGCGTCGGGGTGATCGGGCCCAACGGGTCGGGTAAGAGCGCGCTCCTGCGGGTGCTCGCCGGCGACCCCGAGGTCTGCCACGACGGCGAGCTGCGCGTCGGCCCGCGGGTGTCGACGGGCTTCTTCACCCAGCTTCAGACCCGCCCCGGCTTCGCCGGCAACGTCGTGCTTGACATCGTCTCCGAACTGCGCGGCGAGCTACGGGTGGCGATGGCGGCGCTCGCCCGTTACGGGCTCGCCGAGGCGGCGCGACGGCGCTACGAGGTCCTCAGCGGCGGCGAGAAGGCTCGCCTCGAGGTACTCGTGCTCGAGCTGGAGGGCCACAACCTGCTGCTGCTCGACGAGCCGACCGACAACCTGGACACCGACTCCTCCGAGGCGCTCGAGCGAGCGCTCGACGCCTTCCAGGGCACCGTCGTCGCCGTCTCCCACGACCGCACCTTCCTGCGCACGATGGATCGCTACCTGATGGTCCTCCACGACGGCTCGGTCCTCGCTTATCCGTCATACGACGCGGCGCTCGAGGGGCTGCTGGACCCCGCCCGAGCGGCCGACGTCCGCCTGGCGAAGCTGCTCTGACCCGCCGAAACTGGACACATGGCTCGTGCGCAGGGGTCTTGTGGGGTTAGGATGCCGCCCGTGTCGTGTAAACGTCCTGGGGAGGGTCGATGTCGAATGTAGATGCGCCCGGAAGGGCCCCTGAAGCATCCCTCGATAACGAGGGGATGGACCGAGGCGTCGGCTTCCTCGGCCTGCTCTGGGCCTCCGAGGGCTCGATCATCGGATCGGGATGGCTGTTCGGCGCCCTCACGGCGGCGTCGATCGCTGGTCCCTCGGCGATCATCGCCTGGGTCGTCGCCACATTCATCGTCATCGTGCTGGCGCTCATCCACGCCGAGCTGGGCGGACTGTTCCCGGTCAGCGGCGGCACGAGTCGCTTCCCCCACTACGCCTACGGCAGCCTCGCCGGGGCGACCTTCGGGTGGTTTGCCTACATCCAGGCGGCGAGCGTGGCGCCGATCGAGGTGCTGGCGGCGATCCAGTACCTCTCGACGGCGCACTGGGCGCACAGCTGGTTCTCGAGCAGCGGCACCGTCCACGGCGTCGGGATCATCGTCGCCATCGCGATGATGTTCTTCTTCGTGGTCGTCAACCTCATCGGGGTGCGGTGGCTGCAGCGGGTCAATAACTCGCTGACGTGGTGGAAGGTGGCCATCCCGATCGTCACCATCATCTTCTTGCTGTTCCACTTCCATAGCGGCAACTTCACCAATGGCGGCGGCTTCTTCGTCAAGGGTCAGGAGGTCAAGGACGTCCTCATCGCCATCCCGACCGGGGGCATCGTTTTCTCGCTGCTCGGCTTCGAGCAGGCGGTGCAGCTGGCCGGCGAGGCGCGCAATCCCAAGCGGGACGTCCCGCGGGCCGTGATCATGTCCATCCTCCTCGGCGGCACCATCTATATCCTGCTTCAGGTCGCGTTCATCGGCGCGCTCGATCCCAAGCTGCTCACGAACGCGGGAACCTGGACGAGCCTCGCCGACCCGACTGCGATCGGCCACAACCCTGCCTTGAAGGCGCTCAACGCGGCGCCGTTCTACCAGGTGGCCAAGCTGGCCGGTCTGGCATGGCTGGCGGTCATCCTGCGCATCGACGCCGTCGTCTCCCCGGGCGGCACGGGGCTCATCTACCTGACCTCGGGCTCGCGGATCAGCTTCGGATTGAGCAAGAACGGCTACCTGCCGGAGGCGTTCGAGCGCAACTCGTCGCGCAGGGTGCCGGTCTTCAGCATCATCGTCACCGGCATCATCGGGCTGATCTTCCTACTGCCGTTCCCCAGCTGGGCCAAGCTCGTCGGCGTCGTCACCAGCGCCTCGGTGCTCATGTATGCCGGCGCGCCTCTCGCCTTCGGCGCGCTTCGTCTGCAGAAGCCCGATCTGCCGCGGCCCTACCGGCTGTCGGCCGGCAACGTCCTGGCGCCGCTGGGATTTGTCCTGGCCAACTTCATCGTCTATTGGGCGGGCTGGAGCGTGTACTCGACGCTGATGGTGGTGATGATCCTCGGTTATGTGCTGATCGCGCTCTCCTACAAGCTCCACCTGAACTCGAACCGGCCACGGATCGACTGGGGCGCCGCCATCTGGGTGTTCCCGTACCTGATCGGCATGGGAGTGATCTCCTACTTGGGAGGCTTCCCGGATCCGGGCGACGGGATCCTGGGCGGCGTCGGCACCTTCGCGACGGTCTTGGTCAACACCAAGACCATCGGCCTGTACTGGGACCTGCTCGTGCTGACGATCTTCAGCCTGGGCATCTACTACCTGGCGATCTCGCGTCGGCTGTCGGAGGCCGAGGTCGACCACTACGTCCGCGACGTGTACCCACCGCCCGTGACCGAGTAGGCGAATGAACCCCGCGGGCCGCTGAGCGACGCGTTCACGCCCGCCCGGCCACTACCTGGACACGGCGACGGCGGTCAGCCGGCGGTGACCAGCGCCTCCTCGTCGGAGTATTCGTCTCCCCGGTCGGCCTTCTCCACCAGCGAGGCGGGCGGCTCGAAGCGCTCGCCGTATTGCTGAGCGAGCTCGCGGGCGCGGGCCACGAAGCCCGGCAGACCGCCTTGGTATCCGTTGACGTACTGCAGCACGCCGCCGGTCCAGCCGGGGAAGCCGATCCCCATGATCGAGCCGATGTTGGCGTCGGCCACGGTCTCGATCACGCCCTCGTCCAGGCACTTGACCGTCTCGATCGCCTCGATGACCAGCATCCGCTCCTTCAGGTTCTTCAGCGACAGCGCGCCGGGGTCAGAGACCGGCGGATAGGCCTCGCGGAGTCCGGGCCACAGCCGCGTGCGCTTGCCATCCTCGTACTCGTAGAAGCCGGCGCCCTCCAGCCGTCCGGGCCGCCCGTCGGCGACCATCTGGTCGATCACCTTCTCGGCGGGGTGGCTGGTCCAGGTGCCGCCCTCGGCTTCGAAGGCATTCTTGGCGGCTTTGCGGATCTTCTGCAGCAGCTTCATGTTGAGCTCGTCGGAGAGCTGCAGCACCGGCGCGGGATAGCCGGCCTGGGAGGAGGCCTGCTCGATCGTCGGCGCGGGCACACCTTCCAGCAGCATCGCGATGCCCTCGTTGATGAAGGTCCCGATCACCCGGCTGGTGAAGAAGCCGCGGCTGTCGCTGACCACGATCGGCGTCTTCTTGATCAGCTTGGCGACGTCGAGCGCCCGGTAGAGGGTCTCCTCGGAGGTCGGCTCACCCTTGATGATCTCCAGCAGCGGCATCTTGTCCACCGGGCTGAAGAAGTGCAGCCCGATGAAGTCCGCGGGACGCGACACGTTCCCGGCCAGCTCGGTGATCGGCAGGGTCGAGGTGTTGGAGCACAGCAGCGCGTCGGGCGCCAGGTAGGGCTCGATCTCGGCCATCACCTCGGCCTTGACCTTGGGATCCTCGAACACGGCCTCGATCACCAGCTCGGCGCCCTGCGCCGCGGCCGGGTCGGTCGTCGGGGTGATCCGCGCCAGCAGCTCGTCGGCCTGCGCCCGCGTGGAGCGCCCGCGCTCGACGGCCTTGTCGACCAGCCGCTTGGAATAGCTCTTGCCGTTGAAGGCCGCCCCCTCGGCGACATCCTTGAGCACGACCTCCAGCCCGGCCGTTGCGCACACGTAGGCGATCGCGGCGCCCATCATCCCGGCTCCGAGCACGACCACCTTCCGGGGCTCAAAACGCTCGATCTCCGCCGGGCGCCCGCGGCGGCCGGTGGCCCGCTGCAGATCGAAGAAGAACGCCTGGATCATGTTCTTGGCGACCTGGCTGGTGACGAGGTCGACGAAGTAGCGCCCCTCGATCTCCGAGGCGTTGTCGAAGTCGACCTGAGCGCCCTCCACCGCGGCGGACATGATGTTCAGCGGCGCCGGGTAGTTGGCGCCCTTGATCTGCTTGCGCAGGTTGGCCGGGAAGGCCGGCAGGTTCATCGCCAGCGACGGCGTCGAGGGGGTGCCTCCGGGGATCTTGTAGCCCTTGACGTCCCAGGGCTGCTGGACCTCCTCGCCGGCCTTGGAGGCGATCCACTTCTTGGCCGCCGGGACCAGCTCCTCGCGGGTCCTCACCAGCTCGTCGACGAGCCCCATCTCGACCGCCTGGTGCGGCCGGATGCGCTGGCCCTGGAGCAACAGCTGCATGAGCGCATTGACGATTCCGAACATCCGGACCGTGCGGGTCACACCGCCGGCGCCGGGGAGCAGTCCGAGCTGGACCTCCGGGAAGCCGAGCCGGACCTTGGAGTCGTCCAGCGCTACCCGGTGATGGCAGGCCAGGCAGATCTCCAGGCCGCCGCCCAGCGCGGCGCCGTTGATCGCGGCCACCACGGGCTTGCCGAGCGTCTCCAGGCGCCGCAGGACGGCCTTGTTCTCACGCACCCAGGTGGCGACCTGCTCGGCGTCATCGGGCTTGGCCGCCTTGAGGTCGTTGAGGTCGCCGCCGGCGAAGAAGGTCTTCTTGGCCGAGGTGATGACCACGCCGGCGATCTCGTCCTGCTCGGTTTCCAGCCGCTCGACGGTGACCTTGATCGACTCCCCGTAGGCGGCGTTCATCGTGTTCGCCGACTGGTTGGGGTCGTCGAGGGTCAGGATCACGACCCCGTCGTCGTCCTTGTCCCAGCGGATCGTGCTGCTCTCAGACATGCGTTCTCTCTTTCGAAGGTTCAGACGCGCTCGACGACCGTGGCGATACCCATGCCGCCGCCGACACACAGGGTGGCCAGGCCGTAGCGCTTGTCCTGGCGCTCCAGCTCGTCGACCAGCGTGCCGAGGATCATCGCGCCGGTGGCGCCCAGCGGGTGGCCCATCGCGATCGCCCCACCGTTGACGTTGACCTTGTCGATGTCCAGGCCCATCTCACGGATGAAGCGCAGGACGACCGCGGCGAACGCCTCGTTCATCTCCACCAGATCCAGGTCCTCGACGGTCAGTCCCGCCTTGGCCAGCGCCTTCCTGGAGGCGGGGGCGGGGCCGGTGAGCATGATCGTCGGGTCAGCGCCCGAGACGGCGGTCGCGAGGATCTTCGCCCGGGCGCGCAGCCCCAGGTCGGCGCCGGTCTGCTCGTTGCCGATCGCCACCAGGGAGGCGCCGTCCACGATTCCCGAGGAGTTGCCCGGCGTGTGGACGTGGTTGATCCTCTCCACCCAGTGGTACTTCTGCAGCGCCACCGCGTCAAAGCCGCCCATCTCGCCCATCATCTGAAACGAGGGCTTGAGGCCGCCGAGCGTCTCCACCGTGGTGCCGGGGCGGATGAACTCGTCGCGGTCGAGGACCACGTGATCGTTGATGTCCTGCACGGGGATCACCGACCCCGAGAAGCGGCCCTCGGCCTGCGCGGCGGCGGCCCGCTCCTGCGAGCGCGCCGCATAGGCGTCGACGTCCTCGCGGCTGAACTCCTCGACGGTGGCGATCAGGTCGGCGCCGATCCCCTGGGGGACGAACGAGGTCTCGTAGTTGGTCTCGGGGTCCATCGCCCAGGCGCCGCCGTCCGAGCCCATCGGCACGCGGCTCATCGACTCCACGCCCCCGGCCAGCACGAGGTCCTCCCAGCCGGAGGCGACCTTCTGCGCGGCGATGTTGACCGCCTCCAGCCCCGAGGCGCAGAAGCGGTTCAGCTGCATGCCGGACACGGTGTCCGGAAGACCAGCCTTGATGGCCGCCGTCTTGGCGATGTCGCCGCCCTGGTCGCCGAGCGGGGAGACACAGCCCAGGACGACGTCGTCGACGCGCGCGGGATCGAAGTCGGGGTTGCGGCTGAGGATCTCGTGCATCAGCCCGACGACCAGGTCTACCGGCTTGGTCGTGTGCAGGGAGCCATTGACCTTGCCCTTGCCCCGCGGGGTGCGGATCGCGTCGAAGATGAGCGGTTCGGTAGCTGCCATGGTCAACTCCTAAGGTCGCCTGCACACTGTGTTCGGAAAAGTCTCGAGGGTCAATGTTACTGCGCGGCCGTGGCCAACATCCCGAGCGCGTCGTCGAGAGTCAGCCGGCGAAACGTCTCCCGCGGGCGGCCATCCTCGCCGACCAGCTCACGCGGTCCGTGGCCCAGCATCGCGGTCACGAACTCCTCGGCCTGCGGGGCGGCCGTGATCTCGACGTCGGGGCGGGCGACCCGCCCGTCCGGCGAGTAGGCGACCGCCGCCCTGATCCGGCGCCGCGCACTGTGGCACGTGTCGCGCCCGAGTTCTCCGGCGCGGCCACCCTCGGCAACCAGGAGGTGGGTGATGCCCCGGTCGTTGATCGTGCGCAGGATGGTCTCGGCCTCGTCGGCGACGACCGGCTCCTTGTGGTCGGGGAACACGTCGAGCTTGCGCAGGGTGCCGTGGGGCCACCCGACGTGGAAGGCGAAGTAGTCGGGATAGGCGAAGAAGTCCGACTCGCCGGCACGCAGGCGGTCGTAGAACCCCGTCACCGCCGCCAGGATGAGTGTGCTCGCTCCGGCGCCGCCGCCGTCCTGTGTGACCACGATGCCCAGGCGGGTGTGCTCGTCGAAGCCGGGGAGCAGCTCGGCGAGCGATGCCGGCCGGCCGTCGGCGGTGATCTGAAAATCGCCGCTGGTGAGCGCGTCTGAGGTGTGCATCTGTCCATATGCTCCCAGGCTGATGCGGACAGCCGGGCCGCTGATCGTGGCCGGGGGCGGCGTGGGGAGGCCGGCGTCTTGCAGGAGGCGATCGAACAGATGATGGTCGCCAACCCGCGGCGTTTTTCGGCTCATAGTCCTCACGCGCAAGAATCTGCGGCGTGGCTGACACGACCGTAACGGCGCGCTCCCTGCTCTCGGGCAAGACGGCGTGGGCGCGCAACCTCGAGGCGCCGCTACGCGACTTCGTGCGCACCGAGACCGGCTCGGCCGCCTTTCTGCTGCTCGGGGCGCTGGCCGCGCTGGTGTGGGCCAACGCCGGGGGGAGCTCGTATGAGCACATGTGGCACACGACGCTGTCGATCCGGATCGGCGGCGCCGGGGTCACCCAGGACCTGCGCCACTGGGTCAACGACGGGCTGATGACTCTGTTCTTCTTCGTCGTCGGGCTGGAGGCCCGGCGCGAGTTCGACCTGGGTGAGCTGCGCGATCGCCGCCGGCTGGCGCTGCCGTTCGTGGCCGGCATCGGCGGGATGGTGATCCCGGTCGGGATCTACCTGGCGCTCAACTCCTCGAGCGCCTCGCACGGCGGCTGGGGCGCGGCGATGTCGACCGACACGGCCTTCGCGCTGGGGATGCTGGCGCTCGTCGGGCGCCGCTTCCCCGACAGCCTGCGCGCCTTCATCCTGACCGTCGCGGTCGTCGACGACCTGGTGGCCCTGATCGTGATCGCGTTGGTGTTCACCGGGACCGTGCAGGGCATGGCGCTGGCCGTCGGACTGGGGGTGTTCGCGCTGATCGTGGTGGCCCGCCAGTCCGGCGTGCACAACGGCCTCGTCTACGCGGTGCTCGGGTCGGTCGCGTGGGTGGCGTTCCTCAAGTCCGGCATCGACCCGATCGTCGTGGGCCTGGCGATGGGCCTGCTGACGATCGCCTACCCGGCCGCGCGAGCCGATCTGGAGCACGCCACCGACGTGTTCCGGGTGTTCCGCGAGCAGCCGACGTCCGAGTTGGAGCGGTCGGCGCGCGCGGGCCTGCGCTCCACAATCTCGCCCAACGAGCGCTGGCAGCAGCTGTTTCATCCGTTCACCAGCTATGTGGTCGTCCCGCTGTTCGCCCTGGCCAACGCCGGCTTTCCGATCAGCGGCGACTTCCTGGTCCATGCCTACGGCTCACCGATCACCCTGGGGATCCTGATCGCCTATCTGGCCGGCAAGCCGATCGGCATCACCGGCGGCGCGTGGCTGGTGACCCGCCTCAGCCGCGGAACGATTCGCCCGCCGGTGGGCTGGGCCTCCGTGTTCGGGGGCGGGGCGATCGCGGGGATCGGGTTCACGGTGTCGCTGCTGATCGCCACGCTCGCGTTCGGCGGCGAGGCACTCTCGCAGGCCAAGCTGGGGGTGCTGACCACGCTGATCGGCGCGCCGGCGGTGAGCTGGATCGTGCTCCGGGTGACGCGTCGTCTGCCGCGAGCGATGCGGCTGCGGGCGCTGGTCGGCAACGCGGAGGAGATCGTCGACCTGGCCGTCCCCGTCGACGAGGAGCGCGACCACGTGCGCGGTCCGCAGGAGGCCTCGGTGACGCTGCTGGAGTACGGCGATCTCGAGTGCCCCTACTGCGGCCGGGCCGAGACCGTGGTCCGCGAGCTGTTGAGCGACTTCGGCGACCTGCGCTATGTGTGGCGCCACCTCCCGCTCAACGACGTGCACCCCCACGCGCAGATGGCCGCCGAAGCGTCGGAGGCGGCGGCCGCCCAGGGGAAGTTCTGGGAGATGCACGACACGATGCTGGCTCACCAGGGAGACCTGACGCTGCGCGACATCCTCGGCTACGCGCAGGAACTGGGGCTCGACATCGACAAGTTCAAGGCGGCGCTACGCAAGCGCAAGGGCTCAGGGCGGATCGCCGAGGACGTTGAGTCCGCCGATCTCAGCGGCGTGTCGGGCACGCCCACGTTCTTCATCAACGGTCACCGCCATCAGGACGCCTACGACATAGACACCCTTAGCAAGGCGGTGCGCCTGGCCCGCGCGCGGGTGGGGCTCAACGGCTGAACGTCGCGCCCCGACGAGCTTCTTCGTCAACTCGTAGTCGCCTCTTCGCCGGGCGGGTCACGTTAGTGACATGACGCCCGCACGAATCATCCTCACCCTCGCCCTCACGACCGCCTGCGCGCTCGGCGCCGTGTCCACCGCGTCGGCCGCGATGGCCGACGTGCAACAGGCGTCCAACGGTAACTGGTCCGGCTATGTGGCCGGCAGCTCTTCGTCGTCCTCATCCGGCACGCGCTTCAAGAGCGTCGCCGGCAGTTGGGTGGCTCCCACCGCGAATTGCACCACTACCGGCAGCGGCTATTCGGCGTTCTGGGTGGGGCTCGGCGGCGCGGGCCAGACCCAGACGCTGGAGCAGGCCGGCACCGAGGCCAACTGCAGCGCGGACGGCCAGGCCAGCTACTTCGCGTGGTACGAGCTCGTGCCGGCGGCGCCGGTGAGCGTTGACCTCGCCGTGAGCCCCGGAGACCGCATCTCCACTCGGGTCACGGTCGAGGGCAGCAGCGTCGACGTGTCGGTGTCCAACCAGACGACGGGCCAGTCGTTCTCCAAGCAGCTGACGATGAGCAACCCGGACGTGTCCAGCGCCGAGTGGATCGCCGAGGCGCCCTCCTCCTGTGACGGCTCGGCGAGCAGCTGCACGCCGCTGCCGCTGACCGACTTCGGCACTGTCAAGTTCACCTCGGCATCAGCTACCACCACCGACGGTCACACGGGCCCGATCTCGGACTCGAACTGGTCGACGGCCGCCGTCTCGCTCACCCCGGGCGCAAGCAGCTCCGGGTTCGGGGGCGTCGATCTCTCCAGCGGACAGAGCTCGGGCTCGGCAACGCCCTCCACGCTGTCCTCGGACGGGTCGTCGTTCTCGGTCGCCTACTCGGCGAGCGGCACTGACACCGCCACCGGCACCGGCACGCAGGGCAATGGGTACGGGTACGGCTACGGCGGCGACCCGGGCTATGGCTACGGCGGAGGCGGGTACGGCGGTTACGGCTCTGGCGGCGATCCCGGCTATGGCTACGACGGTGGTGGCTACGGCTCCGGCGGCTACTACCCGGGCTACGCCTACGACCCGGGCTCCATCACCGGCGGCTGGTGAGGTTCAGCGCGAGCGGAAGTGGGCACCCGTCTCGGCGTGTGACCGGCGTGCGCTGCCGGGCGCCTCGCCGCCCAGGGGCATCAGCAGCGCTGCCAGCAGGCTGGTTCTGCAGGGCGGCGGTCGCCCCGGGGCGTAGCTCAGCGGCGGCGGGCCAGCTCGCTGCCCTCGTCGACGTGCACGGGCTCCGCCTCCGAGGGTGCGTCGTAGTCGACCGCCTCGCTTTGGTTCAAGGGCGGCTCACCGGCCGTCTGGGTCTGAGTCGGCCGCGCGGGCGGCTCGGTCCGGGTGGGCGGCGCAGTGGGGGCGGAGTCGAAACCCGGCGACCGCGATTCGTCGGACGCCAGGCCGGCGAGTCCGGCGACGCGCTCGACGATCTCGCGGGCGCCGCGCACCACCAGCCCGGTGGCGCGCAGCCCCAGGCGGAGCGGGAGGAGGACCAAAGAACCGGACATCGGAGTGCTGGTACCCGTATTGCGGGCGGCGAACCCCGGATCGCGCTAGGCTGCCGCTCCCTGTGAGGAGCGGACGATCGTAGAAGTGGATCTCAAAGGGCTGATGGGCGGTGGCCTGAAGCTCGTCGAGCGGTTTGGCGACGAGGCGCACTTCGCCGCGGTCTGCATTCGCCGCGGCCTCGTCAAGCCCCAGCTGCCGCACAAGCTGGCGCAGATGCTGCTGGCCTTCGAACGTCACGGCCTGCTGGCCGGGGCGGTCACGATCGGGGCGATCCGCAACGGCGACCGGGTGGCGATGCGCGATGAGCGCGGCGAGGTCACCTACAAGGAGCTCGACGAGCGCACCAACTCGCTGGCCAACGCCTGGCGCGACAAGGGCCTCAAGGCCGGGGACGGCGTCGCGATCCTCGTCCGCAACCACCGCGGCTTCCTCGACGCGGTGTTCGCGGCCGCCAAGTGCGGCGCCAAGATCATCCTGCTCAACACCTCGTTCGCCGGTCCCCAGATCCGCGAGGTCGCCGATCGCGAGGGCACCGATCTGCTGGTCTACGACGACGAGTACTCCAAGGTGGTGAAGGGGGTCGACCCGCCCCACGGCCGCTGGCGCGCCTGGGTCGACGACGGCTCGCCCGAGGAGGCCGACGACACGCTGGACGCGCTGATCGCCTCGAGCTCCACTAAGGGGCCGCCGAAGGCCGGCGTCTCCCCGAAGATCGTGATCCTCACGAGCGGTACGACCGGGACGCCCAAGGGCGCGCCGCGTGACGAGCCGCGGTCGCTGTCGATCATCGGCGGGCTGCTGTCGAAGGTCCCGTTCCGCGCCCGCGAGACCACCGAGCTGCCGGTGCCGCTGTTCCACGCGCTCGGCTTCGCCTCGATGGCGCTCGGGCTGGCGCTGGGGTCCACGCTGGTCGTGCGCCGGCGCTTTGACCCCGAGGTGACGCTCGACAGCATGCAGGACAACGGTTGCAGCGCGCTGGTGGTCGTGCCGGTGATGCTGCAGCGGGTGCTCGAGCTCGGCGAGGACAAGATCAACGAACGTGACCTGTCCGAGCTCAAGGTGATCTTCGTGAGCGGCTCGGCGGTGGGGCCCGATCTGGTCAAGCGCACGCTGAAGGCGTTCGGCCCCGTGATCTACAACATGTACGGCTCCACCGAGATCGCCTACGCCACGATCGCCGACCCCGAGGACCTGGCCGACGAGCCGGGCACCGTCGGCAAGGTGGTGCGCGGCACGATCGTCAAGATCCTCGGCGAGGACGGCGAGGAGGTCGACGCCGGTGTCAGCGGGCGGATCTTCGTCGGCAATAGCGCTCAGTTCGAGGGCTACACCGGGGGGGAGACCAAGGAGCGGATCAAGGGCCTGATGTCGTCCGGCGACGTGGGCCACTTCGACGAGCAGGGGCGCCTGTTCATCGACGGCCGTGACGACGAGATGATCGTGTCCGGCGGCGAGAACGTGTTCCCCGCCGAGGTCGAGGAGTGTCTGACGTCGCACGAGGCCGTCGAGGAGGCGGCCGTGATCGGCGTCGACGACGAGAAGTTCGGCCAGCGGCTGAAGGCGTTCGTGGTGGTGCGCAAGGGCAAGGACGTCTCCGAGGACGACCTCAAGGCCCGCGTGAAGGACAACCTCGCCAACTACAAGACCCCGCGCGAGGTCGTGTTCCTCGACGAGCTGCCGCGCAACCCCACCGGCAAGGTGCTCAAGCGCGAGCTCATGGAGCGCGACTTCGACGAGGATCCCGGCGGCGGCGGCGGCGGCGGCGACGACGACGACGATGGCGGTGCCGAGGGCGAGACCAACGGCGACGGCGAAGAGGCCAAGCCCAAGGCGGCCGCGGCGGCCGGGGAGGACGAGTAGCCGACACGCCCGCATTCGGCCCGCCGTTCGCGGGCTACTTGCACGGCCGAGGCCGGCTACGACGGTACGACGGGTCTGGGCACGCCGAACGGCATCGGCGGCTTCTAGCCATCCCTGGCATCGCGGTGCCGGGGTCTGCGTGGCCCCGGCACCGCCGTTGCCTAGACTCGGCGAAGATGATCCTCCCCCCGGGGCACGCGCAGCAGATTCGCCAGCGCCGGGCGTTGACCCGCCGTGAGAAGGGCATGATCGGTGGCGTGCTCGGGGTCGTGCTGGCGATATTGGTGGTCTTGGTGATCTCGCTGGCCACCGCCGACCAGAAGTCCGGTCACGGGTGCGTCTCGGTCTCGCTGGGCTACTCGATCGGCGGCCAGACCTTCCACTCCTGCGGCCAGGCCGCGCGGCAGTTCTGCGCGGGCGCTCACAAGCAGGGCCTCACCGGCGCCGCCGGCGACGCCGTGGCTCGCGAATGTCGCAAGGCCGGGATCTCGTGACTGACGCCGCCGCCTTCCGCGAGCAGTTCCCCGTCTTTCAGAAGAAGTCCTACCTGAACGCCGGTACCGAGGGCCCGCTGCCGCGCCAGGCCGCCGACGCGGTCCGCGAGCGGATCGCCGTCGAGCTGCAGGGGGGACGCTGCGGGATGGACTACATGACCTCCGTCAAAGAGCTGGCCGCCGAGCTGCGACAGGGCTACGCGCGGGTGCTCAACGCCGACCCCACGGACGTGGCGCTCACCGGCTCCACCACCGACGGCGTCAACACGATCCTCTCGGGCCTGGACCTGCGCGACGGCGACGAGGTGATCACCTCCGACGAGGAGCACCCCGGCCTGCTGGCTCCGCTGGGACGGCTGAAGCGCAACGCAGGCGTCAACGTGCGGGTCCTTCCGTTCTCCGAGATCGCCGACGCGGTCACGCCGGACACCCGGCTGGTGGCGGTCTCGCACGTCTCCTGGGTGAGCGGCCAGATCGTCGACTGTGCCGCGCTGACCGCCACCGGCGTCCCGTTCCTGCTGGACGCCGCCCAGAGCATCGGCGCTGTGCCCGTCGACGTGCAGGCGCTGGGCTGCGCGTTCTACGCCGGCTCGGGACAGAAGTGGCTCTGCGGGCCGGAGGGCAGCGGCGCGCTGTACGTGCGCCGCGACCAGCTCGACCAGCTGACCACCCCCTGGCCCGGGTACATGGCGGTCGCCGATCCCAAGAACGCCCTGGAGTCCGCGCCGGCGCAGGATGCCGCCCGCCTGGACCACGGCTTTCCGCCGGGGATGCGCAGCGCCTGGGCGCTGGCCTCGCTGGGCGTGCTGGAGGACGCCGGTTGGGAGTGGGTGCACTCCCGCGCCGCCGGCCTCGCCGCCGGCCTGGCCGAGCAGCTGGCCGACAGGGGGCTCGAGGTCGGCCCCCGCGGGCGCTCCACGCTGGTGGCGTGGAAGGTCGCTGACGCCGAGGCCGAGGTGGCACGCCTGGCGGAGGAGGGGTTCGTGGTGCGCAGCATCCCGACCCACGGCCTCGTGCGCGTGTCGGTCGGCGCGTGGTCCTCGGAGGACGAGATCGCGCGGCTGGCCGAGCTGGCCCCCAGCTAGACGATCCGCTCGGGGCGGGTGTAGACGTTCAGCCGGCCGTGCCGGGCAAAGCCGCACAGCGTGAGCCCGCGGTCCTGCGCCAGCTCGATCGCCAGCGAGCTGGGTGCGCCCACGCCGATCAGGATCGGCGCGCCGGCCACAGCGGCCTTCTGCACGAGCTCGAACGACAGCCGACCGCTGACGCACAGCACTCGGTCGGTCAGCGGCACCAGCCCGTCGACCAGCGCCCGGCCGATCACCTTGTCCATCGCGTTGTGGCGTCCCACGTCCTCGCGCGTGTAGAGCAGCTCGCCGCGGGCGTCGAACAGCCCGGTGGCGTGCACGCCGCCGGTGCTCTCGAACGTCGGCTGCTCGAGCCGGGACGGGAGGTCGGCCGCCAGCGCGCGAGCGATCGTCGGTCCGGCCGACAGCGGGGCGCTGTGCACGGCGACCTCCTCCAGCGCTCCCTTGCCGCACACCCCGCACGACGAGGTCGTGTAGAAGCGCCGCTCGCCGGGGTCGCGCGACAGCGGGCCGCGCACCTCGACGATGTTGTTGGCGAGGTCATCGGTCAGACCGGCGGGGCGCGGCTCGTCGATCAGCCCCTCGCCGTACAGAAAGCCCAGCGCCAGCTCCTCGTCGTGGCCCGGGGTCCGCATCGTCACGGCCAGCGCCGACCCGTCGACTCGGATCTCGAGCGGCTCCTCGATCGCCACCACGTCCGACACGCCGTCGTGATCGAAGTGCTTGTACAGGTTGGCCGCCTCAGGACTCCGGTAGTCCGACGCCCCCGAGCGGCTGCAGGTCGATCCGCTCGGGCGGGCCCTCCAGGAGGGCCATCACCTCGCCGAGGCGTGCCTGGCCGGCGTCGGTCTGCAGGACGGCCAGCGAGGCGTCGACCGCCCCCTGGTCACGCCACAGCTCGGTCACCCAGATCGCCTCGGGGTCGTCGTCGACGCGGTTGATCGCGTACAGGATGCAGCCGTCGGTGCCGTGCAGCGAGCGCGCCACCTCGAGCATCAGCTGCGCCAGAACGTCACCCTGACCGGGGCGCGCGGCCATCTTCACGTAGCGTCCGACCATCCTGACGCGGACGCTAGCTGATCGCCTAACTCAGGCGAGCGCCAGCCCAGCGCCCAGCTCGCGCTCGAACGGCTGGGACTCGCGCTCCAGCTCGCCGTGGGCGCCGACCCGATAGGCTCCCATCCGCCGCAGCGGCGGCGAGTAGGCGTGGATCGTCACCGCCGGGCCCTCACCGGCGTGCAGCACCCGGTGGATCGCGGTCGGCGGCACGGTGAACGTGGTACCGGCTCCGAGCTCCCGCAAATTGGCCCCGCCCACCCCACCCAGGGTGAGCCTGTCCTCTCGTACGCTGCCCGAGACCACGGTGATCCCGGCGGCCGAGTCGTCGTGGTCGTGAAAGCCCGTATCGGAGTCCTCGCTCCAGCAGATCAGCCAGGCGTTGACGTCCTCGTCATCCCAGATCTGCTCGTACACCCGGGTGTCGTCGTGGCGCACCAGATGGCGCCAGCGCTCCGGCGCGGCCGCCAGGGCGTCGGCGAAGCGCTCGAGCTCGTCGTTCGAGAGGCTCATACGAGTGCCCTCGAGGACGTCAGCAGCTGCGTGGCGTTGTTCATCAGCTCCACCTCTCGGCCGGTCGGCACCGGCTCGATCACCGGGCGATCCGAGCCGTACACGAGCTGAGCGGGACCCACCCAGCGCGCCATCGCCTCGACGATCATCGGCCCGTAGCTCGACGTGTCATAAAAGGTCAGCGGATCGCGCAGGTCGATCGCGGGACCGCCGCGGGCGATCAGGCGCTCGGCGAGCAGTGGGGCGCCCCCGGCGAGCATCGCGAACACCACCCGCAGGTGCGGCAGCTCGCGTCGCGCGAACGTGGCGAAGGTCAGCCACGCGGCCTGCATCTGGGATACGTAGTCGGTCAGGGCGGTCCACCACAGCGGTTCGTCCAGGCAGGCCTCGCGCGACGCGAAGCCGCCGGGATGCACGAACAGCGGGACGCCGCACGACTGGACGTGCTCGAGCACCGGCAGAAGGTCGGCAAGCGCCGCGCGGTCGACGAGCGCCGCCGCCGGCACCGAGACGCCGATGCAGCCGCGCGCCAGCACCTTGTCGACGGCGGCCGTATCGGGCGCGCGGACCGGGATCGGCCCCCAGGCGAGGAACGACTCGCCGAGCGCCAGCACCCCGTCGAGGTGGGCGGCGATCAGCTCGCCGGCCGCCTCGGGCGCCAGCATCTCGATGCCGATCGGGCTCGAGATCGCCACCATTGCCTGATCGAGCCGGTCGGCCAGCAGGAGGTGGGCGCGCGCGGCCGGGGACTCGGCGGTCTCATCGATCACGCACGGCAGCTCGCCCGGGCAGTGCAGCACGGTCAGCCCGTCACTGCGGCGTACGAAGGGCGCCAACCGCCGAGCGGCGAGGGCGTCGAGCAGCGGCTCGGTCCAGACGTGTTGGTGAATGTCGGCGCGCATCAGTATCAGTAAAGTAGACTAACTCGACCAACTTTATCAGGATTACGAGCGCCAGCGCAAGCTCCGTCGTGCGGGCGGACTATCTTCTGCAGCGTGTCTGGCGACGACCCGACCACCGAGAAGCTCAGGCTTCGACAGCTCGCGCAGGAGGGCGCTGAGCGCGAGGCGCTGGCGCAGGCGCACTCCGAGGCTGATGCCGAGTCTCACCTGCGCCGCGCCGACAAGGCGAGCTACCTGCGTGAGAAGCTCGAGCAGCAGCAGCAGGCCGACCGCGAGGCCGACGCCGAAGACCCCACCTAGAACCCCTTAGAACTGGGCTGGTAGGGCTCGTCGTCTTCAGGGGCACGACGGCCTACGCGGCCCAGGGTGTTGACCGCCCTGGAAACGGCCGGCCTATCCCGAGCAGGCGACGGTGCTGTCCAAGACCTGCGGCTGGCCGCCGGACTCGATCAGCAGCTGCACCGGCCAGCCCCGCCGTTTGCACGAGCCCGGGTTGGTCAGGAGGTCATAGACCGAACGGTGGGCCTGGAGCACCGCCGTCAGCTGCAGCAGGCTGAGGTCGTAGCCGGCGGGCAGCTCGGTGTCGGTGTGGGAGAAGCGCAGCGCGATGCCGTAGGGACCATGGCCGAGCGCCATCACGCGTCCGAGCATGGTGGCGTGGAGCTTTGACTCGGTCTCATAGAGGTCGAGCACCAGGCCGGCGATGTCACCGGAGTGGCGCGGCTTGGCCAGGTAGAACGTGGCACTCACCGCATAGGGGGTCCGGGGCAGGTACCTGCCCTGCACCACGATCTTCCCCTGGCCCTGTCCGACCGTGCTGGTCCGTGGGCAGCTCCCGGCGCGTGCCTGGGAATCCGAGCAGGTGTCGGCGGCAAGCGGATCGAGCTGAAAGCCGCGCGCCAGGTCCAGCTCGACCGCGGTGAGCTCGCCGTGCGTGGACCGATCGAAAGTGGTCCGCAAAGACAGTGCCGTGGGGGCACCGGCATTGAGCGGCGTCTCGGTGACCGACTGCGAGGAGGAGTGCAGCTTGCGCGCCACCCCGACGGTGGAGACCGTCAGGACGAGGATGACGACGAGGGTTATCAGCAAGCGCGCGCGTGCCACCGCCGGGCGCACCTTACCCTGGATCCGCCGATCCTGGGGTCGTCTCGCCGCCCAGGATCGGTGGATCCAGGCTTACCGGCCGGCCCGGGGGCGCCACCGGCGGCCGGACCGGAAACCGGGCGAGCGCAATCCGGCCGTCCGTGGTTCTCGCTATCGTGCCCGGGCGGAGTGACGTCTAGATCACAGTCGGGCGTACGGGCTGTGTATCGAGGAGCGTCGGGGACGGCGGAGTGGATGGCCGTCCGCTCCTTTGAGGATGGCCGGTCTCGGCCATCCCGATGCCAGATGCAGGGATGAGCCGGCCCTTCTCCCGACTTGAGCCTCGAGACACCCCAGCGACCAGCGCCTCAGCTGCGGCCCCAGGCCCGCAGCGCGGAGCGCTCGCGGCGATCAGGGGGCCGGTTGCCCCCCGCCGTGTACCGGCGCCGGCGCCGGCGCGCGTTGCTCGTGCTGGTCTGCCTGATCGTGTTCGTCTCTGTGGCGGTCCGCAGCGCGGCCTCCTCGCAGTTCGCTCCCTGGGATCTCAGGGTCAAAGTCGTCGAGACCGACGACGATTTGTCTCGGCACCTCTCGGCGATGCCCGGGCGCCTGTTCACCCGCAAGGTCCCCCGCGGCGTCCAGGTCATCCATGTCGACGACGCCGTGCGCTACCAGCGGATCCAGGGAATCGGCGGGGCGATGACCGACTCCTCGGCATACCTGATCCACCAGCAGCTGGCTCCCGGCACGCAGGCACGCCTCCTCAACAACCTGTTCAGCCCGAGCGGGGCCGGTCTGAGCGTCGTCCACCTGCCGATCGGGGCATCGGACTACACCGTCGGCGGGCAGCCGTATTCCTACGACGACCTGCCGGCGGGCCAATCGGACCCGACCCTGGCTCACTTCTCGGTGGCGCATGACGATGCCTACATCGTGCCCGCGATGCGCGACGTCCTGAAGATCAACCCGTCGACGAAGGTGATCGCCACGGAGTGGAGCCCCCCGCCGTGGATGAAGACGAACGACGCATTCAACAACCTCGGCTTCTCGGGTCATCTGCTGCCCGGTGACTGGCCGCTGCTCGCGCAGTACTTCGTCAAGTTCGTCCAGGCGTACGCGCGCCGGGGCATCCCGATCCAGGCGGTGACGCCCCAGAACGAGCCGCGCGCGCCCGCGATCTACCCGTCGATGTCGTTCGCCGCCGAGAACGAGTCGAAGTGGATCGCCCAGAACCTGCGCCCCGCGCTGAAGCGGGCCAAGCTGCCCACGAAGGTGTTCGGAGGAGAGGTCTCGCTCAGCGCTGCGGACTACGTGCTCAGCCTGTCCCATGTGCGCAAGAGCGGTCTCGACGGCATCACGACGCATTGTTATCGCGGCGTCCCCTACGTGCTCGGTCAGCTGCACGCTGGCAACCCGGGGCTGCGCCTGGTGGTCAGCGAGTGCGCCACCGACCTGACCCCGTACACGGCGTCGGAGATCGTCATCGGGGCGATGCGCAACTGGGCGAGCTCGGTCG
This sequence comes from Solirubrobacteraceae bacterium, assembly GCA_017882405.1. The sequence goes on along the minus strand of JADGPO010000072.1, from coordinate 28,174 downwards.
GTCTGTGGAACCTGGCGCTGGACCCGTCGGGAGGTCCTGTGCACAAGCCCAACAACGGCTGCGGAAACTGCAGGGGCATCGTGACGATCGACCCGCAGACGCACCAGGTGACCTACAACCTCCCCTACTACCAGCTGGGTCAGGTGGGCCGCTTCGTCAAACCGGGCGCCCAGCGCGTCAAGACCAATCACTTCGTGAGCTACTACGTCGGCACGGGCCACAATCACTACGGCGCGTCCCACGGCATCGACGACGTGGCGATCCGCAACCCCGACGGCAGCCTCGTGCTCGTCGCCTACAACAACACGTCGAGCGACGTGCGCTTCGCGGTGGAGTGGAAGGGGCGCTATACGACTTACGAGCTGCCCTCGCACGCCACCGTGACCTTCGACTGGAACCATTATTAGGTTCGCCGCGAACCCTCAGCCCCGATCGGTAGCCCGCCGCGTGAGCGCGGGGCATACCCCGGTGGGCTTCATCTGGAGCACGCTCGGCGGGTACCAGTGGTAGCGCTCAACAACCGACTTCGGAGTGGGCGAAGGGAGAAGCGCGCTCGTCGATCTCAGCTCCGGGACGACCGCCGGGTCATTGCAGCCGGTTGCGCAGGCCCAGCACCAGTCGGTGCCGGCGGGCGAGCCCGTCTACTGGCCGGCAAGCGGCGGCACGCTGCGCGCGCGCTACGTGCGGATCTCCTCGATCGGCAACGAGATCCGCAACGGGATCCTGTGGCCGGTCGGTCAGGTCGACTGGACGGCGGACACCGGGTGGAGCAATCTGACCACGCTGTTGAAGGCCGGTGTCGCGGGCGCTCGCGCCGGCAGGATCCCGGGCGTGGGCTGGGAGCTCGGCGCCGGCTCGCCGAACGACAACCTGACCCTGTTCTCGTTCACGGGACAGGCGCTCCCCTCGGTCGGGCTGTTCCAGAGTCCGCTGGCGGTGTGCGCGCACTACGACCCGTGGGCGCTCCCCTGCGAGGTGCCCGGCGGCGGGAGTTAGAAATATTGGCGAGCGGATAGGAGGCCTGCTCGGATCCCGTTCATCGCGCGACGGGCATCGGCGTAGACATCGACGCCGCGCTGCTGGAGCGGGGGCGCGCGGCGGCGGCCGCGCGAGGACTGGACGATCGCGTGAAATTCGTGCAGGTACGCGCTGACGAGTGGTCAGAGCCGACCGACCGCCTGCTGTGCATCGGCGCCGCCCACGCGTGGGGCGGGGCCAGGCGGGCGCTGCCGGCGTTGGCGCGGCTGGTCAGGCCCGGCGGCCGCGTGCTGTTCGGCGACGGCGTGTGGGAGAGCCCGCCCACCGACGCCGCCCGCGAGCTGTTCGGCGACGACGTGCTGCCCGAGCCCGAGATGCAGCGCCTGATCGCCGCGGCCGGCTGGCGGGTGCTGGCGCGCAGCGTGGCCGACCTCGAAGAGTGGGACGAGTTCGAGGATGCGTGGCGGGCGGGTCGCGAGGAGTGGCGGCTCGCCCACGCCGGTGACCCGCGGGCGGCCGCGGTGGCGGCCGAGTTGGCTGAGCGGCTGACCGAGTACGTGGACGTCTACCGGGGTGTGCTCGGCTTCAGTTACCTGGTGCTGACCCGCTGATGCCCCCTCACCCCCGGGACCGACGTTCTGACCGTCGGGAGGCGAGCTTACGCCGCGTCAGGCCGCCCGGGTTACACTGGCCCGGTGACGCTCAGGGGTTCAGCGGAACGCCACGGCGTGTCCCCTTGCAGCATCTTTGCGGTCTGGTGGGTCGCCCTGGCGGCCACCGCCGCCGTCCTCGGCCTGGCTGCGACGGCGGCGAGCGCCCGGGTCGTGAGCTACCACGGCGCCCGGTTCTCGGTGCCCGGCGGCTGGCCCGTCTACCGGCTGGCGCGCCACCCGGAGACCTGCGTGCGCTTCAACCGCCACGCCGTCTACCTGGGCATGCCAGGGCCCGCGCAGAGTTGCCCCGCCCACGCGGCGGGGCGGACCGAGGCGGTGCTGATCTCGCCGGCCGTCCGCGCCGGGCAGGCGCGCGGCGCGGCTGCCACGGCAGGTGTCTCGGGAGTCGCCGGGGTGCTCGGCTCCGGTGGCTCGGTGGACCGCCTGGCGCTCGGCTCCTCAGGCCTGGTGGCCACGGCGACCTGGTCCTCGGATCGCCGGCTGGTGAGCCGGCTCCTGCGCCACCGGGTGAAGCCCACCCGTGCCACGGCACCGCGCGCCGCCGCTCCCTCGGCCCGCGCGCCCAGCGCCCACGCCGCCCACGCGGTGTACGCCGGGCTGGGCTTCGACGCCTGCTCCGCCCCTTCGACGAGCGCCATGTCGGCCTGGTCACAGTCGCCGTTCCGGGCCGTCGGCGTCTACATCGGCGGTCTGAACTCCGCCTGCGCGCAGACGAACCTGACCCCCGGCTGGGTGACCGGCGAGGTCGCCGCCGGCTGGCATCTGATCCCCACCTACGTGGGCTATCAGGGGGCCGGCGCGTGCGGCGGCAGCTGCGCCACGATCGTCCCCGGCCAGGCCACCGCCCAGGGCACGGCAGCCGCCAACGACGCGGTCAGCCGCGCCCAGGCGCTCGGGATCCCGGCCGGCAACCCGATCTACGACGACATGGAGCAGTACAGCCAATCGAGTTCGAGCACCGCAGCCGTGCTGGCGTTCCTGGCGGGATGGACGGCGCAGCTGCACGCTGCCGGCTACCTGTCGGGCGTGTACAGCAGCGCCTCGTCGGCGATCACCGACCTGGTCAAGCAGCAGGGCACCGGCTACCAGGAGCCCGATGACATCTGGATCGGCGACTGGAACAACAGCCAGTCGACCAGCGATCCGTACGTGCCCAGCGGCTACTGGGCGTCGCACGCGCGGCTGCATCAGTACCAGGGCGCCCACAACTCCACCTACGGCGGCGTCACGCTGAACATCGACAGTGACTATCTCGACGGCGCCACCGCCGACACCTCGTCGGGCGCCAATGCGCCGCCGCCGGTCGTTCCCGACGGGACGTTCGTGCAGGAGGCCGGCTCGACCGACGTCTACCGGGTGGCCGGCGGGGCGCCGCTGCTGGTGACCTCCTGGTCGCCGTATGGCGGTCCGCAGCCGTTGACGACGCTCACCCCCGAGCAGTTCGCGCAACTGCGGCCCCACCCGGCCGACGGCACGTTCGTGCAGACGACAACTGAGATGAACTACCGGTTCGCCGGAGGCGCCCCGTTCGCGGTCAGCTCATGGGCGGTGTTCGGAGGGATCCAGCCCTATACCGTGGTCGATGCGTGGGACATCGCCAACGCCGGCGACCCGCAGTCGCACGTGGCCGCCACGCCCGCCGACGGAACCGTGGTGCAGGGCCTTCCGTCCGGCACCTACTGGACCTTCTGCTCCGGCCAGCGAAGCTCCGTCCCGGCCGATGCCCGGGCGGTGGAGGTCGACGACGCCGGGCTGCAGGCGTTCACCCCGGGCGCCAACAGCGCCTGCGCCACCGAGCGGGGTGCCGGAGCGCTGCAGAGCAAGGTCCTCAAGCACTGCGTCGTGCCGGGCCTGAAGCACATGACCCTGACCCGAGCGCGCAAGGCGCTGCTCAAGGGCAACTGCCGCGTCGGCAAGGTGCGCAAGCCCAAGCACGTCAAGCGCCACCACACGCTGCGCGTCTTCGGCCAGTCGGCGACGGCGCGCAGCCGGCACGCGGTGCGCTACCGGGTCAATATCTGGTTGACGTAGTGTCTCGGTTCCGGAGTCCAGGTCAAGCTCGCCGCGGTCGCGGGGGCTCGGCACGAGCGCAACGCGCCCTATCCCGTGCTGACGGCCGGCCACAACTGCGATCTGGGCCTCTTGGTCGGGTAACCCGTCGTCAGTTCGTCGGGTGCTCAAGCCGGAGCCGTTCGAGCACCGCCGCCGAGTTCGGGTCCTGATCGAGCAGGAGCTGGTGCATCGTCGCGGTGTCCAGGCGTGCCGGCTCGGTCTGATCCAGGAAATCCTCGAGAGTCCGCGCGAACCGGGCAGGCTCCTCGAGCTGGGGGAAGTGACCCGTCCGCTCGAAGACCTCGAGGCGGCTGCCGGGCATGCCCTCGTGCGCTGACCGTCCGTGCTTGACCGGGACGATCCGATCGCGGGCGCCCCAGACGATCATCGACGGCACCTGCGAGGCCAGGTACAGACGGTCCGAGGCGCCAATGCGCTGCCCGTTCGGGTCGATCACCGCACGGAGCGTGTGGATGAACGCGCTGCGCGACTCCTGGTCGTAGAGAGACTGATAGCCGCGCGCCATCTCCGTTAGGTCCGGGCCCGTGTGAACCCCCAGCCGTCCCAGCGCCCGGGGGAGCACCGCGGCGAGAGCGAGCACCCGAGGATGCGCGACCACCGGCAGCACGAACTCCGATCCCGGCAGGGTCGCGGCGCGCAGCAGCGAGTGGACGTCCTCGCCGAGTCCGCCGCTGGAGACGAGCACCAGTCGCTCGCAGCGCTCGGGGAACTGGTACGCGAACTGCATGGCGATCCCCCCACCGAGCGAATGGCCGACGAGGCTCGCCCGCTCGATGTTCAAGCCCACGAGCAGGTCACGAATGCCCGAGGCGTGCGCCCCCAGCGAGTAGTCCCCGCGTGGCTTGGCCGACTCGCCGTGGCCCAGGAGATCCGGCGCCACGACCGTGCGCGACTGCGCGAGCAGCTCGATGACCTGCGTCCATTGAGCCGCGCGGCCGGCGACCCCGTGGATCAGCACCACCGGCGGTCCCTCGCCGGCCATCGTGAAAATCACGCGATGTCCGTGGAGGGACACCTCCGCCCGCTCGATCGTCGGGGCCACGCGCACCGTCCGCTTGCGGCGCTTGCCACCGGGCTTGGGCGATGGGCCTTCCGGATCTGGAGTGGTCGCCACCTGCGTCCACGCTACTGGTTTGCGCACCTCCCGGTTTTTGGCACTGTTGCGGACATGCCTTTCTCGCAGTCGCCGTCGCGCGCCTGCCTCGGTCGCCTCCGGCGCCGCACGGCGTTGCTGATCGTCACGCTCGGTCTCGCCGGCTGCGGAGCGTCCAGCGCCGTGAGCAGCACGTCACCGGTCAGCACCGATGCCACGCCGACGACCGGCGTGTTCCCGAAACCGCGACCGCAGGCGATCGAGCCGACGGCGGGCCAGCACGCGACAGCGGTCACTCCGGGAGCTCCCGTCGGTGACGTGAACGCGCATGCGCCTTCGCTCGCCCAGGTCAGATCCGAGCTGCGGCAGGAGCTGATCGCCGCGCCGGTGACCAACGGGACCTACATCGATCCGCTGCAGTACGTCACGCGCTGGGAGCGAACCGATCAGGGGGTGGACGCCACGATGCCCGTGGGCGCGCCGATTCTCGCGCCGTCCGCCGTCAAGGTCCTGGCGATCATCCCGGGCTGGTACGCCGGACAGCCGCTGGTCTACTTCGAGCTGCTGAGCGGGCCGCAGGCGGGCAAGGTGCAGTACGTAGCCGAGCAGATCACCGCCATCGCCCCGCCGGGCTCGATCGTCCAGCAGGGACAGCCGATCGCTCGCTTCGCCAAGTCGGGTACGGCGATCGAGTACGGCTGGTCGACCTTGAACGGAGTGACCCTGGCGCGAGCCACCACCGGCTACGAGGAGGGCCAGGTCACGCCGGCGGGCCGGTCGATTCGCGATTGGCTGAACAGCCTCGGCGCCAACGCCGGGCCCAGCTGATCGCGGACGTGTCGGTCGCGCTTGGCGTCGTAGAGCGCCTGGTCGGCCCGGGCCATCAAGTGGTCGGCCGGCTCGGCACCGTCCCAGGTGGCGAGTCCGATCGAGCAGCTGTACGGCTCCGGCATCCGCGCGCGCAGGCGTCTGATCACGTCGTCGGCCTCGGCGGTGGTGCAGGCAGGTACCAGAACGGCGAACTCGTCGCCTCCGATGCGGGCGAGCACGTCGTCCGGGCGTAGCAACTCGGCCCACCCGGTTGCGACCTGGATGAGCAGCGAGTCTCCACCCGGATGTCCGTAGGCGTCGTTGACGGCCTTGAAGCTGTCGATGTCGGCCAGGGCCACGCTCAGGGGCTCGCCCGTGCGCCGGGCGCGCGCCAGGCCGCGATCAAGTTCGGACTGCCAGGCGCGGCGGTTGGGCAGGCTCGTCAGCGCGTCGGTATGGGCGAGCTCGCCGAGCTGGGCAAGCAGCCGGTTTCGTTCGAGCTCCTGACCCCGGGCGTGGGCCACGAGCTTTTGCACGGTGGTACCGACGATCCCGCAGAGGGTCACGAAGAGGATCCCCGCCCGCCACGAGCTGGGGGGATAGTCCGCGCCGCCGACCAGGAGCAGCGGAACCATGAACACCAGGGCCACCCCGATCAACAGAGCCCACAACTGTCGAGGCGTTCCGCACAGGCCCATCCAGAAGACCGGCAGCAGCACCATCGCGGAGACTCCCGACAGGCCACCGGCAGCGCGCAGCAGGACGACCACGATCAGATATGTAAACGTGAGCCCCGAAGGGCCCCAGTCCGGGAGCCGCTCCCACGGCGCACGCAGCGCGAACGCCACAATCGCCAGCGTCAGCGCTGCGGCACCGATCAGCGGACCGGGACGCCAATGTGCCGGCGGCAGCCACAGCAGCGCGAACGGCAGAAACGCAGCCGCAATTGACGGCAGAAGAATCCGCCGCGATCCCTCGGCAGACCGGTGTTCTCTCATCGTTTCCCTGTATCGGCAGGCCCCGTCCAGGCCTGTAGCTACCTCGGCCCCTGCACAGGCGTCCTGCTGGCCACGACGGCGGTCCCCGTGTGGGCCCGCAGCCGGATCTTCCTGGGGCCGATCTTCGTCGCGACCGCCACCGCAACCGGGGCCGCGACCACCCGGCTGACACTCGCGGCCGACGGCCAGCCCGAGGACGACCCGAGTAACGTCGCGCTCGCCCACGTGGAAGCCGGCGCGATTCTCGCCGAGCTGATCCTCTCGACGGTCAACGAGCGCCGCCTCGGCCGCGCCGGGGAGGCCACCTCCCACGGTGCGCCGGCAGTGGTGTTCCGCGCGGCGAAGGCGCTCGTCACTGCCGGCCTGGTGCTGCCCCCGGTCGCCCGTCAGCGCGGTGCCGGGCGCAGCGCGCAGAACGTGGCGTCCATCCTCTATCTGGCGGGCGGCCTCGCCTTCCGGGTCGCGTGGGTACAGGCTGGCAGGGCCTCGGCCCGCGATGACGAGGCGGCCGCGCCGACGGCCCGGGGGACGCTCACGGCCGACGAGCGGCTGCGCGGCGGCAATGAGCAGCGGATGATCTCCGACGATCGTCCGCCGCTCGCCGGCGCAGCGGCGACGGCGGCAAAGGCACTGCGGATCTGGAGCCGCACCGTCGGGCGGGCAAGCCTCCTGGTGGAGCGGCTCGTCCCGCGGTGATGAACGCGACGAAGTCGGCGGCCGTCGTCCACCGGCCCGGGTGCCGCCGGGAAGAGGACGAAGCCGAGCAGCGCCACCACCCCTCCGCCGACCAGCGCATCGATCAAGCGCTCGTACCCGGTCGCGGTTCGGTGAAGCGCGATCACCAGGATGGCCGAGGCGGCCTGGTCCCGCGCCGCTCGAGCGCTGATCACGTCACGCGCGAATCAGACGAGCCACCCGCTCAGCGCGCGCGAACTCGAGGTGCCGCGCTTCGTCTCGAGGGGGCTGCCCAACAAGCTCATCGCGCGCGAACTCGGGATCACCGAGAAGACGGTCTAGGCCCACCTGACATCGATCTTTCACCGAATCGGCGTGAGCGACCGCGTCCCGGCCGCGCTTTGGGCCCGGACGCACGAGATCGCGTGGTCACCCGCCGTATCCTTGTTGCCAGCATGCCCGCCCGCCTGCGCGATATCGACGATCGCGCCGATTGTGAACGACTCGTTCGCGCCTTCTACGGCCGAGCTCTGGTTGATCCGGTGATCGGGTGGATCTTTGTCGACGTCGCCAAGCTCGACGTGGAAGCACACGTGCCGCAGATCGCGTCCTTCTGGGAGACGATCCTTCTCGGGGCTCGCTCCTACAGCGGTGGCGCGTTTGCACCCCATGCCGCTCTGCACTCGCGGGTCCGTCTCCGAGCCGGGCACTTCGAGCGATGGCTCTGGCTGTGGCGCACCACGGTGGACGAGCTGTTCGCCGGCCCGCGGGCCGAGCTTGCCAAGGCCCACGCGCAGCGCGTCGCGCAGGCCTTCCACGCCCGTCTGCAGACGGCGCCGTCCGGGGTCGCGGACGGGCTCGTGATCACGCAGCATTAGACCTCGTCCAGATAGGATGCGAGCAGCTCGCGCAGTCGCATCCGGCCCCGGTGCAGACGGCTCTTGAACGCCGCCTGCCGAAGGCCCGTGATCTCGGCCGCCTCCTCGGTCGACAGACCCTCGAGGTCGCGCAGGACGACGGCGACGCGCCATTCCGGCGGCAGCTGGGCCAGCGCGCCGTCCAGCACCTCGCCGAACTCCCGATCGAGCGCGCGGGCGTCCGGGCCGTGGAGCTCGTCCTCGGCCAGGGCCGCTACCGGATCCTCGCCGTCCGCAGAGGGATCGGCACCGGGAGGACGTCGACGGGAGAGCGCGCGCTGGGCCTCGTTGAACGAGATCCGGTACAGCCAGGTCGACAGCTTCGCCCGGCCCTCGAACCTGGCCAGGCCCCTCCAGGCGCGGACGAAAACCTCCAGGGCGACCTCGTCGGCCTCGTCGGGGTCAAGTCCGAACCGCCGCAGGGCTCCGTAGACCTGTTCGGCGTGGGCCGCAACCAGCTCGGAAAACGCGTCCTCGTCGCCGGCGCGGGCGCGCTCGATCAGCTCGTTCTCGGACACGGGACCACCGCTGGGCAGGCTCTCAACCCTATACCTCGAGGTTCCGGGAATCCTTCTCATCGTGGTCGGGTCTGATCTCCCATGAGCACGCCGCGGCAGAGGCTGGGCTTCCGCCTGGATCACCGCTGGGTCCCCGGGCACATGTCGGCCTACCTGGACGGAGAGCTCGACGCGCGCGGACGCGCCCGTGTCGAGCGGCACGCCGGCCGCTGCCCGGAATGCCGCGGGGTTCTGCAGAGCGTGCGGGAGATGCTGGACCTGCTGCGCGCCCAGCCGCGCACGCGCGAACCGGCGCCCGCGGCACTCGTGTCCGAGGTCCGGGCGCGGCTGCGTGACTCGGGCGGCTGAGAGATTCCCAGCCGCCCTCGCCGCGACTACGGGATGGTGACGGCGCAGGCTCCGGCGCCGCGCCGGCTGAAGTACTTCTGGTGGTAGCCCTCGGCTACGTGGAACCGGGCGGCCGGGGTGATCTCGGTCACGATCGGCCTGACCAGGCTCTCCTGCTCGCGGTCGCGTGACGCCGCGGCGCGGTCCGCCTGGTCGTCGTCGTGCACGAAGATCGCCGAGCGGTACTGGTCGCCGAAGTCCCAGCCCTGCCGGTTGAGGGTCGTCGGATCGTGGATCTGCCAGAACGTCTGCACCAGCTGGTCGTAGGAGACCACGTCGGGGTCAAACCACACCTCCACCGCCTCGGCATGGCCGGTGGCGTGACTGCAGACCTGCTCATAGGTGGGATCGTCGGTGTGTCCGCCGGTGTAGCCGACGGCCGTGCGCAGCACTCCGTCGATCTCGCCGAACACCTGCTCGGCACCCCAGAAGCAGCCGGCGGCGAAGGTGGCGCGCTGCGCGCGGTCGGGGAGCTTGTCCATGTTCTCGTCCTTTCGTTTCGTTGCATCGATATGACCCGCCGGGGTGGCGAAACGGTTCGGGATCGACGCGTCCGGCTGGGCGCTCTTCAGCTGAATCGTTTCCCGGGCGTTCGGGGTCTGAAGGGACAGCAACCCGATAAGGAGAAACGATGGCAACACGCGACAAGGCTGCTGACGCGAAGTGGCGCGAGCAGCTGACCCCCGAGCAGTACGAGGTCCTGCGGCGCAAGGGCACCGAGCGTCCCTTCACCGGCGAGTACGTGCACACCGAGGACGACGGCATCTACCGATGCGCCGCCTGCGGTTCCGAGCTGTTCTCGTCTGACACGAAGTTCGACTCCGGCACGGGCTGGCCGAGCTTCACCGATCCCGCGGTCGCAGAGAACGTCAAGCTGCACGCCGACAACAGCCTCTTCATGCGCCGCACCGAGGTGACGTGCGCGAACTGCGGCGGCCACCTCGGCCACGTATTCCCGGACGGTCCCGACGGATGCGACCGCTACTGCATCAACTCCGTCGCCCTCAAGCTCTACACGGACCCCGAGGCGTGAGCGGCACGTCGTGATGCCGTCCGATCGCGGGTCCTCGCAGAACCCGGAGCCAAGCATCAGGCAGGTGCACAGTGCCCTTCCCCACGGCTCGGTCTGGACGACAAAGCAGCGGCACTGTCAGCTGAGGGCCGTCACACTTGCCGAAGCGCTCCAGATAGAGCCGATCACGCTGCTCAGCGACCGCAGCGTCCGGTTGCACAGGGACATGGCCGGCAGAATGCGAGCACGGTGCTCGCCGACGCTGACCTTGATCTCGCCGCTAGTTCGCAACCAAGCCTGTGTGTTATGCCGTGCGGTCGGCCTTGACGAGGAGACGACATTAGGCCCCTGATGAGCCGATCGCACCAGTTTTATGTTCTCGATCATCTGCGTCGGCCGTGGTCGCACTGTCGGCCGCCATCCATCGCCATCCGGCCCGGGCGTTAGCCATGGCTCCATTGCGGGTCGGTGTCGTCGGAGCCGGGATCGTCGGGCTGGCGATCGCACGCCGGCTGACTGAGATCATTCCCGAGGCCGAGCTAACCGTACTCGACAAGGAGGGGCGGGTCGGAGTCCACCAGACGGGACACAACAGCGGCGTGGCGCATGCTGGCGTGTACTACGCCCCAGGGTCGCTGAAGGCGACCCTGTGCCGTCGTGGCATCGGGCTGCTCAAGGAGTACTGCAGCGAACATGGGGTCACCTACGAGGAATGCGGCAAAGTGATCGTCGCCCGCAACGCCACGGAGCTTCCCCGCCTGGCCGAGATCGAGGCGCGCGCCACGGCAAATGGCGTTCCGCGCCTGCGGCGCCTTTCGCCGGCCGAGCTCTCCGAGATCGAGCCACACGTTCGCGGCGCCGCCGCGCTGCATTCGCCGACGACCGCGATCGTCGACTTCCCTGGCGTGGCCCGGGCGCTGGCGCGGGACATCGGCGAGGCGGGCGGCCTGGTGCGGCTAGGGTTTCCGGTGTCCGAGATGCAACGGCGCGGACGCGAGATCTGGGTCGGCAACGCGTCGGGGGAGCAGCTGGCATTCGATCGCGTTGTGGTCTGTGCGGGTCTGCAGTCTGACCACCTCGCGCGGCTGGCGGGCGACGGGCCGGCCCCCTGGATCATTCCCTTCCGTGGCGAGTATCACCGGTTGGTGCGTTCCAGGAGCGACCTGGTCCGCGGCCTGATCTATCCGGTCCCGGACCCGGCGTATCCGTTCCTGGGCGTTCACTTGACCCGTCGGGTTGGCGGCCAGGTCGACATCGGGCCCAACGCCGTCCTCGCGCTGGCCCGGGAGGGCTACCGTCGCCGCGACATCTCGTTGCAAGATGTGCGCGCCATTATCGGTTGCGTCGGATTCCGGAGGCTCGCGAGGCGGCATTGGCGGATGGGCCTCCATGAACTACTTGGGTCGCTCTCACGCCGTGCGTTCATCAGAGAAGCGCAGGCCTTCGTGCCTGAGCTGCGCCTCGAGGACGTCGAGCCGGCCCCCGCCGGGGTGCGAGCCCAGGCCGTCGATGAGAGCGGCGAGCTGGTCGACGACTTCCGGATTTCAAGGTTGAACGGGATTATCGTTGTCCGCAACGCTCCTTCGCCTGCGGCCACGTCGTCGCTGGCGATCGCCGAATATGTCGCCGACCGGGCCCTCGACGGTGAGGGAGGGTGACGGTGCGGGCCGCGCTTAGGTCGTTCTGAGAGCGTTCCGAGGTCCTTCTTACACGGCGCATGCACTGTGCTCGGTGAGCCCGGGCAAACCCGGACGAACGGAAGGATCACAAACGATGCTCCAACCCATCAAGAAGGTGCTGGTGGGCAGCGCGGCACTTGCGGCGCTCGCCCTCGGCGGCTCGGCGCTCGCCAGCGCAACGACGTCGTCAACCACGAGCACCACGACCCCGAGCGCGTCGAGCGCGCAGAATCCGCCGAAGTTCGCGGGTCCGGCGCACGGAACCCCCGCGCACGAGGACGCCGAGAAGCCCGTGACCGGTAGCGCGGCCGCCAAGGCCAAAGCAGCCGCCGTCAAGAGCGTCGGCAGCGGCACCGCGGGTGCCGTCACCACCGACATGACGGGGAGAGGCTTCGAGACGACCGTCACGAAGTCCGACGGAACGAAGGTCGAGGTCCATCTCGACAGCTCCTACAACGTCATGCAGGGCCGTGGCGGCTATGGCGGCCATGGTGGCCCGCCCTCCGGGGGCTACGCAGGCTGACTCACATTCGTGTCGAGGGCCGGCATCGTCGCCGGCCCTCGTCGCGAGCTACGACGGTCCTCGTGTACGGGGACTCCTACAACTCTCGTATTTCTTCCTAGCGGATTTCCCGCAGTTGGCACCGAGACTCTGGACGTGCAACACGCTTCTCTCTGGGCATCGGCCGCGGGGGGCAGTTCTTCCAGTGGCGGACTCTCAAGCGCGGCCTGTGGTGGCAGGCGCACCCCCAACTCGCACTCGGCGCTCCCCGGCCCGCCCTGCCTGCGCTTCGCGGCCAAGGACCTCGGGCCCACAGCGGCGCGCTGGCACACCTCACGCCGGGAACCAGGCTGACGATCGAGGGACCGTACGGCGCGTTCACCCCTGATGCGCGTCGTGGCGACCGAGTGGCGCTCATCGGCGCCGGGGTCGGCATTACACCTCGGCGCGCTCTCGTCGACGACATACCCCTGCATGTCGACGTAGTAATGCTTGCCCGGGCGCACGATCCCGGGTGCCGGAGCCTATCGAGAACAGATACGACGCGGTCCGTGTCAACCGCAAGGAAGGAAACGTCGTCTTGGTGACCGTGTGATTGTCAGTGGTGCCCGTGGTGGGCCGGTCTTCGCCGAGCGTGCGAGCGATGTGAGCAGGGTGAGTTGCGGCGCGACGACCTGGCGCGCGTACGCGAACGCATCGCCTCGCTGGCGCGCTACAGCCGCACCCCGCCTGAGAACATCCGATTGACTCTGCGCATCGGCGGCGCGTCGCGCGCGGCGAGAAAGCTCTACGTGGCCGACGCGAGCCTGGTCGTGGACGGCCGGCTGCTCGCCGCCCACGCTACCGGCGTCACCGCCGTCGCGGCGACTGAAGAGGTGACCGAACGCTTGCGTCGCCGGATGCGTCGCATCGTGGGCAGCGAGGTGGCGCGGCGCGACGAAGGACGAGAACGTCGGCCTGCTTCACCCGCCCGACAGCCCCTTGGCCTCCGAGCACGTCGACGACTTTGTCGTCCCCGAGCCCAGCCGCTACTCCGAGCCGATCTCGCTCGCCGACGCACGGTCAGAGATGGACGTTCTCGATCGCCGCTTCGTCTACTTCATCGCGCTCGAAGATCAGCACGGGAAGGCCCTCTGCCTCCGCCACGACGGGGACTACGGGCTGGTCGAGCTCGACCCGCCGCTACCAGCACCTTGCCAGCCGACCTTCCTCAGGGCCCTTGACCACAGCGCGCCGGGCGACCTGCTTGCAGAACCCCTTCTCGAGCCCGTTCGCCGACTATCACGGCCGCGCCGATGTGATCCACCTCCTCGCGCTGATCTCTCACGTACTCCAAACACCCAGCGTCACGTTGTTCCTGCGCCCCTACCGCGTGCTGCGTGCCGCCCTGGATGCCATGGGGCGGCTGCTCGCGGACGCTCCGCTGCCCAGCGCACGATGACGCGAAGCGCGTCGCGGCCCGGTCGTCCGGCGGCCGGGTCGCAGAGCGGCCGGCCGATCATGGCCGCCTTTGACCTCTTGAGCCGGCGCTGGGCGCTGCGGGTCATCTGGGAGCTCCATCAGGCCGGTGCGCCGCTCACGTTCCGGGCGTTGCGGGATGCGAGCGGCGGTATCTCCTCCAGCGTCCTCACGCGGCGCCTTGCCGAGCTGGGCGAGTGCCGGATCATCGATCATGCCGGGGAGGGCTACCTCCTGACGGCCACGGGGGAGCGCCTCGTCACGAGCTTCCAGCCACTGCTGGAATGGTCGCGCGGGTGGGCGGCGGAGCTGGAGGAGATGCCGTCATGATCCGGCGGGGGTGACGGGGCGATGGCGGACCGGGATGTTCACCGAGCCCGCGATGAAGCAGGCGTCGTGCTTGGCTTCGGCCTCCGCGACCATCGCGCACTCTGCCACCGTGACCGTGGGCCGCAACAGCACGTCGGTGGACTGTCCGCTTCCGTCGGAGCCCTCGCTCAACGTCGCGAGCGGCTCGTCGACGTAGTCGGTGACGACGATGCCCGAGATGGCGGCGAAGTGCGCGGTAGCAGTGGGTGAGTCGCATCGCGGCTCAGGCCGTCTCACCGGCTACGCGGCTCTGCGGCTCTGCGGTCGGCAGGTTCATCCACTGAGCGGAACCTGCCTACCGCCTGTTTCCTGCCGCAGCGGGAGGGACGGGCGGCGAGCGCCGGCTGGGACGCTTAACTTAAGACTTTGGCGGCCTGGCGGTTTGCCTAATCAGACTGCAGGCGGGGGTCCGGACCGACCCGCTGTTTGCCGGGTTGCCGGCCGACCGGTGTCAATGCGCCCATTGGGGCCACATCATGAACGGCACGATGCGCGTGCACAGCGCGGACGGTGCGCGCGACTATGACGCCGGCGTGTCCTACTACTGGGCGCCGGGCCACAACCTCGAGGCGGTCACCGACGCCGAGTACCTCGAAATCAATCACTAAGTCAGAGGAGTACGACGTGCTGATGGAGCACTGCGAGCGTGTGATGGCCGGCTAAGCCTGCAGCGGAAGCCGCGTCCAAGAACGTGGGTGGGGCCTCCGCCAGTCGCGTGTTGCAGCGGTCTTCCGAGCAGCGTCTGCTTCGCTCCTCCTTTCCATGCGATGCTTGACGGTCTCGCCGATCTGCGATCGCGACGGGAATGTCGTTGGCGTCGCGACGATCGCACGTGACGTCAGTCAGCGCCTGCGCTACCAGGAACAGCTCCGGTATCTCGCCGAGCACGATTCGCTGACCGCAACTGGCAACCGGCGCCACTTCGAGTGAGAAGTCCGCGACCAGACCGGTCCCGACGCGCTCTTCGTCGTTCTGACTCTGGACATAGACACAAAAGCCCCCACCAACGACTGCGTTGACGCAGCGGAGCAACGATCCAAGCGGTCGACCAGATCCCGCCTCAGGAAGCGAGCTACGCCCGCTTCGCCGCCGTGTGGGCGGAATCACGGTTTCCTCCCAAGTCCTGATCACTCGCATCCTCCAGGTGGCTAGCGCGTAGAGCCGCGAGCAGGGATGGACGGAGGTGAGGCCCGAGGGCCGGTGGGCATTCCGTCCAGGTGTGCCGCCGGTTCAGGGGGTGAGCCGGTCGGCGCGGTGCTCGATCAGTTCGCGGACGCTTGAGTTCGGCATTGGTCGAGCGAAGTAGAAGCCTTGGCAGGAGTCACAGCCAAGGGCTGTCAGGGCCTGGTGTTGTTCGGCGGTCTCGACGCCTTCGCAGACGACGGTCATCCCAAGGCCGTGCGCGAGTTGGATGACGGCGGTCACGATCGTGTGGCTGGCGGGATCGTGTCCGAGGTTGGCGACGAATTCGCGGTCGATTTTTACGCTGTCCATGGGGAATCTTCGGAGGTATCCCAGCGACGAGTATCCGGTCCCGAAGTCGTCCAGGGCGAGCTTTACGCCGATGTCCTTGAGGTCGTTGAGCACGAACAGAGCGCGTTCACCGTCGTGGACGAAGACGCTCTCGGTCACCTCCAAAGTCAACAGTTCGGGGTCGGTTGATGCGCTCTGGAGCACCGCTGCGACCGTGTCGGCGAACCCGGCCGACATCAGCTGGTGGGCGGATACGTTGACCGATACCGAGAGATCATCGCCCCGGTCAAGCTGCCACCGGCGGCGATCTGACCATGCCTGTTCGAGGACCCACTGTCCGATGTCGATGATCTGCCCGGACTGCTCGGCGAGGGCTATCAGCAGGGTGGGCTGCACGAGGCCGCGGCTGGGAAGACTCCAGCGCAGAAGCGCCTCGACACCGGTGAGCTGACCATCCGCCGCGGCGACGATCGGCTGGTAGGCGAGGTGTAGTTCACCGCGTTCTGCCGCTCCGGGCAGAGCGTTCTCCAGGCGGTCTTGGTCCTCGACGAGGTACAGCGCGTTGGGGTCGACGGCTTGGTGGTCGCCTCCGCGGCGGCGTTTGGTCCGGTACATCGCAAGATCGGCGTCGTGCAGTAGCTCCTCGGGCGATTCGACACCACGGCTCGTGAAGGCGATACCGATGCTGGCGGTGATGCTCATCTCGACGTCTGCGAGGGGGAAAGGTTCGGCCAGCGCGGTGTCGAAGCGGACGGCGATCGCGCCGGCTTGGGCGGGGTCGTCGAGGTCTTCGCAGAGGATCACGAACTCGTCACTGGCCAGACGGGCGAGGCTGTCGCCCGGTCTGAGCACGGTGGTCAGTCGCTCCGCCACGGCGACCAATAACTCGTTGCCGACGTGGTGTCCGTAGGTGTCGTTGACAACCTTGAACCGGTCGAGATCCAAAAAGAAGAGCGCTGATGTCTTGCCCGACCGGCCACCCCGGCGACGGGCATGCTCGAGGCGTTGCAACATCAGCGCTCGGTTGGGCAACCCGGTCAAGGAGTCATGCAGCGCAGCGTCGCGCGCCTGGTCTGAAGACGTCTGCAGGTCAGCGCGTGCCTGCGCGCTGATCACGTAGGCGGAGGCGACGTCAGCCAGCGTCTGCGCTGCGGCCATGGACTCGGGCGACAGCGGCCCTGGCCTGTCGCGGTAGAGATCCAGCGCGCCGAGCTGAAGGTCAGCATGGTGCAACGGGAACGAGAACACCGCCGCCAGCCCCGAATCCAACGCGCGCGGCGAGAAGTTGGGAAACCACTCCATCCTGCGAAGATCCGGCACCGAGACCGCCTCTCCGGTGTGATACGCCGCTAGACAGGGCCCCTCGCCCAACTCGGTCTGCAGCTCCTCGAACCGCAACGCCGACTCGTTTGAAGCGGCGACATAGCGGGGCTCAAGCTCGGCGGAGATCAGCGTCACCCCGGCCGCAGTCACCGGCATCACGTCAACGATCCGCTTGACCAGACGATGGAGAATCCCCTGGATCGGAAAGTCGGTCAGCATCGTCCGCGCGAACTCAGTCAACACATCCGACAGATCCACCGGGCCGATGACGGCCGCTACGCCGCTGCTGTAAGACAGATCAGCGCGCTCGCGTACTCGGCGGCGGCTGGTTGGAACGTCAGCGCGTGATGGGCCTGCGCGAAACCTGCCGCGCGGGGGGCCGCTGCTCACGAGGCATCACCGCCTGAAGCCGCGCTACTGAGATCAGGGCGACGCGTCGGGACCGTGAGTGTCGTTGGCGACCGATTCATCGTGTCAACCGGCGGTGCTCGACCCCCGCTGGCAAGAGGAGCGGCGCCGTAGGAGAACAGCACGCACGCGCCGCCCGAGGCCGTCTGGCCGTGGCTCATGAACGCGACCACCCGCCGACGGGCGAGACGCTCCATCGCAGCGCAGAACTGATCGTCGTCACCGGTCTCAAAGGCAACGCGACGATCGACCGATGCGCTGCTGGCGACCGCGCGTACCAGGCCGGCCTCACCCTGGGGGAGACTGCTCTCAGGCACGGAGACGACGACCTTGTCGTTGATGGACGTGCCCGCAGTCACGCGATCGTGGACGTAGAACGGATCGTGGCCGTAGAACGCCGTGTAGAGCTCGACCAGAGCCGCGGAGATCGCCATCCTCAGCTCTGCGGCCTCGGCCGCCTGACCAGCCGCGTTCATGCAGCCGCGCTTTGCGCGAGTGGCACCAGAGCTTGCAGCACGGGCTCGCGCGGATCGACCTCGACGATCTCCAGGACATACGCAGTGGCCGGCACGAACCAGCGCCCAGCGTGAGAGCAGCGGCGGCCGAGAACCAGCCGGCGGCCCGCCCACCGGGCATGCACGCCGGCCTGACTGATCGTCCGAGCGCCGCATGAGTCTGTGAAGCTGCGTCCCTGAGGGTAAGGACCAGCTGCCGGCTCCGGAGCTCGGCCCTCTCAGCCGACGGTCACTCGCCACGAGCAGCCTGATCTGAGGGCCGGCCGAGACCCGGCAGCGCGGGCCCCAGTCGCCGACGGCTCGTCGTGACCTCGTGGCCGCAGGAAAGAACACAGCAGCCTTCGTCAAGACGCGACGCATCGCCGCTCCTGAAGTCCACGATCGTCGTAGCAGCCCCGCTCGCTCTCCACTCCTCACAGACTGGACACAGCAGCTCGACGTCATACCACGAACTCATTCGTCCATCCCCGGCTCCTGACACGCGCTATCGCGCTGACCCAAAGGTCGACACGCTCACACCGACCGGGAATTGGAGCCGGAAAACACTGCCCGCCGAGGACTGAGGCAAGCCGCTACCACTGTACACCCTTCGGAGCCGTCCAAGGTCGGGCTCGGCGAAGGGCTCAGAGCATGCGCTGAACCTGATCGCCAAGATGGCCGCGAAGCCGTGTGGTCGGTGATCGTGCTGCTTTACGCCCCGAGCACGCGTTGGTCAGCGAGGGATCCAACCGAGGCGTGTTCGCACAGAGCCAGCGACGTCGAGGTTGAGGAGCGGCGAAGCCGGCCGGACTGAATCAGTGTCGACGGATGTGATGTGGATCACGAGCAGCGCTCGCCCTAACCTGAGTCGGCCGTGGCTGTCGCCTAGCCTTCGGCTCGACCGACGAGTTCTCATCGTCAGTCGCGAACGCTCCGGCTAGTCGCCGCGCCTCGCGGCGCTGGAGCGACGGCTCACGAAGCGACCACGCAAGCAGCCACAACGCCGCCTTGTAACGGTCCGATAACTGAGCGGCATCGATCAGATCCTCCACCCGCCCGAATGCCGCGCCCTGCTGAACCATGCCTTCGACTTGCTCGCTGGCATGGTCAAAGGAGAGTGACGCCGTGCCAATCATGGCCGCGCGTCCTTTCTGGTTTGTTTTGATGACAGCCGACAGTTCCGTAGATAACGACCGGACTAGCACACATAGAGCGATACGGCGAGCCGGAACCCGCTGTTTGCGGAAGAATCGACTAGCGTTGCGCGTGGAGCACGGGTTAGACTCCCGGTCGGGTTCGTCTGGGCCGCTACAGCGACCTGATGGCGCTCATTTCGGGACGATCGACGCTTTGACGGTCACATGCTGGCTGTCGCCTCGCGGGCCGCCCTTTCCGTTCCTGAAGGCCTCTCGGAAGGATGATTGTCCTGCTGAAGATTGAGCACAGCCCGTTTCGCAAAACCGACGCGTGCAGCGGCTCAGCGGCGGGCGCTCACGTCGGCGGTCAGCTGAGGATGTCGCCTACCACGACCGTAACTCTGTTTCTTGCAGGCTCGCCGGCACCACGAGCTGCCCCCTCGGGGTGCAACGGCGAGGCTCCCGCGAGCGCGGGAAGCCGAACCGAAGGAACGCACACGCCATCCCGCCGGCTGAAGAACGCCGCGGATCGGGCGCGTCTCCAAACGAGCCGGGGCCCTTTCTCCTTCTCGGCCCCGGCTCGTTCGGTTCCCACTCTGATCGAGCAAGGCGCGCCGCTCGGCGTCCATGCCTTCTCCGCCTCGTGACCAAGCCGACTACGAGGACCAAGCGCCTCGAATTGAGCAATTGTCAACGACCCGGTGATTGCGCAGACGGCGCAGAAATCGAACATTCCGGGGGCAGGAGAATCGATCGATCCCAGGTCACAGGGTCCGAAGACCTATCTTGAGTCCGCGGTGTGGAACTGGACGCCAACCCTCAAGCAAGCGATCCAGTCCATCCTGAGCGACTCTTGGAAGACCCGGTTCACGTGCGGCGGGATGTCCACCGGCTCCGTGCAGATCGCAGCGCTCGGATCGTTTGCGCGCAAGATGCTCACGGCTCGTGATCTCAGCAGGAGCCACGCCTTCGAGCGCAGGTTGGCAACGGGGGCGGTCAGCGTCTTCACCGGGCCAACGAAACCGGGGCGCCCGTCATAGCTGCAAGGACCAGTTCGACGTTCCGCGACGCGCACCCGCCCGGTCCGACCACGTGCCCATGGAGGCCAAGCGGCGGCAGATCGCGTCAGAGC
This sequence comes from Solirubrobacteraceae bacterium, assembly GCA_017882405.1. Next base: position 8,065 of record JADGPO010000072.1, on the reverse strand, counting down.
TTGATCGTCTTCTTCAGCGCCTGGTAGCCCGGGGCGGTGATCGTCAACCCGACCTTGTCTGTTGTCGATCCTCCAAGCTTGATCTTGGCCTCGCCCTTCGAGCTCGTCTTCTTGTGATGTCCCTTCACCGCGGCAATCGCACCGGCAATCGCGTCTCCGGCGTCGTTGACTTTGATCAGAAGCTCGTGCGCGACGACTTTGCCACCCTTGTTCTTGACGTCGCTGACCGAGACCGTCGCTGACAGCTCCGGGAGGATCCGTGAGTAGAACGTCCCCGGGATGTTGCCCTAGGAGTCGGGGATCTCGCCGATCAACAGGTCAAGCGGACCGAGCCGTCCGTCGCCGGACAGCCTGTACAACGTAAACGCGTTGGGATTGAGGTGCTGGATCGGCTCGAATTGGGTGACCGCCTTGTTAGACCGGGTGACGCCGAGGTTCCCGTTGTGATCGCCCCACATCACCCAGATCCGCCTCTCCAGGCCAGTCGCGACACCCATCACGCTCGCGTTGGCGTGGGCGAGCGATCCCACCGGGACCGTGCCGCCTCCATATCTGAGCAGCCGCACGGCGGTCCCGTTCGGCGTGTAGGCGCCGAACACTCCAGGCCCCTTGTCGCGTCCGGCGAGCACCAGCAGCGGGCGCCCTTGGCCGTGAGTTAGCTCCGGCGTGCCGATCGTCGGCGCCGCTCCCTGAACGTACAGGCCGCCCGGACTCTGCAGCGATTGCCAGCTCGCGACCACCTCGCCGCTGGCAGCGTCGACAGCGGAGTCAACGTCCACGACCGAGCCGTCAGTCGTGGTGTTGTTGAGCAGGAATGTCGGCGAGCCGGCGCCCAGCCCCGTCTGGATTACCAGCGCCCCTGCCTGCGGCACCGTGAGGACCGGCGTGGCACCGGCCATCCTCGCTGTCAGGTCCGATGCATAGGCCAGCTGCTCGTTCGGGCCGCTGCGGACGTCGTCCGGCGGCGTCCAGGTGGCGCCGCCGTCACTCGAGGTGATTCCCCAAATGGTGCTGGCGTTCGGAAGCGCAGGCGCGATCGCACCGAACATTGCCTCGAGCATGCCGTTCGGCAGCTCGACGAGGCCGGGCAGGCTCGGCCGTCAGCCCGAAAGCGCTTGCACCTGAGCGCCGACGATGCCCGAGGAACTGATCGACCTGGCAGCGATCCCATCGACGCCCGAAGTCTGCGCCGCAGTCGGATAGACCAGATGGAGGGTTCCGCTAGCCGTCCGGACCATGCCGACAACGGGTTGCACTTCCGCCCCGAAAAACGAGACGCGTGTCAACTTCAGCGGCAGAGGCGCAGCGACAGCGACGGCTGGCGCAACCAGGCCGAACGCGACCCCGAGCAGCCCTCCAGACAGCAATTTTCGAGGCACGAACCGTCCCCGCACGACAGGTCCCCTCTTCCGCTGGCGCTCCCCGGGTTCTTCGGCGAGGCGGAACTCTACCTCCGTCCCGGGGGCGGCAAGCCGGATGCTCGGCGCGAGCGCTGTTTGCACAGCACCGAGATGCGAAAGGAATCAACGGCCGTCGTGCCGACCCAGCCCTCAAACTCTGGGCGTTACCCGATCGCTTCTTCTCATGCCTCTCCATGGGCGGAACGACGCAAAGAAAGCCTGCCAGGATCGCAAGAGGCGGTATGAAGCGGACCCGCCGCGACGTAGTGCACGTCCAGACCAGCCCAACTGCGAACCTTCGCCATGGTCGGCTCCTCTATGTGGTTGTGGTCGCCGCGCGGGGGTCCAGCCCACGCGGCTCAAACTCCCCACGGTCACGTGGGGGGCCGGCCACACTCTCAGGCCGGGCGGACGTCAACCTCCATGGGGTCTAACGCCACGTTCAAAGCCGCGGTCGGGCACGATCGCTGCCGCATCGTCCGGGAACCTGAGCGCATGCGTCGAATCTCTGCCCCGGGCGGAATCCGCCGGCGGGGTCAGAAGCGTCCGACGTCCTTGTAGCTGACCGTGATCGTCCGATCGCTGTTCATGTCGATGAAGCATTGCACCTGCGGGGTGTAGGTGGCGCCGCCCCCATCGGGCACTGGATAAGTCGTAGCCACGGAGCGGTCGCAACCGTCGATCGACGAAATCGCGTAGGTGTCGCCGCCGGGGCCTGGGTTGTCGGCTTCCACGAACAGCTGGGTCGCATCGTCATCAGAACGCTGTGCCCGCGCTCCCGAGGAGCACTTCGTAAAGACCTAGACGGTGGAGCCGTTGGGCGCCGAGCCGCAATCGATGCCGGGAAAAACCTCGCCCCCGCTACTACCCGAACCCGAAGTCACCCTGCCGTCGGGTTGCAGGTTGGTCACCGACAGCGTGTACACGGTCGGCGCGAGGAACGCCGTTATCTGACGCGGAGTGTCGGTGATCAGGACCGTGCAAGCGGGGGATGAGCCCGCGCACACTCCATCGCTTGAGACCCAGTGGTCGAAATGACTCCCCCGGTCCGGCATCGCCTTCAGCGAGGTGGTCGTCCCACAGGTCCACGGACCGAAGTGCGCGAGGGACACGTAGTCATAGCCAAACGCTGCGGTCTCGGGCTCCGATCCGTCGCTCGAGGTCGCGGTCACCTGGCCCGTGGCCCACCCGTTACCGAAGAACTCGGCCTCCAGGAGAACGTCAACGCCACCCAGGTTGGGCGGAGGACACCGATTCGTGGGCGGCGGCTTCGGAGGCTTGGGCTTCGGGCTCGGTAGCGGCTCGGGCCGGAGGGGCCGCTCCGTGAGGCGACAGCTCGTTTGAGCGCGGGCGGCCGCGCCACGAGGCCGCGGGTGCAATAACGTGCCGCGCGGAGGTCGCGGGGAGCTTATTGCCTCCCCGCGCGGAGGGCGCGCGCAATCGCTTGGAAGCAGGTACTCTTCGGCGGACATATAGCAGCGGGTGACCTCGATGTGACTAGTCCGTGTTGTGGGAACAAAGGGGCTGGCGAAGGTACCCGCGACGGCTTCGCACTGCCCGACGAATTGGTCATAGCGCATTTCTTGACCAACCAATGCACGCCCGCACGGGTGGCGACCGAAGGCTTCCAGCCCTGTCTCCGCAGCCGCGGTGCACCGAGCGCTGGCCAGGACACTCCCACCGCCGGTGCCGCTCTTACCGCCCGCAACGTCGAAGTGTCCGGTGACTGCGCGAGTCTCCGGCCCCCTTACCCCCAGTGGGGTCACCCCTGGGGTGGCCGTGGCCTCAACTTCTCCGTCCAGACGATATGTGCAGGCGTAGGCGTTCTTCGGACATCGGACGATCGAAGTCCGGCAAGTGACGCTGCCGCCCTCGGCCCGTAAGCCGGAGGCCGGAACCGACGAGCCCGTCTGCGGTGCACAAAACGGTAAGGGCTGAGCGCCGGCCGGGGCGCCGCTCAAGGCAATCCCCACCAACGCGAGACCAAGCGTCGCGGCGACTACGGCTCGACAGCGACCGAGGACGCGAGACGCATGCCGTAACCAGCGATACGCGACCGGACTCCCAGCGGTTGACAGCCCCGTGTGTACACCAAGCCCTGATGGGGCTGCGCGCGCCGTCATGTCGCGATCCCGACCCTATCCGAGACCTACTGGGTAGTCAACGCCGCCAAGGCTTCCAAGAACGGCGGCGCAATCGCGGGGCCCACCCCGCAACACGCGCCAGCGCGACACGACGAGGTTCCGGCCAAGACCGTCCCTGGTGAGCGAGCCCCAGGAGGCGGTCGCAGACTCCGTGCCGCGGACCAGACTGACCCGGGCGGTCAACCGCAAATCGGGTCGCATCGTCCCCGGCACGGTGTTATGCAGCGCCCGGCTCTGCGTGCTTACCCATCTCGGTGGATCTTGGGTCAACGCGGGCCGTCGGGACTGGACAGCCGCCCTCCCAGGGCCGCGGTCTACCGGCAACAAAGACCGGTAAGCGGCGTCCGACGACCGCAGCCAGAACCGCCAGCAAATCGGGTTACTTCAGCCGCGAGAGGAACCGTGACCACAGCCCGTCAGTCCGGGCGTCCTTCGCTTCGAGCCGGCGAATCGCTTCAGCAGACTGCAGCTTCCGCAGCCTTCGGGCGCTGCGCAGGTGACGCTCGCAGAACGGCCCGACACCGGTGGGCGCGGTAACACCAAGTTCGTTCGACCAGCCCACGATCTGTGCACCATCGTGCCGCCTCGGAGGCAACCAACTCGGTTCATAGTCGCCGAACTCGACCGAGCCGGCAGCGTCGGATTCATAACCGCAGACCACGCAATGGGGCTCAATCGCCATGGCCAAATCATGCCAGCTTGATTGCCTGCGCTTATCAAATCTCTCATGCGACGGATACGACCAAACGCCGGGAACGGAGCACCACACGACGCTGGAGAGATGAGGACCCGCTCAGGGCCACGGAGTACCGCGAGGAGGACTTGACACCAAGCCCGCCATCAAACAGAGAGGAAGCCTGAGTTGCCGCACGAGCGTGACTGCGGATCGTGCTATCCGTGGTTCGGGGAAGATCCGCAGTACCGCTCGCGGCGATGCGACGACCGTCAGGCCGCGCGGCGGAGCTGGTCGAGGCCGTCGAGGATGAGATCGAGCCCCCAGGCGAACTCGACGGCGTTGTCGTACCCGGATTCGGGGAGCCTCGTTGCGATCTCGGCGAGGTACGGGTAGTTGTCGAACCCGCCGATCATCTCGGCCCTTCTCTGCGCGGCTTCTCGGGCTTTCTCGGGTGTGTCAAGTTCGAGGGTCTTCTCTTGCAGGGCGAAGCTTAGATGTAGGCGTCTTGGACCGGTTTGCAGTCGACGGAGCCTCCTTCGCCGTGCAACCCGGCCGGGTGACCGGCTTTGTGGGCCCAAACGGGGCCGGCAAGTCGACCACGATGCGCATGATTTTGGGCCTGGCGCTCCGAGTTCCGGCTCGGTCCTGGTCAACGGCAAGGCGTGTCGCGAGCTGAGCGACCGGCTCAGATCCGTCGGAGCGCTACTGGACGCAAGAGCGGGTGGGCACCTTCTCGCTGGGCATGAACCAGCGGCTCGGCATCGCTGGCGACCCTGAGACGGTGATCCTCGATGAGCCGGTCAACGGCTTGGACCCGGACGGCATCCTCTGGATCCGCAACCTGATGAAGTCGTTGGCCTCCGAAGGCCGCACGGTGTTCCTCTCAAGCCATCTCATGAGCGAGATGGCTCAGACCGCCGATCCCTGCTCGTCATCGGTCGGGGTCGGATCACCACCTACCACCCCCTCCGCTCCCGCGGTGCGATCTACCCCGATCAGCAGGGCCCTCACGGGTGAATGGACGAAGCTTCGCACCTTGCCGTCCACCTGGCGCCGGCCGTGATGACGCTGGCCGCGGCGATCGGGTTCGCCGCCGCCGTGGTCGCCTCCCAGGTCAGCCAGTGGAGCACCATGTCCGCCCAACAGCACCAGTCGTTTGACCCAACGAGCGTCTCGCTGTGCGGGGTTTATATCGCCGCCGTGTTGCTCGGGGCGCTCGCGGTGCGGTCGGTGACCTCGGAGTACTCGACGGGCATGATCCGGTCCACCTTCACCGCCATGCCCGCCAGGCGACCCGTGCTAGCGGCCAAGGCCGCGACCGACGCCACGTTGGTGTTTTCAGTCGCCCTGCTGTGCAATGTCGCCGGCTTTGAGCTCGGCCAGCGGATCCTCGCCGGAAAGCACCTCCAAGTGGCTCTCAGCCATCCTGGCGTCCTTCAGGCGATCGTGTTCGGCGCCGCGGCAGTCAGCCTCGTTGCCATCGGCGTCGGTCTTGGCGGCGTCATTAGACACACCGCAGGATCGAACACCGCGCTGGCGCTGCTCATCGTTGGAGGCGTGACGCTCGGTCAACTGCTGCCCGCCGCCTTGCGTCAGTACCTGCCCGGCACCGCCATCCAAGCAGCGGTGACGGTGCACCGCACGGCCGGGCTCCTCAAGCCAGGCGCGGCCATCGCGGTACTCGGCGCGTACGCCACCATCGCCCTGGCGGCGGCGTTGATGCGGATAGCGCACGGTGATTCATGACCAACCTGATCAAATGTTCCAGCCCACTAGCAAGATATTTCTAGAAAATGTGCTTCTATGTTTGTGCCATGGCGGAGTGGAGCTTTCTCACCAATCACGCCGTAGCGCTCGTGTGCATCGCCCGCGATCCCGGCGTCCGCCTCCGCGAAATCGCCGCTGTGCTTGACGTCACCGAGCGCAGAGCCTTCGGCATCGTCACCGACCTGACCAAAGCCGGCTACGTCGTCAAGGAAAAGGACGGCCGACGCAACCGTTACAGCATCCAGAACCACCTGCCGCTGCGAGGACCCATCGATCGAGTGCCGACGATCGGTGAGGTGCTGGGAGTGCTCGTGGACACCGGCACAACAGGATCCCCGCTACTGCCACACCAGGACGGCGATTCGAGCGCACAAACCCGAGCGTCTGCTACTCGCGCGACAAGATCGGCCCGGCCGGGGTGACCGACCTCACAATCCTGTTCGTCGTGCTGGGCGTTGCTCTGATCGTGCCCCTGTACGCGTTTGGAGTGCGCCGCCTGCTTGGCCTGCGCCTTTCGCCGCTGCGGGCGCTGATCGGCGGGATCGTCGCGCTGGCGTGCGCCTCGCCGATCATCACGGCGATCGGCAGCTCGATCGCCAAGCACAACGGCACATGGCCGTTCCTGCCGGCTCTGTGGTTCGTGATCCTCGGGGTGGCGATCGCGCTGCTGGTCGGGATGATGGTGGTGGTCATCTTCGAGGCGCTGGTGCCGAGCGGAACGATGCCCGGGCCGCTGTACCTGATCCGAGCGCTGCGCAAGCGGACACGGCGGGTGCGGCGCTACTCCCAGATCAGCAGGATCCTCGTCCGCCGCGGGATGCTTCCGTACCTGCGGGGCACTCGCCGGGCCGAGCTGCAGACCCGCGATGGCCGCGTCGCGCTCGCCCGATCGCTGCGACTCGCGCTCGAGGACGGCGGCGTGACGTTCATCAAGCTCGGGCAGGTCCTCGCGACGCGGCGTGACCTTCTGCCGGCCGAGTTCATCGACGAGCTGAGCGGCCTGCAGGACAACGCACCACAGGTTCCGTGGCCAGACGTCGAGCGCGTGCTGCGGGCCGAGCTGGGCGCTGAGGTCGACGACGTGTTTCAGAGCTGTGACCGGACGCCGCTCGCCGCCGCATCGATCGCGCAAGTGCACACGGCGACGCTCGGCTCCGGGGAGCGGATAGTCGTAAAGGTTCGCCGGCCCGGCATCGAGACGGTCGTCGCCTGGGATCTGGACATCGTCGATCGGCTGGCGGGGCGCCTGCAGCGCAGCACGCGCTGGGGCCGAGGAGTGGGCGCGGTCGACCTTTCCAACGGGTTCGCCGAAGCGCTCCGGGAGGAGCTCGACCTGAGAATCGAGGCCCAGAACATGACCGCAGTGGCCGCCGCGGCAGCCGCGCGTGGCGTCCCCGGTGCCGTCCGGATCCCGAAAACGCATGCGTCGCTGTGTACCGCGAACGTGCTCGTGATGGAGCGCCTGGACGGCCGCGCGCTAGGCGCGATCACCCCTGGCGAGCAGATCGGCGATCGCCAGGCGCTCGCCCGCACGCTATTCGACACCCTGCTGGGCGAGGTGATGGTCGACGGCATCTTCCACGCTGACCCACATCCGGGCAACGTCCTGCTGCTCGCCGACGGGCAACTAGGACTGCTCGACTTCGGCTCTGTCGGACGGATCGACGCCGGGCTCAGGGCCGCGCTGCAGCGGCTGCTGCTGGCGGTCGATCGGGGCGATCCGGCGGCGCTACACGACGCCCTGCTCGAGGTCTTGCAGCGCCCCGAGGAACTCGACGAGCTGACGTTCGAGCGGGCGCTCGGCCGGTTTATGGCCCGCCACGTTGGGGCCGGGATCCCCCCTGATGTCCGCATGTTCACCGACCTTTTCCGGATCGTGGCCGAACATGGTCTGTCGGTACCGCCGGAGATCGCGGGTGCGTTCCGCGCGCTGGCGACAATCGAGGGCACGCTCACGCAGCTCGCGCCCGGCTTCGACATCCTGATCCAGGCGCGCCGGTTCACGACTGCCTATCTCGCTGAGCAGCTGAGTCCGGCGGCGCTGCGCAAGAGTGCCACCGACGAGCTGATCTCGCTCG
>JADGPO010000071.1 GCA_017882405.1 Solirubrobacteraceae bacterium | reverse complement strand
TGGGAGGAGCAGACACCGTTGTTTGAGGCCTTCGGTGTCGAGCAGGTGCTGGCCTCCACGCTCTCGCGGCGCGTCGACCTGCCGAGCGGCGGCTATCTGATGATCGACTACGCCGAGGCGCTCACGGGGATCGACGTCAACTCGGGATCGTTCATCGGCCGCGGCAAGGGCGCCCGGCTCGAGGACACGATCACCAAGACGAACCTCGATGCCGCCGACGAGGTCGTGCGCCAGCTCCGTCTGCGCGACATCGGCGGCATCATCGTGATCGACTTCATCGACATGGCGCGCGCCCGCAACCGCGATGCCGTGCTCAAGACGCTGCGCAAGGCGCTCGACGAGGACCGCACAAAGACGTTTGTGGTCGAGATCTCGCCCCTCGGCCTGGTCGAGATGACGCGCCAGAACGTCACCGAGGGCGTGCGCGAGATCATGACCCGGCCGTGCCCGACGTGCGACGGCGAGGGCGTGATCAAGTCCGAGGAGACGATCGCTATCGAGTTCGAGCGCCGGATGCGGGACCTGGCCAAGGAGACCACCGCGGACGCGATCCTGATCCAGATGAACCCGCGGGTGAGCGCCGAGTTCACCGGCAACGACGCCCGTGTGCTGCATGCCGTCGAGGAGCAGACCGGCAAGTGGTTTCACTTCGAGGGGTCCGAGGGGCTGCCGCTGGACCACTTCGCGGTGCTGCTGGAGGGCGATCGCGAACAGGTCCTGGAGCGCGCGCTGCCGTTCCGGGAGGGCGAGGAGGTCTACGTCGAGATCGTCGAGCCTCACATGTACAACTCCGGCGACGCGGTGGCCAAGGTCGACGGCTACGTGATCTCGATCCACGGCGGGACGAAATACGTGGGCGAGAAGCACCTGGTGCGCATCGACGAGGTCGGTCGCACCGCCGCTCAGGCGTCGCTCGTGGATATCGGTCCGGCCCACCCATCGCTGGAGGGGCCCGCGGGCGAGGACGGCGATGATCTAGACTCAAAGCCTCGGCGTCGCGGCCGCAGGGGCGGGCGACGCCGTTCGAGCGCCAAGGCCGGTTCGGCCGCGAGCGGCTCGTCCGACAACGAGTAAGCCATGTACGCAATCGTCAAGACAGGTGGAAAGCAGTACCGCGTCAGCCAGGGGGAGCACCTCCTGGTAGAACGCCTGCCCGCCGATGATGGCGCCACCGTCGACCTGCAGCCGCTGCTCTACGTCGACGGGGCCGACATGGTCGACGGCGACGACATCGCCAAGGTGACCGTCCAGGCCCGAGTGGTCGCCCACGAGCGCGGTCCGAAGCTGCGGATCGTCAAGTTCAAGCCCAAGCGGGGCTACCGGCGCCGCAACGGCCACCGACAGGACCTGACCCGGATCGAGATCACGACGCTCAAGGTGTCCAACGGCTCCGATTCGCGCGCCAAGTCGGCGACCACCACGGAAGCGACCACCACGGAAGCGACCACCACGGAAGCGACCGCGACCACCTCGGGAGGGTCCGATGGCTCATAAGAAGGGACTCGGCTCCAGCCGCAACGGCCGTGACTCCAAGCCCAAGTACCTGGGCGTCAAGGTCTTCGCCGGTCAGACCGTCACCGGCGGCGAGATCATCGTCCGCCAGCGCGGTACGCGCTTCAAGCCCGGCGAGGGTGTCGGGATCGGCAGGGACGACACGATCTTCGCCAAGTCGGCGGGGCACGTGCAGTTCACACGGGGCCGGCGCGGTCGCGTGATCGCGGTCGTGCCCGGCGAGCCGGCGACTGCGGAGTGAGTCGCCGCCGGGGCCTCGCGCCCCGGCACGCTCGGGCGACCGGCAGCTCGACGAGGTTGCCGCGCAGCAGGAACTTCTTGAAGTCCTGGAGCAGCGTCACGCGTCAGCCGTCCTGGGCGGTCGGGCGGACGAGGATCTCGTTGACGTCGACGTGGGGCGGCTGGGAGACCGCGAACATGACCGCGCGGGCGATGTCGTCGGGGTGCAGCGCGTCGGTCGGGCGGTTGGAGAAGAACGGGGTGTCGACCATCCCGGGCTCGATCAGCGTGACCCGCACTCCCGAGCCGTTGAGCTCCTGGCGAGCCGACTCGCCCATGCCGGTGACCGCCCACTTGGTGGCGGAGTACAGCGAGCCGGGGAGGGCGCGGCGCCCCGCCACCGAGCCGGTCAGTAGAAGATGGCCGCGGGACTCTCGCAGCGCCTCGATCGTCGCCCGGATCGTGAGCGCCGCTCCGTAGACGTTGGTGAGCACCATCGAGCGCCACTGCTCGGGCGACTCCTCGAGGAAGCCGCGTTTGGCACCGAAGCCGGCGTTGGCGAACACGACGTCCAAGCGGCCGAAGCTGTCGAGCGCGCTGGCGACCATCGCCTGCTGCTGGTCCCACTCGGTCACGTCGCACCGCGCCGTGAGCGCGCGCTGGGGGCCGCTGAGCTCGGCGGCCAGCTCCTGCAGGCGGTCGACGGAGCGCGCCGCCAGGACCACGCGGTAGCCGGCGGCGACGGCGGCGCGGGCGGTGGCGGCGCCGATACCCGACGACGCGCCCGTGATCAGGAATACGGGATCGGACATAACCTGGGAGTACAGGATGCACGATCGAGCGCGAATTCACGTCCAGGCCGGAGCCGGCGGCGATGGCTGTCTCAGCTTTCGCCGCGAGGCCCACGTGCCCAAGGGTGGCCCCGATGGCGGAGATGGTGGCCGGGGAGGTGAGGTCGTGCTGGTGTGCGACGACTCGCTGCGCGACCTGGAGTCGTTTCGGCGCCGCGCGCATTTCAAGGCGGGCCGCGGCGGTCACGGCGAGGGCGCGCTGCGCCACGGCGCCGACGGCTCGTTGCTGGAGCTGGCCGTACCTCCCGGCACCGAGGTGGTGGTCGAGTCAGACGGCACCCGCCACGACCTGGTGCGCGCCGGCCAGCGAGCCGTGGTCGCGCGCGGCGGGCCGGGCGGCCGGGGCAACAAGCGCTTCGCCGGACCCACCCACCAGACGCCGCGCTTCGCCGAGCGCGGCCTGGCGGGCGCTGATACGTGGCTGACGCTGGCGCTCAAGCTGCTGGCCGACGTGGGCCTGATCGGCTTGCCCAATGCCGGCAAGTCCTCGCTGCTGGCGCGGCTCACGCGGGCGCACCCCAAGATCGCCGCGTATCCGTTCACCACGCTTTCCCCGGCGTTGGGGACGCTTGCAACCGAGACCCGGCAACTGGTGATCGCCGACATTCCGGGGCTGATCGAGGGGGCGAGTGGCGGGGCGGGGCTGGGCCACGAGTTCCTCGCCCACGTCGAGCGCACTCGCCTGCTGGTGCACGTGCTCGACCTGGCACCGTTGGACGGGTCTGACCCGGTGGACAACCACGCCACGGTCGAGCGCGAGCTGGCCGCCTACGACCCGAGGCTGGCGGGGCTGCCGCGTGTGCTGGCCCTCTCCAAGGCCGACCTGGTGGATGCCGACACGGCGGCGGCGGCGCAGGAGATGTGGCGCGAGCACCTCGGTTCGGAGGGGCGGGCGGGATCCGTTATGGTGACCTCGTCGGCAACCCACCGCGGGCTCGACGAGCTGGCCGCCGAGCTCGTGCGCCGGGTTCCAGTCCAGACCGAGCCGTCAGGTGAGCCGATGCAACCGGCCGGCGGCGCCGAGCTGGCCGAGCACCGGACGTTTCGCCCGGCCGCGCCGCGCGCCTACACGGTGCGGCGCGTGCAGGACGGCACGTTCGCGGTCGACGGGGCGGGTATCGAGCGGCTGGTGGCGCGCTATGACCTGGACAACGAGGAGGCGCTGGCTCACCTGGAGCGCCGGCTGCGCGGGATCGGGGTGCTGCGCGCGCTCGAGGCCCAGGGGTTCGCCGCCGGCGACGAGGTGCAGATCGCCGGCGTGGCGTTCGACCTGGACCCCGACACATGATCAACCCGCTCGTGGTCAAGCTGGGGTCGAGCATCGTGGCCGACGAGCGCGGAGCGGTGCGCGCCGACGTGCTGGGGCGCATCTGCGACGAGGTCGCGGCCCTGCACCACGCCGGACGCGCCCCGATTGTGGTCACGAGTGGCGCGATCGCCCGGGGCATGGAGGTGATGAACCTCGCGCCCACCAACCGGCGCCCGCGGGCCATCGACGAGCTGCAGGCGGCCAGCGCGGTCGGGCAGGGCAAGCTGTATCAGGTCTACGACGACCTGCTGCGCGCCCGCGACGTGCGCTCGGCCCAGGTGCTGCTGACGTTCTTCGACATGAGCGCCCGCACGCACTACCTCAACGCCCGTCAGACGCTGCGCAAGCTTCTGGAGTGGCGGGTGGTGCCGGTGATCAACGAGAACGACACCACCACCACCGACGAGATCTCGTTCGGCAACAACGACTTCCTGGCCGCGCAGGTGGCGATCCTGCTCGGCGCAGAGCAGCTGCTGCTGCTCACCGACGCGGCCGGCGTGTTCACCGCCGACCCGCGTGTGAATCCGGGGGCCGAGCTGATGCACGAGGTGTCGGACTTCAGCGTCCTGGACGGGCTGGACATCGGCCTGGCGCCGTCGCCGCTGGGCTCTGGCGGGATGCGCTCCAAGGTGGTGGCCGCCGAGATGGCCACCGCAGCCGGGATCCCGACGGTGATCGCCGGAGGCCTGCAGCCGGGATCGATCACGCAGGCAGCCGCCGGCGAGCCGATCGGCACGCGCTTCCCGGCTCGCGAGGGCCGCTATTCCAGCTTCAAGCTGTGGCTCAAGTACGCCAAGCCGGCGCGGGGCCGGGTGCTGGTCGACGCGGGGGCGGCCCGCGCCCTGCGCGAGGGCGGCACCAGTCTGCTCCCCGTGGGGGTGGTCGAGGTCCGCGGCGCTTTCGAGGCCGGCGACGCGGTGGAGATCGTCCACGGCGACGAGTCGGTCGGCAAGGGGATCTCCAACTACTCGGCGATCGAGCTGCGCCAGGTTCGAGGCCTGCAGTCCCCGGCGGTGCGCGAGCTGCTCCCGCGCGCCTCCCAGGAGGCGATTCATCGCGACTACTTCGTCCTGGCCTGACGGCGCCGCGTGGGTGCCCTACCCTTGTGGCATGGCCACCACGACCCTCTCGATAGCCGAGACGTGTGGCGCCGCCAAGCGGGCCTCGCGCACGCTGGCCACGCTCGGCTCGGGCGTGAAGAACGCGGCGCTCGATGCGATCGCGCAGGCGCTGGTGGCAAGCAGCGATCAGATCCTTCAGGCCAACGCACGCGACCTCCAGGACGGCGAGCGCAACGGCCTCTCCGATGCCTTGCTGGATCGACTGGCGCTGGACAAGGATCGGATCGCCGAGATGGCCGCAGGGGTGCGCAAGATCGCCTCGCTGCCCGATCCGGTGGGCGAGGTGATCGATGGGTCCACGCTGCCCAACGGGCTGCAGATGCGACGCGTGCGCGTGCCCCTGGGCGTGATCGCGGTGGTCTACGAGGCGCGTCCCAACGTGACCATCGATGCCGCCGCGCTGTGCCTGAAGTCCGGCAACGCCGTGGTGCTGCGCGGCTCGAGCACCGCTCTTGCATCCAACGCGGTCCTGGCGTCGGTCGCCGTCGCGGCGGCCATCGAGGCCGGATTGCCCGAGGGCGCGCTGGCGCTGCTGGGCGGGGGCGATCGCGAGGAGCTGGCCGAGCTGGCCACGCAGACGGGAGTCGTCGACCTGATCATCCCGCGCGGTGGGGAGGGGCTCAAGGCCGCGCTCAAGGGCGTGGCCACCGTGCCGGTGATCTACGCCGCCTCGGGCAACAACCACGTGTTCGTCGACGCCAGCGCCGATCTCGACGACGCGCTGTCGATCGTGCTCAACGCCAAGCTGCAGCGGCCCGGCACCTGCAACGCCGCCGAGAAGCTGCTCGTCCACGCCGATGTGGCAGACGCCTTCTTGCCCACCGCGCTGCGGAAGCTGAGCGCCGCCGGAGTCCGTCTGCACGGTGACGATGCCGTCCGTCAGGCCGCCCCGGGCGTGGAGATCGACGTGGCCACCGACGAGGACTGGGACACCGAGTACCTGGCATTGGAGATGGCCGTGGCGGTCGTCGACTCCGTGCCGGCGGCGATCGCGCACGTCAACGCGCATGGCAGCGGTCACTCGGAGGCGATCGTCACCGGCGCCACCGCCTCCGCGCGCGCCTTCCAGCTCGGGGTTGACGCCGCCTGCGTGTACGTCAACGCGTCGACGCGCTTCACCGACGGCGGCCAGTTCGGGATGGGCGCCGAGATCGGCAACTCCACCCAGAAGCTCCACGCGCGCGGGCCGATCGGCCTGCGCGAGCTGTGCACGTTCAAGTACCTGGTGCAGGGCGCCGGGCACACCCGCACTTGAAATCGGCTTCTGCCCACCCGCCGTGCGCTTAGGCATCCTCGGCGGCACCTTCAATCCGCCGCACCTCGGCCATCTGGTCTGCGCCCAGGAGGCCCACCGCGAGCTATCGCTCGATCACGTGCTGCTGATCCCTGCCCGCATTCCCCCGCACAAGCCGGTGGAGCACGAGCCGGGCCCCGAGCATCGCCTGGAGATGTGCCGGCTGGCGGTGGCGGACGACGAGCGCCTGGCCGTGTCGGACATGGAGCTCCAGCGCGCGGGGCCGTCCTTCACGGTCGATACCCTGAAGACGCTGCGAAACCAAGCGTCCCAAGACGAGCTGGTGCTGATCCTCGGCGGTGACATCGCCGAGGGTCTGACCGAGTGGCATGAGCCCGAGCGAGTGCTCGAGTTGGCCACCGTGGCGATCGCCGAGCGTCGCGGCACCACTCGGGACGCGGTCGACGAGACCCTCGGCAAGTTGCGCGGGGGAGACCAGGCGAGGTTCTTCGCGATGCCGCGCATCGGAATCTCCTCGACGATGGTGCGGCGCCGCGTCGGCGCCAGGCAGCCGATCCGCTACTTCGTACCCGATCAGGTGGAGGGATACATAAAACGACACGGCCTCTACAGTCAGAAGGAAGTATGAGCGAGCACACACTGACCCCGGAGGGCATCGCGACCGCGATCGCCGACATGGCCGCCGACCGCAAGGCGCTGGACATCGTGCAGTTGGACCTGCGCGGCATGGTGGGCTACGCGGATTACTTCTTGATCTGCACCGGACGCTCGGACCGCCAGGTGCGGGCGATCCACGACGCCATCCACGCTGGGATGAAATCGGCGTTCGGGCTGCTGCCCGGCCGGGTGGAGGGACTCCCCGAGTCCCGGTGGGTGCTGCTCGACTACCTCGATGTAGTCGTGCACGTGTTCACGCCCGAGACGCGCGAGTTCTACCGGCTCGAGCAGCTGTGGGGCGAGGCCCCGTCGTTCGCCGTGGAGGCTGCCGGCTCGGCCGCCTAGCGCTACAGCGCGGTCATCAGCTTGGGCGCGACCTGCTTCTTGCGGCTCATCACGCCGGGCAGGTCGATCGTGCTGTCAGACGCCTCCACGCCGAAGCTGCGGGCCACCGCGGAGACGTCGCCGGCGACCAGCATCTCGGTGCCCTTGGCGACGACGTCGGTGATCATCAGGGCGTAGATGGCCAGGTCCTGTTCCTCGCGCTCGCGGCGTAGCGCTCGGAGCAGCTCGTCCTTGCGCCCGAGCAGCCCGTCGCCGACCACCTCGATCTGGGCGATGCAGATCTCCTGGTCGCCGCGCACCTGATAGCGCTTGGCGTCCTGGCTGACGATCTCGTCGGCGCTCAGGTCCGACACGTCGGCTGTCGACTCGAACATCTCGCGTCCGAGCTGTTGCGCGTCGAGCGCCAGCACGCGCTCCAGGTACTCGACGACGGAGTGGTCGCGCTCGGTCGTGGTGGGGGAGTTGAGGATCACCGTGTCCGACAGCACCGCGCCGAGCAGCATGACGGCCGTGGCGCGGCTGGGCTCCATCCCGGCCTGGCGGAAGCGCTCCACCACGAGCGTGGCGGTCGAGCCGACGGGATCGAAGGTGGCCGTCACCGGAACGCGGGTCTCGATCGAGCCGATGTGATGGTGATCGAGGATCTCCAGGATCTCGGCCTGGCCGATCCCCACGGCGCTCTGGGCCTGCTCGGCGTGATCGACGAGCACCAGTCGCCGGCGCGCCGGCGCGACCAGGTCCGAGCGCGTGACCAGCCCCACCGGCCGGTTCTCGCCGTCGACCGCCACCGCCGCTCCGTAGTGCAGCTCCTTGATCTGCTCTGACATGTCGTCGAGCAGGAAGTCCGGGGTCACGGTCAGCGGGTCGGATTCCATCAGCGCGCTGCAGGGCGCTGCCAGGGTGATCATCCGCCCCGAGACATAGCTGTCCAAGGGCGAGACGACGATCGCCGTGCCGCGCTCCTTGGCCAGGCGCAGCGCCTCCTCGGGCGCGGGGGCGTTGTTGGAGAGCACCACCAGGGCAGCGCCCAGCTCGATCACCCGGGTCAGCGCGTCCGGGCGGTTGCCGACGACCACCACGTCGCCCTCGGCGATGCCGCTGTCTGACGCCGGGTCCATCGCGTAAACCCACACGCGGCCCGACAGCTGGCGATCCTCTCCGGTGACCAGCTCGCCCTCCAGCACCGAGACGACGGCGCTGACGAACGTCGGCGCCTCCTCCAGGGTTGAGGTGCGCAGCGAGTCGCGGATGAAGCGCCGCGCCAGCGCCCGCTCGGTGAGGACTCCCGCCAGGGCCCCGTCGTCGTCGACGATCGGCACCAGCTCCAGGTCGGCCTTGCCCATCGCCAGGCCGCCCTCGCGGATGGGCTCGTCCTGGCGGGTGGCCGGAAAGCTCGTCCGCATCACGTCGCGGGCGCGCAGCATCACGTGGTCTAAGTGGCGCGGCTCGGGCGCGCCGCTGCGCTCCAGCAGCCAGCGAGTCTGCGAGTTGCAGTCGCCTAGGCGCACCGGGATGTACTCGTTGTTGGGGTCCAGCCGGGTCTTGAGCTCGGCGTAGCCGATCGCCGCGGCGATCGAGTCGGTGTCGGGATTGCGATGTCCGGTGACGTAGATAGGACGCATCGCCCTCGATTATCGCGATACTTACCGCCGTACCGGGGGGGCGATGCGTGATGGCCGTCCCAGGGGCCCACGAAACAAGGAGAGCCGATGCCGAGCGCACCAACCATGTTGCCGACCACGATCACGGAGGGAACAGCTCCGGGACTCAACTATCGCCTCGAGGGCGAGCTGGTGCCGGTCCTGCACATGGCGCTCGACGGCCAGGTGCCCGTCTACTTCGAGCATCACGTGCTGCTGTGGAAGTACCCGCAGATGCAGATCGGCCTGCACCCGCTCAAGAAGGGCCTCAAGCGCCGCGCGTTCGGCGGGATGCCGCTGCTGCTGATCGAGGCCCAGTCGGCCGGAGAAATAGCCTTCAGCCGCGACGCTCCCGGTCACATCGCCGCCCTGCACCTGGCGGCGGGCAACGGGATCGTCGTGCGCGAGCACCAGTTCCTGGCCGCGACCGGCAACGTCCAGTACGACTACAGCCGGATCAAGGGCTTCGCCAACATGCTCTACGGCGGCGGCTTCTTCGTCGACGAGTTCTACGCCGGCGACCACGAGGGGGTCGTCTGGGTGCACGGCTACGGCAACGTGTTCGAGAAGCAGCTTGACGCAGGGGAGTCGATCGACATCGAGCCCGGCGGCTGGGTCTACCGCGACCACTCCGTCCAGATGTCCCAGGAGGTGTACGGGTTCAAGACCGGCTTTCTCTCCGGCGGGGGCGGCAACCTGGTGTTCAACCGCTTCACCGGGCCCGGCCGGGTCGGCCTGCAGAGCGCCTACTTCCACCCGCCCGTGGCCGAGGGCGCCGGCGGCAACGCCCAGCGCGAGGGCGCCGGCGGTCTGATCGGCGGCCTGGTCGGCGGGCTGATGGACAAGTAGCCGGCGCGAGGCTCTCGATGACACATTCGACCGGACATCTGGCCACCCACCCTCTGCCGCCGGGGATCGTCGGCGCGCTCGGCCTGGGGGGCTACCAGCTGCTGACCGACATCGGCGGAGTCGGCGCCGGGCGGCTGGGGCCCCAGGCCTTCCTGCTGATCGCCCCCGATCCGGATCCCAACCTGCCCGATGCGGGCACCCAGATCGCGCTTCACCACACCAAGCTGCGCAACGAGGGCGACCTGCCGGCGTTCATCGCGCTGGCGGCGCAGCTGGGCTACCTACGCCTCTCCGGCTACCGGCTGGCGCTGGAGCGCCACGGCCTGCGCAGCCGCATCTCGGTGGTCAACCCCGCCACGGGCGGGATCGTGGCCACGATCCCCGACAAGCATCCCAGCGGCCTGTTCGGCCGCGGCGTGAGCGCCTCGGGCCTGCTGGCCGGGGTGCGCTCGCTGCCGCCGGCCGGTCCGCCGCCTGACCTGCAGAGCCCCGAGCTGCTGCACCAGGTGCTCCTCGCCCTGGCGCTGCGCGACGAGGATGTCAGCGGCGCCGAGGCGGCTGAGCTGGCTGACCGGGCACTGGGGCTGATGCAGGGCGGCTCGGCCGGCGCCGCGCTGGATCCGCCGGCCGCGCTGGAGGCGGCCAAGACTGAGAAGTAGGCCCGCACTCAGGCCACGCGTTGGCGCCGACCAGGAGCGGACGGGTCGAAGGAGTGGAGCTGAGGGGGCTCGAACCCCTGACCTTCTGGCTGCCAGCCAGACGCTCTCCCAGCTGAGCTACAGCCCCGTCGAATTCGAACTCACGTGCAAGCGTAGTACACGATCGCTGCCCGTTGCGCGCCGGGGCGAGCCGAAGCCGTATCTCGTACTTCCCGGCGACGAGATCGACGGGCAGCAGATAGGCGCGGTCCAGCGCCCCGCAGTAGATGCCGGACAGGTCCGGGCCCCGGGGAGCTCGCTCAGCGGCGGGGGATGAACTCCGGAACGTCGGGCACGTCGCCGTCCCCGGCATCATCGAACGGACCGCGGGCGAGCGCCCGGTCGGCCCGGGTCCGGGACGGGCCGGCGGCCGGCTGGCGGGTGGCCCGCTCGACGCGCTCGATCTTGGCCACCAGATGCGAGTGCACGCCCTGGACGTCGCGCAGGATCCGCTCGGCGTTGGCGCGCAGCGAATCGCCCATCTGGCGCAGGTTGGCGACCAGCTCCGTTCCCTCGCTGCGGACCTCCTGTGCGGTCTGGCGGGCTTCGCCGATCAGCTCCCGGGTGTGGCGCTCGGCGTCCTCGCGGCTGCGTGAGGCGGCCTCCTCGGCCTCGGCGAGCGTCGCATCGGCGCTCTCCTGGGCGCGGGCGACGATCGTCAGCGCCTCGCTGGTGGCCGTGGTCTTGGCCTGCTCGTCCCGCTCCCGGGCTTCGCGGAGCACCCGCTCGGCGTCGGTCCGAGCGGACTCGAGGATCTCGGCGGCCTCCTCCTCGGCAGCCTGGATCCGGTAGTCGGCGGCGCGGTCGCCCTCGGCGATCCGGTCGCGGACCCGGGCCTCGGTCTCCGAGCGGATCTGCTCGGCGGCCGCCTCGGCGGCGGACAGAATCGATTGCACCCGGTCCGCGGCGGACCGCTTACCGGTCGTGGGCCGACTCTCGCCATTGCTCTTCTGCTCGGTCACGGCGCCATGGTAGTGATCCTTGGGTTTCCGCGGGCGCAAGAACTCGGTCGCGACACCCCAAGTAACCTCAGCCGTCAGACATGTCCGAGCGCCGCTATGACCCGACCCGCATCGAGCCCAAGTGGCAGGACCTGTGGGAGCGTGAGGGCACCTGGGAGGTCACCAACGAGCCCGACGAGAGAACCGGCCGCGGCCCGGTACAGGAGAAGGCCTACGTCCTGGAGATGCTGCCCTACCCCAGCGGCGAGCCGCACGTCGGTCATCTGAAGAACTACGCGCTGGGCGACGCGATCGCCCACTTCCATCGCCGTACCGGTCAGCGGGTCCTGCACCCGATGGGCTACGACGCCTTCGGGCTGCCGGCCGAGAACAACGCGATCAAGACCGGGGTCCATCCTCGCGAGGCCACCGACAAGTCGATCGCCTCCTATCGCCACTGGTTTCACCGCTGGGGCATCTCGATCGACTGGTCGCGCGAGCTGTCCAGCCATCAGCCCAGCTACTACCGCTGGACGCAGTGGATCTTCCTCCAGCTGCTGGAGCGCGGACTCGCCTATCGCAAGGAGGCGGCCGTCAAGTGGTGTCCCCACGACCAGACGGTGCTGGCCAACGAGCAGGTGATCGACGGCCGTTGCGAGCGCTGCGGCCACGAGGTGGAGCTGCGCCAGCTGGAGCAGTGGTTCTTCCGGATCACCGACTACGCCGACCGGCTGCTCGACGACCTGGACCGGATAGACTGGCCCGCCAACGTCAAGGCGATGCAGCGCAACTGGATCGGGCGCAGCGAGGGCGCCGAGGTGACGTTCCGCTGCGAGGATGTCGATCCCGCCCACCCGCTGGACTACGCGGTCTTCACCACCCGGCCCGACACTCTGTTCGGGGCGACGTTCTTCGTGATGGCGCCCGAGCATCCCGACGTGCTCAGGCTGGTGGTCGGCACCGAGCACGAGCACGAGGTCCAGGAGTACGTCAACCGGGCGCTGATCGAATCGGCCGAGACCCGCGGCGACATCGACAAGCCCAAGACCGGGGTTGCGCTGGGGCGCACGGTGACCAACCCCGTCAACGGCGAGGCGATCCCGATGTACGTCGCCGACTACGTGCTGATGGAGTACGGCACCGGCGCCGTCATGGGCGTGCCCGCCCACGACCAGCGCGACTACGACTTCGCCACCGCCTTCGATCTCCCGATCCGCCCCGTGGTCGCGCCCGCGGGCGAGGAGGACCCCGACGTGAGCGCCCAGGCGTTCACCGCCCACACCGACGACGAGCGGCTGATCAACTCGGGTGACTTCACCGGCATGGACGCGGTCGCCGGCCGCGACGCGATCGTCGCCTGGCTGGACCGCGAGGGGGCCGGGCACGCCTCGGTCAACTATCGCCTGCGCGACTGGCTGATCTCCCGCCAGCGCTACTGGGGCTGTCCGATCCCGGTCGTGTACTGCGAGAAGGACGGCATGGTGCCCGTTCCGTTGGACGAGCTGCCCGTCAGGCTGCCCGAGATCGAGGATTACCAGCCCCGCGGACGCTCGCCGCTGGCCGCCGCCGAGGGCTGGGTCAACATCAAGTGCCCGAAATGCGGCGGCCCCGCCCGGCGGGAGACCGACACGATGGACACGTTCGTCGACTCCAGCTGGTACTTCCTGCGCTACTGCGACGCCCGCAACGACGAGGCGCCGTGGGACCGCGAAGTGCTCGACAGCTGGATGCCGGTCGACACCTACATCGGCGGCATCGAGCACGCGATCCTGCACCTGCTGTACGCGCGCTTCTTCGTCAAGGCGCTGCACGACATGAACCTGCTCTCTGCCCAGGAGCCCTTCGAGCAGCTGTTCACGCAGGGGATGATCCTCGGCGCCGACGGAAACAAGATGTCCAGCTCTAAGGGCAACGTGGTTGCTCCCAGCCAGATCGTCGAGCGCTTCGGGGCCGATGCGGCCCGCTGCTACGTGCTGTTCATCGGACCGCCCGACCAGGACGCCGCGTGGTCTGAAACCGGCGTCGAAGGCGTTCACCGCTTCCTCAACCGGCTGTGGCGGGCCGGCGACGAGCTGGCCGGGGCGGAGGATGCGACTCGCGATCCCCGTCCCGCCGATCAGCCGCCGGAGCCCGATGGCGAAGGGCTCATCCTCGTGCGCAAGGCCAACTGGGCGATCGAGAAGGTGACCGGCGACATCCGCGGCCGGTTCGCGTTCAACACCGCGATCTCCGCCGTGATGGAGCTGATCAACGAGGTCTACCGCCATCCGCAGGCCGAGCTCGAGTCGCGACGCTTCGCGGTGGCCACTGCGGCCTCGCTGGTCTTCCCGTTCGCGCCGCATCTGGGGTCCGAGGTCTACGAGCGGTTGACCGGCGAGCGGGTGTGGGAGCAGCCGTGGCCCGACGCCGACCCGGACATGCTGACCGCCCAGACGTTCGAGCTGGTCTGCCAGGTCAACGGCAAGGTGCGTGACCGGGTGACCGCGCCCACCGGCTCCCCACGCGAGGAGCTCGAGCGGCTGGCGATGGCCAGCCGCGGGGTCCAGGCGCACCTAAACGGCCACAAGGTCGTCAAGGTGATCGTGGTGCCCGACAAGCTGGTCAACGTCGTCGTCAGGTAGTTGATGGGCGCCGGGACGGCGTACGTGGCGGTCATCGGCGCCTCCGTCGCCACCGCCGAGCAGGAGCGCGCGGCCGAGGAGGTCGGCCTCGGCCTGGCGCAGGCCGGGGCGATCGTCGTCACGGGCGGGGGACCGGGGGTGATGGCGAGCGCCAGCCGGGGAGCGAACGGCGCCGGTGGGACCGTGATCGGCATCCTGCGGGGCGAGGACCGCCGCGCAGCCAACCAGTGGGTCACGATCGCGCTGCCCACCGGGGTGGGCGAGCTGCGAAACGGGCTGATCGTGCGTGCCGCCGATGCCGCCGTGGCGATCGGGGGGGCCTATGGCACGCTGTCGGAGATCGCGCTCGCCCTCGTCGCCGGACTGCCGGTGGTGGGGCTGGACACGTGGGACGTGGAGGGCGTCGAGGTGGCCGACTCGCCGGCGCATGCCGTGCGACGGGCGTTGGCGCTGGCCGCCGCGCGGTGTTCGTAGACGCTCGTAGACTGAGAAGCGCAGTGGCGCCCACGTTCAAGCCCGCCTATCTGATCCACGGAGACGACCACGGGCGGATCGCCGAGCGCCGGGCTCGCCTGCGGGCGCTGGCCGAGTCGCTCAGCGGCGCCGAGGGGCTGGAGCTGCTGGAGGGCGAGGACGCCACGCCCGACGCGGTGGCCGCCGCACTGGACGCGATGACGCTCGCCCTCGGCCGGCGGTTCGTGATCGTCGAGGGAGCCGAGCGCTTCAAGGACAAGGAGATGGACGCGCTGGAGACGGCGATCACCGGCATCGCCCCGGAGACCACGGTCGCCTTCTTCGCGCGGGAGGACAGCCGCAACCGTGCGCCCGATCGCCTGCACGCCGCCGTCAAGCAGGTCAAGGGCGACATCAGCGACGAGAACAGCGTCAAGCCGTGGGAGCTACCCAAGTGGACCATCGCCCGCGCCGCCGAGCTGGGCATCGAGCTGGAGCCCGAGGCCGCCCGCACGTTGATCGGCCACGTCGGCGAGCGTCAGCAGCGGCTGCTGCGCGAGCTGGAGAAGCTGGCACTGGGGGCCGACGAGGAGGTTGCGACGGTGGATGCCGACGACGTCGCCGAGCTGACCGCCTCCTCGGCCGAGCGCCGCGCCTGGACGGTCGCGGATGCCTGGGTGGCCGGTGACCGGGCGGCGGCGGTCCGAACCTACCTGCAGCTGCGCGAGCAGGGCGAGCGGCTGCCCGGGCTGCTGTACTGGATCTCCCAACGGGTGCGCCAGGCCCACGAGGTGGCCGCCGCGCTGGACGCGGGCGAAGCGCCGGCGCAGGTCAAGCGCCGCCTGCGGATGCCCTCGCGGGCCGCCGACCGCCTGATCGCCGACGCCCGCCGCGCCGGTGTCGAGCGATTGCGTCAGGCCACCTGCGAGATCGCCGATCTGGAGCTGGCCTCGCGGGGCGGTGGCCCCCGGGGCGGCGCCGAGGACACGGCTGCGCTGCTGGCGATCGGGCGGATCGCCGACTGAGGCTGGGGGTGTCAATGCAGGATCGTGGAGTGAAGTACCAGCCACACGGCGACCGCCACGGCCGCGATCACCAGCAGCGCTAGCCCTCGCCACGCCCAGTTGGGACGCGACTGCAGCGCCGGGTTCAGCGGGCGCTCGATCCGCTGGGATGCGCCCGCCGGCAGCGCCTGCTGCTTCGAGAGGGCCTCGCTGCCGCGCTCGCGCTCCTGCTCGAGGGCGTCACGAGCGGACTCCAGCGCCCCAGAGCGCTCGCGCAGGTCGGATTCGACGCGAGCGTGGGCGTCGATCACGCGATCGTGCTCCTGGGCGAGCTGCTCGTAGCGCTGGCCGGCGGCGCGCAGCTCGCGGCGGGCGGAGTCCAGCTCGGCCGACATCGCCTCGGCCTCACGCTGCACGGTGCGCGCCAGATCCAGCTCGGCGCGCGCTCTTCCCAGCTCGGCGCTGAGCTTGCGGCTCTCGGCGCGCTGCTCCTCCAGAGTCGACTCGGCCGAGGCGCGCCGGTCGCGCTCCCGCTCCAGCGCCGACTCGGCGGAGGACAGGCGCGTGGACAGCCGCTCGAGGTCCTGTGCCCGGGCGCTCGGCCGGCGCCCTCGCGCGTCCTGCTTGGCCAGGGGCGAGCGGGCCCGCGCCGCGACCGCGCTCTCTCTGGGCGAGCCGGCGGCGCCCTCCGGCGGGCGCAGCGCGATCTCGATGTCAGGCGCCACCGAGAGCTCGATCGCAGAGGCACTCGCCAGCTCGACGTCGACCGGGAACGCGGCCATCCACGGCTCGCCGTCCTGCGCCGCCCAGGGCTTGTGCTCCAGGGCGGCCAGCCAGCGCCGCTCAGGTCCGCCATCGCCCAGCGTGAGCGTCAGCGTGGGGCGCACGAAGCGGCGCCCGCGCACCCCGAACCATCGCCCGGAGACCACGACCTTTCCGTCCTCGGCCGCCTCCAGCCGCTCCACCTCGAAGGTGACGCGGTCGGGGTCGGCGGTCGGTGAAAGAGCGATCAGCCGATGGGTTTCGGTGCCAGGAAGGCCGGCCTGCGGACGCTAAACGCCGCGGCGCAGGCGGGCCGCGCGAGACTTCTTGCGCGCGCCGTTGTTGCGGTGCAGCGCGCCGTTCTTGACGGCCTTGTCGATCGTCTTGACGAGCGCGCGGTGCTCGGTCTCGGCGGTCTCGGTCTCACCTTCGGAGACAGCTCGCTCCAGCCTGCGGAAGTACGTCTTGACGGCCGACGTGTAACGCCGGTTCTCAAGCCGCTCGCGCTCGGAGCGCAGGATCCGCTTCTTCTGTGAGTGGATGTTGGCCATATCGAAATTGGCCCGCGGGTGACCGCTGAACCGGCGCGTACTATAGCGCCCTCCGTGTCCGACCAGAGCCCAATCGGACCCCCACCCACCCCGCCACTGTCGCCGCCGCCCCCGCCGCGTCAGCGGCTGGCGCTCAGCACCGCCATCGTCGCCGTCGCCACCGCGCTCTCGCGGGTTGCCGGCCTGGGACGCGAGGTCGTCCAGGCGAGCTTCTTCGGCACCAGCGGCGCGGGGTCGGCGTTCACGATCGCCTCGCAGATCCCGAACCTGTTCTCGAACCTGTTCTCGCAGGCCGCGCTGGGGGCCGCGTTCGTCCCGATCTTCACCGAGCTGCTGCAGGCGGGCAAGAAGCGCGAGGCATTCCGGCTGGCCTCGTCGCTGTTCTGGCTGATTCTCGTGGCGCTCGGTCTGCTGACGATCGTCTACATGGGGATCGCCGGCCTGGTCATGCCCCTGTTCACGGGCACCCTCAGCACGCCCGCGACGGTGCTCGCCACCGGTCTGTCGCGGGTGCTGTTCCCCGTCGTGCTGCTGCTCAGCCTCACCGGGCTGCTGGTGGGGATCCTGCAGTCCTACGACGAGTTCTCGGTTCCCGCCCTCGCTCCGGCGGTGTGGAACGTCGTGATCGTCGTGCTGATGGTGATCCTCCACGCGCACTTCCACGGTGAGGACGCCGTCTACTCCTACGCGATCGCGTGGTTGGTGGCGACCATCGTGCAGTTCCTGCTGATCGCCTGGGCGACGCGCCGGACGGAGTTCCGCCTCGCGTTCGCCTTCGACTGGCGCGATCCGCGGGTGCGCCAGGTGCTGATCCTGTTCTTCCCGGTGACGCTGAGCATCGGGATCATCAACCTCGACATCTTCATCAACGCCGGACTCGGTGCACTTGTCTCCCCGCACGTGCCGATCGCCATCAACGACGCTTTCCGGATCTACATGCTGCCGCAGGGGATCTTCAGCGTGGCCGTAGCCACGGTGCTGTTTCCCACGCTCAGCCGGATGGCCAGCGCCCACAATCCGACGGGCATGCGGCGCACGCTGGGCAACGGCATCCGCCAGATCAACCTGCTGCTGATCCCGTCGGCGGCGCTGCTGGCGGTGCTGGCGGTCCCGATCACCCGCCTCGTCTACCAGCACGGCAGCTTCGGCCCCGGATCGACCCAACTGGTGGCCAAGGCGTTGTTCTGGTTTGCCTTCAGCCTGCCGTTCGCGGGCGTCAACCTCCTGTTGAGCCGCACGTTCTTCGCCCTCCAGCGACCGTGGATCCCCACCAAGCTGGCGGCCATCAACGTCGTGGTGGACATCATCGTCTCGCTGGCGCTGTACAAGCCGCTGGGCATTGCCGGCCCCGTGATCGGGACGCTGGTGGCCAACGTGGTGATGACCTGGCTGCAGCTGCACCGGCTGCGGATCGGCTTCAACGGCCGCCTGGAGATGGCCCAGACGACGATGGTCACGGCGCGGATCCTGCTCGCCACCGCGCCGATCACCGCGCTCGGCTATCTGGTGTGGAAGGGACTAGACGCGCTGCTGGGCACGTCGCTGCTCGCCCAGATCCTCTCCGTGGGGATCGCCCTCGCCGCCGCCGGCGTCCTCTATGCGCGGGTGGTGCTGTGGATGCGGATCCCCGAGGCGCGGCAGATCGAGTCGCTGATCATGGGCCGCCTGCGCAGGCGCTAAAACTGGTCGCCATGGAGCTGAAGGCCTTCTACGCCAGACATTTCGCCGAGCCCCGGCAGGAGCGCGCCTTCCTCAGCGCCGTGGGGTTCACCAGCGCGTTCGTCGTCGCCCGGGGGATCACCCATGCGATCCGCGCCGGCATCGGACCGTTCGGGAACATCAGCGCCGGCGGTCGCCACATCCACCACAGCACGTTCGGCATCTTCGGGCTGCTGGGCATCGGCTACCTGTGGACCTACCGTTTCGGGATCGGCGACAGGGTGCCCGAGTGGGCCTCCCGCGTGACCGCGAGCACCTACGGGATCGCCTCGGCGCTAACGCTGGACGAGTTCGCCCTGTGGCTCGACCTCCAGGACGACTACTGGGACAAGCAGGGCCGCAAGTCGATCGACGCCGTGGCCATCTTCGCCGGACTGCTGACGATGGGCGTCGCCGGCCGTGGCGCTCTCGACGAGCTCGGCCTCCTGCCGGGGTTCATCAGTGCCCGGGTGCAGCGCGAGGAGCGAGCGCGGGCCGCGGCGCGCGACCGTTCATAGCCGGAAAACAGACGGGTGGGTGGGATCCGATCCCTCCTAACCTTCAGTATGGAATGGCAGACCAGGCCCACATCCGCAATTTCTCGATCATCGCCCACATCGACCACGGCAAGTCGACGCTGGCCGACCGCATCCTCGAGCTGACCCACACGGTTGACCCGCGGGCGATGCGCGCCCAGCTGCTGGACTCGATGGACCTGGAGCGCGAGCGCGGGATCACCATCAAGGCTCAGGCGGTGCGCGTCTACTACGAGTCGCCGCACGACGGCCAGACCTATCAGTTGCAGCTGATCGACACCCCGGGACACGTCGACTTCACCTACGAGGTCTCACGCTCGCTGGCCGCCTGCGAGGGCGCGCTGCTGGTCGTCGACGCCTCCCAGGGAGTGGAGGCCCAGACGGTCGCCAACACGTATCTGGCCGTCGAGGCCGGGCTGGAGCTGATCCCGTGCCTGAACAAGGTCGACCTGCCGGGCGCCGAGCCCGAGCGCGTCGCGGGAGAGGTGGCCGACCTGCTGGGCGAGCCCGCCGAGACGGTGCGGCGGATCAGCGCCAAGACCGGGGAGGGGGTGACCGCTGTGCTCGACGAGCTGATCGCGCGCGTGCCCCCGCCCGACGGCGACCCCGACGCATCGCCGCGGGCCCTCATCTTCGACTCCGAGTTCGACCAGTACCGCGGCGTGATCGCCTACATCCGGGTCGTCGACGGCACGTTCACCAAGGGCGAGGCGATCCGCGCGATGCAGGGCGGCACCGAGGCCGAGATCGACGACATCGGCTTCTTCACCCCGCAGATGACGCCGGCGAAGGCACTGCACGCCGGCGAGGTGGGCTATGTCATCACCGGCATCAAGGACGTCAGCGCGCTGCGGGTCGGCGACACGCTGACGACCAAGCACGACGGCGCCTCGGAGGCGCTCCCCGGCTACCGCGAGGTCAAGCCGATGGTCTTCTGCGGCCTCTTTCCGATCGAGTCCGACGACTACCCTGATCTGCGCGACGCGCTGGAGAAGCTGACGCTCAACGACGCCGCGCTCAGCTGGGAGCCCGAGACCTCGGAGGCGCTCGGCTTCGGGTTTCGCTGCGGGTTCCTCGGTCTGCTGCACATGGACATCGTCCGCGAGCGCCTGGAGCGCGAGTACGACCTGGAGCTGCTGACCACGATGCCGAGCGTCGAGGACGAGGTGACGCTCACCGACGGCAGCGTGATTCCGATCCACAGCCCCAATGACTTCCCCGATCCTGCGCGCGTGGCCGAGGTCCGCGAGCCGTTCATCCGGGCTTCGATCCTGTCGCCCAAGGAGTTCGTCGGCCAGATCATGGAGCTCTGCCAGGAGCGCCGCGGCGAGCACGCCGGCATGCACTACCTGTCGGCCGAGCGCGTGCAGCTGACCTATGACCTACCGTTGGCCGAGATCGTGCTGGACTTCTTCGACCAGCTGAAGTCGCGCACTCGCGGCTACGCGTCCCTGGACTACGACCTGACCGGCCTGCGCGAGTCCGATCTGGTCAAGCTGGACATCCTGCTCGCCGGCGACCCGATCGACGCCCTGTCGATGCTGGTCCACCGTTCCAAGGCCCAGAGCGCCGGGCGGACGCTGACCGAGAAGCTGCGCGAGAAGATCCCCCGCCAGCAGTACGACGTCCCGATCCAGGCGGCGATCGGCTCGCGGATCGTCGCCCGGGAGACGATCAAGGCCTACCGCAAGGACGTGATCGCCAAATGCTATGGCGGCGACATCAGCCGCAAGCGCAAGCTGCTCGAGCAACAGAAGAAGGGCAAGCAGCGGATGAAGCAGGTGGGCCGCATCGAGGTGCCCCAGGAGGCGTTCCTGGCCGTGCTCGAGCTCGGGGACGCTCGCTAGTGGTGCTGCGCGCCGAACTGATCGAGCAGGACGATCCGGAGATCGGGCAGGAGCTGATCCGCGTCACCCGCCCGGGCGGCGGCGTGGAGGATCTGCGCCTGCACGAGTACGAGCGCCTGTACTCGCTGCCGGGCGTCTACGAGCAGATCGTGCAGGAGCGCCTGGGCTGTGCCTCGCCGGCCAAGATCGCGTCGCTGCTGGCGGAGGCGGCCGACGCCGCCGGGTGGGCGAGAGCCGACGTGCGGGTGATCGACGTGGCCGCCGGCAACGGAGTCTCCGGTGAGGCGCTGGCCGCCGAGGGCCTGGGTGGGCGGGGCTTGTACGGCACGGACATCGTGCCCGCCGCCCGCACCGCGGCGCTGCGCGATCGGCCCAACCTGTACGGCCAGTACCTGACGCTGGACCTGCTGTCGCTGACCGCGCGGCAGACGGCCGAGCTGCGGGCGCTGGACGCCAACGCCCTCTCCTGCGTGGCCCCCGTCGGCGACGGCCCTAGCCAGGTGCCCCCGGACGCGTTTCTGGCTGCCGTGCGGACGCTGGCCGACGACGCGCTCGTCGCCTACATGCACGACCCCAACCACGGTGTGGCCGATGTGGTGACCGCCGAGCTGTGGGGCGAGCGCCTCGGCGCGGAGGCGACCGAGCTGGCGCGCGAGCGCTACCTGCACCGCCGGACCGTCAACGGCGACGGCTTCGACATGGTGGGCGTGGTCTGGCGGGTGCGGCGTCAAGGGCCCGTGGGCCCAGGTCCCGCTCAGGCCCAGTAGCCGCCGGTGCGGCGGCGAACCTGACGGACCGCCTGGCGCCGGGCGTAGATCCACGGCGGCGCGCCGACCCGCGGGCGTCCGCCGAGCACGAGCACGACGACCATCAGCACCGCCCACATGACGGTGGCGGCCAGCAGCATCGCGGCGGTCACGGCCACCACGGGGATCGCGAACAGCAGCAGCATCGGGTTGTGGGCCACCGTCGCCAGCACCCACCGGGGGGCTGTCCTTCGCTCCGGCGCCTGGCCGCCGCGCAGTCTCGTGCCGGGCAGATCGGCGACGGTCGCGTCCAGCTCGTCGTAGGTGCGCGCCTTGAGCGCCGCACTGACGCGGTGCTCGAGCTCCTCGGCGGCGATGCGCCCCTCGGTGGCGGCCTTGTTCAGGCGCTCGACGATCCGATCGCGGTCCTCATCCGAGGCCCTGTAGCTGCCGTGCCTGGCCATGCCCATCAGGCTAGCGCTGCGGGGCACGCGGGGCAAACGCCGCAGCTCTAGAGCCGCTGGCGCACTCCGACCTCGTCGAGGTGAGCGAGCAGGTCGGCGGGGTCCTCGTAGACGCGAAACGCGCCCGAGTAGAACAGCTCCTCGCGCCCGTACCCGCCCGACAGCAACCCGATGCCGAGCGCTCGCGCCCGCTGGGCGGCCAGCAGGTCCCAGACGCTGTCGCCGACCACCAGGCTGTTGCGGATGTCGACACCGATCCGGCTGGCCGCGGTCAAGAACAGGTCGGGGTCGGGCTTGGCGTGACGCACCTGGTCGCGCGTGACCATCGGCGTGTCGTCGGGCAGCTGCAGCAGCTCTCGCGACAACCGGGCGTAGCGTTGCACGCCGCTGGTGGCGATCGCCCAGGGAACCTCGTGCTCGGTCAGCGTCCGCAGGAGCTCGACCGCGCCGGGCAGGGGCCTGACCGTGTCGTAACGGCGGATGTAGGCGTCCTCGTGCAGGCCCGGCAGGCGAGCCACCGTCTCGGCGTCCAGGTCGCCCAGCTCCCGGGCGAGCGCGTTTACGAACAGACCGCCGCTCATCCCGATCCGGCGGTGGATCTTCCACACCGACAGGCTCAGGCCTACCTCCTGCAGCGCCTCGCTCCACGCCAGCACGTGCTGGTAGACGCTGTCGATCAGCGTCCCGTCGAGGTCGAACAGGAACGCCGTCTGGCCGGGGCTCTCGAAGTCGTCAGCCATCCCACGTGATTGTGACAACCAACCGGCACGATCCTGCTCACCGTGCCCAACCAGCTCGGCGTCGACTACAACGCGCAGCTGCTGGAGACGATCGCCCGGCACGTCGGCCCGGCGATCGGGTGGGTGCCGGCGGCGGCCGGCACCTCGGCGTAGCTCAGGGCTCGTCGGCCAGGGCGGGCGGCACGATCGCCGCAAAGCCGACGACGATGAAGGCGAACAGGCTGACCACGCCGATGGCATGTGCCCAGGGGGCGTCGGCGGCGTTGAGCATGCCGACCCCGACGATGAGCAGCGCCACGGCCACCCGCACGCCCAGCGCCGGTCGCAGACCGCTGACCGAGCGGCCGCCGACGACGGAGGCGTTCTCGTCATCGGCCGGGTGCAGCTGGCCGCGCAGGGTCAGTGAGAACAGCAGCGGCGAACACCACCATCGCCGGAAACGCGATGCCGAAGGCCACCAGCGGGATGTGCACGGCGAACGACAGCGCCTGCATCTGGCGGGCCTCGAGCAGGTACCGCTGGTGAACGGGAGCGAGGGCGGCGCCGAGCGCGACGATGCTCACGAGGGGACGGTACCGCGCGGCGGACGTCGGTTCGGCGACGACGCATGGGAGAATCGCGCGCATGGACCTCGGCCTGCGCGACCGCGTTTGCATCGTCACCGGAGGCTCGGGGGACATCGGCCTGGCCGTGGCGGCCCGTCTGCGCGACGAGCGCGCTCGCGTGCTGCTGGTCGCGCGCTCGGAGGACGGGCTTCGAGCCGCCGCCGGGGAGCTGAACGCCGGCGAACAGGTGCAGTGGCTGGCGCTCGACGTGACCGCGCCCGATGCCGGCGAGCGAGCGGTGGCGAAATGCCAGGAGGGCTTCGGCGGCGTCGACGTGATCGTGAACGCGGCAGGGGTGACGACCGTCACGGCGATCGAGGAGCTCGACGATGCGGAGTGGCAGGCCCAGTGGGAGGTCAACGTGATGGGGCCGATGAGGCTGATGCGAGCCGCGCTGCCGGCGATGCTGCAGGCCGGATGGGGGCGGGTGGTCAACGTCAGCTCCTCCTCGGGTAAGCGACCCGGGCAGCGAAACGTCGCCTATTCGGTGGCCAAGGCGGCGGAGCTGTCGCTGTCGCGGGCCTATGCCGACGCCTACGCGAGCCGGGGCGTGCTGATCAACGCCGTCACCCCGGGCCCGGTGGCCGGCGACCTGTGGCTGGGGCCGGGAGGCCTGGTGGACCAGACGGTGCAGGCGCGCGGAGGCACCCGCGAGGACGTGCTGGAGTCCGCCGCCGCGGGCGTGCCGATCCGCCGGCTCGCGGATCCCGACGAGATCGCCGCCGTCGTGGTCTTCCTCTGCTCGCAGGCGGCTTCCAACGTGGCCGGCGCGGCCTGGTCGGTGGACGGCGGCGCGGTCCCGGTGATAATCTGATGGCCGTCAACACCGGCGCGATCGGCAAGGTCTATCCCGCCACCACGTATGCGGTCGGGCGGGAGAAGGTGATCGAGTACGCGCACGCCGTCGGCGAGCGCGACCCGCTGTACCTGGACCCGGCCGCCGCCCGTGAGGCCGGCTATGCGGACGTGGTGGCGCCTCCGATGTTCGCCGTGGTGTTCGCCGGACGGGCGATGACTCCGGCGCTGTTCGATCCCGAGGTGGGGATCGATTTCGCCCACATGGTCCACGGCGGTCAGGAGTTCCGGTGGGGACCGCTCGTCGTCGCCGGTGACGAGATCACCACGACGACCACCGTCAAGGACGTGTCCGAGCGAGGTCCGATGGGGTTCTACGTGTTCGAGACCGAGTCGGTGAACCAGCGGGGCGAGACCGTCGTTACCGGCACTTGGACCAATATCGTGCGCGCATGAACGTCGGCGATCAGATCGAGCTGACGGTCACTCCCGACCGCTACCTCACCGTCCGCTACGCGGGCGCCAGCGGCGACTTCAACCCGATCCACGTCGACGAGGAGTTTGCCCGCCAGGTCGGCCTGCCGGGGCGCATCCTGCACGGCCTGTGGACGATGGCGCAGGTGGCGCGCGCCCACACGGAAGCGCTGGGCGGACCGGACAAGCTGACCCGGCTGTCGGTTGAGTTTCGGGGCATGGGCGTGCTCGAGCAGGAGATCACCGTGGAGGGGAAGGTCCGCGAGGTCGACGGGCCCACCGCGATCGTCGACTCCATGGCCAAGCAGAACGGAAAGCGGATCATCCGCAACGGCGAGGCGGAGATCCGGCTGGACTGACCCGGTCGGCCGCCAGGCGCGAACTAAAATCCGATGGCGATGCTGACCGACAGACAAGAGCTCGTGCTGCGCCGGCTCGTCGAGGAGTACCTCGACGAGGGGTCGCCCGTGGGCTCCAAGGCGCTCAGCGCCGAGTTCGAATGGGGACCGTCGACGATCCGCCACGAGCTGGCCAACCTCGAGGAGCTGGGGCTACTGGCCCATCCCCACACCTCCGCCGGCCGCATCCCCACCGAGGCCGGCTACCGGTACTTCGTCGACCGCCTGCTGCCCGACCAGCAGCCCGGCCCGGGGCTCTCGCTGTCGCTGGTCCGCCGGGAGCTCGACGAGGCGATGCGCGTCACCACCGAGACCCTGTCGCAGGTGACCAACCTGCTGGCGATCGTCTCCGCGCCCCCGATCGAGACCTCCACGATCCGCCACGTCGAGGTGCTGGCGCTGCAGCCCCAGGTGCTGATGGTGGTGGTGATCACCTCCACGGGCGGCGTCTCCAAGCGCCTCTTCACCTTCCCCAGGCCGGTCGACACCGGCCTGTCGGACTGGGCGGCCAGCTATCTCAACGAACGTCTGGTGGGCCTCGGGCTGGGGGCGCGGATGCTCCACAGCCGCCTCTCCGATCCCTCCCTCAGCCCGACCGAGCTGGAGTTCCTGGACGCACTGGCGCCGGTGTTCACCGAGCTGGAGGAGTCCGCCCAGGAAACCCTCTACGTCGACGGGACCGCGCACCTGCTCACCACCGAGCGCGGCGGCGATTTGTCAGGGCTGAACCTGCTGATGGAGACGCTGGAACGCCGGGTGACGGTGCTGGGCGCGCTGCGCTCGGCGCTCGCTGCCACGCGCACCGTCGCGGTGCGGATCGGCACCGAGAACGAGCTGCCCGCTCTGCGCTCGCTGGCGCTGGTGGCCGCCGGCTACGGATTGCCCCAGCGTGCGCTGGGCGCGGTGTCGGTGATCGGACCGCTGCGGATGAACTACGGCGGCGCGATCCGCGCCGTCCGTGAGGCCGCGGCTCAGCTCTCCACCTTCGTTGTCGACATCTACGACGAACGATGAGCGCCTCACAGATGCCCCGCGACTACTACGAGGTGCTCGGTGTCTCCCGGGACGCCGGCGACGCCGACATCAAGAAGGCGTTTCGCAAGCTCGCCCGCGAGCTTCACCCCGACGTCAACCGCCACGATCCCGACGCCGAGAGCAAGTTCAAGGAGGCCGCCGAGGCCTACGAGGTGCTGTCGGACTCCGACCGGCGCGCAACCTATGACCGCTACGGCCACGAGGGCCTGCGCACCGGCGGCTACTCCCCCAACTTCGAGGGCTTCGGGTCGGTGGCCGACATCTTCGAGGCGTTCTTCGGGGGAACCGGTCCCGCCCGCGCCGGCGGCTTCGGCAACATCTTCGGCGGCGGCGCGGCGGGCGGACCCGCCCAGGGCGGCGACGTCTCCGTGGGTGCCGAAATAGGGTTGCAGCAGGCGGCCACGGGCGCCGCGGTGGAGGTCGCCTACGACGCGGTGACCCGCTGCGAGCACTGTCGCGGCAACGGCGCCGAGCCCGGCACCCCGATCGAGACGTGTCCCAAGTGCGGCGGAACCGGCCAGCTGCGTGCCGTCTCGCGCACTCCGTTCGGCCAGGTCGTGCGGGCTGCCGCCTGCGATCAGTGCGGCGGCGACGGCAGGGTGGCCCAGGACCCGTGCCACGAGTGCGGGGGCCGCGGGCGCAAGGTGCAGCGCGTCAAGGTGTCGGTCGACGTGCCCGCCGGGATCGACGACGGCCAGCGGATTCGTATCACCGGGCGCGGCCATGCCGGCGAGCACGGCGGAGCGCCGGGCGACCTGTACGTCCAGATCCGCGTGCGCGAGGACCCCCGCTTCGTGCGCAGCCAGGACGACCTCGTGACGGTCGTCGACGTGGCCGCCCCCTTGGCGGCGCTGGGCACGACCGTGCAGGTGCCGACGATCGAGGGCGAGACCGAGCTCGAGATCCCCGCGGGGACCCAGCCCAACGAGACGCTGACGATCCGGGGCAAGGGGATGCCCGGGCTGCGAGGTCGCCGGCGCGGCGATCTGCGGGTGGTCGTCAACGTCGTCATCCCGCGCCACCTCAAGCGCGAGCAGCGTGAGTTGCTCGAGCAGCTGTCCGACAGCCTCACCGAGCACAATCTGCGCACCGACGAGGGCGTGCTGGGCAAGCTCAGGCGCGCCTTCGGCGGCTAGCCGGGCTCTGGCGGCGACCCCATGATCCGGCTCGCCGTCCGGGTTCACCGCCGGGAGGCGGAGCTGGTGCTGGCCGAGCTCCTGGAGCTGGCGCCCAGCGGGGTGGAGGAGGTGGCGATCGGCACGGAAATCGTGGAGTTTGCGGTCTACGGGGCGGTCGGTGAGCTGCCCGACCTCCCCGACCTCAGGGCGGCCGCCGGTGGCGCACTGGTCGACGTGCGCACCGAGGAGATCGCCGATGACTGGTCGGAGCGCTGGCGGGCGTTTCACCGGCCGCTGGTGCTGGGCGACCGCCTGACGGTGCGCCCGCCGTGGGAGCCACCCGGGGGGACGGCGGTCGACGTGGAGATCGACCCCGGCCAGGCGTTCGGGACCGGCGCCCACGCCACCACCCGGCTGTGCCTGGAGCTGATGCTCGAGCAGCCGCAGGCCACCGGCTCGTTCGTCGACGTCGGCTGCGGCTCGGGCGTGCTGGCGATCGCGGCGGCGGCGCTGGGCTTCGATCCGGTGACCGCGCTGGACTACGACCCGGCGGCGGTGGCCGCGACGCATGAGAACGCCCTGCGCAACGGCGTGACGCTCGACGCGCGCCTGTGGGACCTGCGCCGCGACCAGGTGCCCGACGGAGATCTGGTGGCCGCCAACGTCCTGGCCGGACCGCTCGTGGCCTGGGCCGCCCACCAGCGCCGCCTGCCCGCACAGCTGATCCTCAGTGGGATCCTGACCACCGAGGCCGACCGGGTGTCCAGCGCGTTCGCCGCGCGCGGGGGGGTGCAGACGCGCCGGCTGACGCGGGGGGAGTGGACCGCGCTGAAGATGGACCGCGTGGACAACGCTCGCGCACGCAATCTTGGACATGGGGCCGATGCCGCCGGGGCCGGTCTGATCGATCCTTCAACGCGTCGCTTGTGATCCAGGAAACCTGACTCAAGGAGGTGACAGTTGCCAAATCCACTCGCAATCGGCGTGACGATCGGTGGCCTACTCCTCGACGTGGTGGCGCCGCGGCCCAAGCCTCGGGCCGGACATCCGCAAGAGCCCTCTCTCCTCTCTACGCGTGCTGTTCCGAGGACACCGCAGCGTGATCTGATGATCGAGGCGTACGAACGTCGGCCGATCGCGAGCGGCAATCGCAGCTGAGCCGTCGGACGAGGCCACGCGCTACCTTCTGGGCGCGTGGCCTCGTTCGCGGTGAAGTTGGTCTGCTGCTGGAGCTGCAGGCCGACGGGACCCGGCTGCCACCCAGCCGACCGCGGGGCTATCCTCAAGGGTGGCACGAATGAGCATCACCGAACAGCTGCGAGCCGACGTGACGATCGCCATGAAGGCGGGCGAAAAACAGCGCGTGGGCGCGCTGCGCTTGGTCCTGTCCGAGCTTCAGAAGGACACCAAGGAGGGCGCCGGCGACGAGCTGGCGGTGCTGCGGCGCGAGCGCAAGCGCCGACTGGACGCGGCCGCCCAGTTCCGCGACGGCGGCCGGCCCGAGCTGGCCAACCAGGAGGAATCAGAGGCCGCCTTGATCGCCGGCTACCTGCCCGCCGAGCTCGATGATTCCGAGCTTCAGACGATCGTCAGCAAGGCGATCGCCGACACCGGCGCCAGCAGCCCCCGCGACATGGGCCAGGTGATGAAAGCGGTGATGGCCGCCTCCGGCGGTCGGGCCGACGGCAAGCGCGCGTCGGCTGCGGTGCGCGAGGCGCTGAGCGCGTAGTGGCTAAACGGACCATCGAGCTGGATAACGCGGTTGCGGCCGAGCTGGCCGGCAGTCAGGACGCGATCCTGCGCACCCTGGACGGGCATCTGGATTGCGACGTGTTCCTGCGCGGCAACATGCTCACGCTGGAGGGCGACGCCGCGGCGGTCGACGCCGGCGCCGCGGTGGTGCGGGAGCTGTCGGATCTCATCAGCCAGGGACACGAGATCGTCCCCGGGACGGTCGAGGCCGTGACCCGGGCGCTGGACGAGCACGAATCGCCGTCGGAGATCCTGGAGGACGTCGTCTGGCGCCATCGCGCCACCAAGGTCGCTCCCAAGACCGTCAACCAGAAGCGCTACGTCGACTCGATCCGCAACAACACGATCACGTTCGGGATCGGGCCGGCCGGCACCGGCAAGACGTTTTTGGCGGTGGCGCTGGCCGCGGCGGCGCTCAGCCGGCGCGAGGTCAACCGGATCATCCTCACGCGCCCGGCGGTCGAGGCCGGCGAGCGCCTGGGCTTCCTCCCCGGGGACCTGATGGCCAAGGTCGACCCCTACCTGCGCCCCCTGTTCGACGCTTTGCACGACATGCTGGAGCCCGAGCGCGTCTCCCAGCACCTGGAGCGCGGCGTGATCGAGGTCGCGCCGCTGGCTTTTATGAGAGGCAGAGCTCAACCCCTGTCGAGCGGGGTGCTCACCCCGTCCGGCTTTCGACCGATCGGGAATCTGCGCGTCGGAGACCTGGTGATCGGCTCCGACGGACGGCCGACGCCGGTGATTGGCGTATATCCGCAGGGCCGCAAGCCCGTCTACCGGCTGCGGACCCAGGACGGGGCCTCGACGCTGTGCTGCTCCGAGCACCTCTGGCAAGTGTTCACCGCCTCCGATCGCCGTCGGGGCAAGCCCGGGCGCGTGCTCGAGACGCAGGAGATGATCGGCCGGCTCCGCTCCTTCCACCAGCACCGGTTCGAGCTGCCGCTGCTCTCGGCCCCCGCCGAGCTCCCGGCGGCAGAGGTTCCGATCGATCCGTACGGGCTGGGCCTTCTGCTCGGTGACGGCTGCCTCACGACCTCGACGACGCCGACTTTCGCCACCGCGGACCTGGAGCTTGGCCGCGCCCTCGAGAGCTCGCTGGCCGGTATCGAACTTCAACCGAAGGGCGGCATCGACTACGTCCTCCGGCATGTCGACGGCCATCGTGGTGGCGTAATCGTCGCCAACCCGGTCACCGCCGCACTCCGGGAACTTGGGCTGGCGGGGACGAGATCGCACAGCAAGTTCGTCCCAGAGCTGTACCTCCACAACTCCGCCGCAGTCCGAATCGCCGTACTCCAGGGTCTGCTCGACAGCGATGGCGGCCCCGTGACCCAGCGAGAACGGACGTGCCGGATTCAGTACACGACGTGCTCAGAGATGCTGCGTGACGACGTCGCCTACCTCGTTCGCTCGCTGGGCGGCGTGGCGAACTGGCGGCGGCGTGAGGCCCATGGACGCCGCCCGGGCCGCGCTGACGGCCGACCAGTTGAGCATCGGCACGATGCGTTCGTGATCGATATCCGCCTGCCGGCTGGGATCGAGCCGTTTCGTCTGGAGCGCAAGCGACGCCTTTATGAAACCCATGGCGGTGGGCGACCGATGCGCTACATCGACGCCATCGAGCCGGCAGGCGAGATGGAGACCGTCTGCATTCAGGTCGCCGCCGCCGATTCGCTCTACGTGACCGACGACTACCTGGTCACCCACAACACGCTCAACGACAGCTTCATCATCCTCGACGAGGCTCAGAACACCAGTCCCGAGCAGATGAAGATGTTCCTTACCCGCCTGGGCTTCAGCTCCAAGGTGGTGGTGACCGGCGACATCACCCAGATCGACCTCCCGCGCGAGCAGGCGTCCGGCCTGGTGGCCGTGGCCGACGTCCTCGATCACGTTGAGGACGTGCAGTTCGTGCGCTTCGGTGACGAGGACGTGGTGCGCCACAAGCTCGTGCGGCGGATCGTGGCCGCCTATGACGAGCACTCCCAACGCCTGGCGCCCGAGCTGCGGCCCCGTAAGCGCGCCTAGCGAGGGGGCGCCGGATGCTCGACGTCGAGGTGATCGGAAT
The DNA here is from genome assembly GCA_017882405.1 of Solirubrobacteraceae bacterium. The sequence goes on along the minus strand of JADGPO010000071.1, from coordinate 5,377 downwards.
CGAGGTCTCCAGCGACAGCGGCCCAACGGCGGTGGAATTGGAGGAACTGTGCGCGCTGGCGCTCTCCTCCGCCGGGATCGACGAGGGCCACGTCGCGATCGAGTTCGTCGACGCGGGACGCAGCCGCGAGCTCAACCGGGAGTACCGGCAGATCGACCTGCCCACCGACGTGCTGTCCTTCGGCGTCGACGAGGACGCTCCCAGCGCCGGCCCCCGTGAGCTGGGAGACATCATCATCTGTCCGGAGCACACCGTTGACTTGCGCGAGGCGGTGGTGCATGGTGCTCTGCATCTGAGCGGCATGGACCACGAAACCGATCACGGCGAGATGCTGGCGCTGCAGGCAGAGCTGATGCGGTGGGTCAGCTGAGCGCGAAGGCTAAGGCCGGGCCCGTGACCAGGTCGGGCTTCGTCGCCCTGGCGGGCCGCCCCAACGTGGGCAAGTCCACGCTGGCCAACTCGATCGTCGGCGTGAACGTGGCGATCGTCTCCGACAAGCCCCAGACCACCCGGCGGGCGATCCGCGGAGTGGCGACCGGGCCCGACTGGCAGCTGGTGCTGGTCGACCTGCCCGGCGTGCAGCGCCCCCGCGACACGCTCACCGAGCGCATGCAGCGCCGGGTGGAGCGTGAACTGGCCGATGCCGACGGCTGCCTGCTGGTCGTCAACGCTCAGCAGGGCGTCGGTCCGGGAGACCGGTTCATCGCCGCGCTGCTGCGCGCCGCGAAAGTCCCGGTGGCGATCGCCGTCAACAAGGTCGACCGGGCCGAGAAGGCGCGGATCGCGGCCACGCTGGCCGACGCCGCGAGCCTGGAGGTGGCCGATGAGATTTTTCCCGTGTCCGCCCGCACGGGCGCGGGCGTGCCCCGCCTCGTCGAGCACCTGGTGACCCTGCTGCCCGCCGGGCCGCTGTACTTCTCCGCCGGCCAGCGCTCGGATCAGGAGCCGTCGGTACGGCTTGCAGAGCTGGTCAGAGAGCAGGTGCTGGCCCGCACCCGCGAGGAGCTGCCCCACGCGGTGGAGGTCGAAGTGGAGGACATTCAGTATCCGCGCCCCGACCTGGTGCGGATCGAGGCCGTGGTGCTGTCGGAGACCGAATCCCAGAAGGGCATCCTGATCGGCGCCGGTGGCCGGATGATCAAGTCGATCGGTGTCGCCGCCCGGCGGACGATCGAGCGCGAGCTGGGCACCCAGGTGCATCTCGAGCTGTCGGTCCGGGTGCGCCGCCATTGGCGGGGAGACGAGCGCGTGCTGGACCGTTTGGGTATCGAATAGAGGTTGTGGTGGGACCATGCCAACGAGATGAAGTTCGTGGTCGACGGACGGTCAGGACCTCCTGGACTACCTCCGTCACGAGGGCCGTTTTACCGAGGAGGTCCGCCGCCTCGGTGTCAGCTCGTTCATCACCAAGCCGGTGACGTTCGGCGGCCTGGTCGACGTGATGAAGACATGGACGCAGTACTGGTTTGAGATTGTCGAGCTCCCCAACGGAGAGACAAGTGGTCACGCTCGGCTCACCGGTCTGACCGACTGGGCGCCCGCCCCTGGTGTCGAATCACGACACTAGAATCTCGGCGCATGGACGACGCCGAGATCGCCTTTGACGAGCGCGGGCTCGTCCCGTGTATCGCCCAGGACTGGCGCACCGGCGAGGTGCTGACGCTCGCCTACATGAACGCCGAAGCGCTGCGCCGAACGCGGGAGACAGGGGAGATTCACTTCTTCAGTCGCTCGCGCCAGGAGCTGTGGCACAAGGGGGCCACCTCGGGCAACACCCAGGCGGTCAGGGCGATTCGCTACGACTGCGACGGTGACGCACTGGTGGCGCTGGTGGAGCCGACCGGTCCGGCTTGCCACACCGGCGAGCGGACCTGCTTTCACCGGGGGGACCTGGAGTCCTGGGCGCCGTACGAGACGCTCCCCAGCCTGGAGCGCACGATCGCCTCGCGGGCGGCGGAGCGCCCCGTCGGCTCCTACACCACGACGCTGCTCGACGACCCGGGCCTCGCCGGCGCCAAGGTCCAGGAGGAGGCCGAGGAGGTGGTGCGCGCCGTGCGTGAGGAGTCCGACGAGCGCGTGGCCGAGGAAGCCGCCGATGTCCTCTACCACCTGGCCGTGCTCATGCGGGGTCGAGGGCTGAGCTTCGCCGACGCCGAGCGAGTCCTCGATGGCCGTCACGGGCGCTGAGACCCGCGCCACCGCCGGGCCCGCGCCGACGCTGGAAGTCGCGCGCGCGCTGGCCCGCGACCACAACCTGATCCCGCTTCACCAGACGTTCATCGACGACTGCCAGACACCCGTCTCGGCCTTCCTCAAGCTGCGGGACGCGAACCCCACCGAACCGTGCTTTCTGCTCGAGTCGGCCGACCAGGGGCGGGTGGGGCGCTACTCGTTCATCGGCTGGCGCCCGCGCAAGGTGCTGCGCTGGTCGCTGGGCGACCCCGGCGACCCCTACCAGCTGGCCGGCGAGGAGCTCGGTCGCTTCCGGATCCCCACTCTGGAGGGGCTGCCCCCGTTCGCGGGCGGCGCCGTGGGCGTGTTCGCCTATGACCTGGTGAGAACCGTCGAGCCGCTCGGCGAACCCAACCCGGATCCGATCGGGGTCCCCGACCTGGCGCTGATGATGACCGATGCGCTCGTCGTCTTCGACCACCTCAAGCACACCGTCACCGTGATCGCCAACGTGTACGCGGAGGGGGATGTCGATGCTGCATACGCCCGCGCAGCTGACACGATCGCCGAGATCCGCTGGCGGCTCGACGGCCCCGTCCCGCGCCCGTCGCACCCGCCGACAGCGGGACGCGTCGCTCCCGAGTTTCACTCCAACATGTCTCGGGAGACCTTCGAGGCGATGGTGGCGCGGATCATCGAGTACATCTACGCCGGGGACGCGTTCCAGGTCGTGCCCTCGCAACGCTGGTCGGCGCCCGTGCCGATCGAGGCGTTCTCGATCTACCGGGGCCTGCGCGCGGTCAACCCCAGCCCGTACATGTACTTCCTGGATTTCGGCGACTTCGAGATCGCCGGCGCCAGCCCCGAACCACTGATCACGGTGGCCGGCCGCCGGGTGGCCACCCGTCCGATCGCCGGCACCCGCCCGCGGGGAGCGACGGTCGACGAGGACCAGCGGATGGCGCAGGAGCTGCTGGCCGACGAGAAGGAGCGCGCCGAGCACGTGATGCTCGTCGACCTCGGCCGCAACGACCTCGGCCGCGTGTGCCAGTACGGCTCGGTGCAGGTGGAGAGCTTCATGGCGGTCGAGAACTACAGCCACGTGATGCACATCGTCTCCAGCGTCACCGGCGAGCTGCGGCCGGGGGTGGGGCCGCTGGACGCGCTGCGCTCGGTGCTGCCGGCCGGCACGCTCTCGGGGGCGCCCAAGGTCCGCGCGATGCAGATCATCGACGAGTTGGAGCCTGTCAAGCGCGGCGGCTACGGCGGCGCGATCGGCTGGGTCAGCTACACCGGCGAGCTGGACACCTGCATCCACATCCGCACCGTCGTCGTCAAGGACGGTGTCGCTCACGTCCAGGCGGGGGGCGGGACGGTGGCCGACGCCAAGCCGGCCTACGAGTTCGAGGAGTCGGTGGCCAAGTCCCGGGCCGTGATGCAGGCGATCGAGCTGGCGGTCGCCCAGCCGGAGTGGGCTTAGTGGTCTAGATGCGGGTCCTCGTCCTCGACAACTACGACAGCTTCACCTACAACCTGGTGCAGTACGTCGGGGAGCTCGCGCAGCCGGCTCACGAGATCGAGGTCGTTCGCAACGACCGGGCCACCGTCTCTGACCTCCTGGTCAGGGGCTATGACCGCGTGATCGTTTCGCCGGGGCCGTGCACTCCCGACGAAGCCGGCATCTCGCTGGAGGCGGTGCGGCGCTTTCCGGAGGCGCGGATCCCCACGCTGGGGGTGTGCCTCGGCCACCAGGCGCTGGTCCAGGCGTGGGGCGGCAAGGTGGTCACCCATCGGCCGGTGCACGGCAAGACCACGATGATCGAGCACGACGGCCGCACGATCTTCCACGGCCTGCGCCCCTCGCTGCAGGTGGGTCGCTACCACTCGCTGATCGCCTCGCCCGAGCTGCCCGACGTGCTGGAGCGCAGCGCCGTCGCCGACGGCATCGTGATGGCGGTGCGCCATCGCGAGCTGCCCGCCGAAGGCGTGCAGTTCCATCCCGAGTCGGTGCTCACCGAGCAGGGCCGGGAGTTGCTGGCCAACTTCCTGGCGGAGGCGGTTTGAGCGCCGGCGGCCAGCTCCTGACCCGCTCGATCGACGCGCTGGCCTCCCGGCAGGACCTGAGCGCCGATCAGACGGCGGCGGTGCTGGGCGAGATCATGCGGGGCAACGCCTCGGAGATCCAGATCGCCGCCTTCCTGATCGCGCTCCGGACCAAGGGGGAGACCGTGCAGGAGCTGGCCGGCCTGGCGCGGACGATGCGAGCGATGGCCGCGTCCGTCGCGGTCGCGCGCCGCGACCTGCTGGACACCGCGGGCACCGGCGGCGGGCGGCGCACGTTCAACGTCTCCACCACGGCGGCGCTGATCGCCGCCGGCGCCGGCTGCACGGTGGCCAAGCACGGCAACCGCTCGGCCACCGGGCTGTCGGGCTCGGCGGACGTGCTGGAGGCGCTCGGTGCCCGGATCGATCTGAGTCCCGGGGCAGTAGCCCGCTGCATCGAGGAGGTGGGCTTCGGTTTCATGTTCGCCCCCGCCCATCACCAGGCGACCCGCTTCGTGATCCCCGTGCGAAGCGAGCTGGCCGTGCGCACGATCTTCAACTTCCTGGGGCCGCTGACCAATCCGGCCGGGGCCACCCGGCAGCTGATCGGCGTCTCGGAAGCCGCCTATCTGGAGACGATGGCGGGAGCGCTGGCGCTGCTGGGCACGGAGCACGCGTTGTTGGTCTCGAGCCTCGACGGCCTCGACGAGCTGAGCATCTGCGCGCCCACGCGCGTATTCGAGGTCACCGGCGACGGTGCCATCTCCGAGTACGAGGTCTCCCCCGAGCAGCTGGGACTGACGACGGCGCCGGCGGAGGCGATCCCCGGTGGCGATCCCGCCCGCAACGCGGACATCACCCGGCGGATCTTGGCCGGAGAGGCCGGCCCGGCGCGCGATGTGGCGGTGCTCAACGGCGGCGCCGCGATCTACGCGGCCGGCGGAGCGCCCGGCCTCGCCGAGGGAGTCGCGGCCGCTCAGGCGGCGGTCGACTCCGGGGCGGCCACCGCGGCCTTGGAGCGGTTCGTGGCTGCCACCGAGCGGCTGGCCCCGGGCGCCGCGGTCGCCCCGTGAACGAGCTTTCCCGGATCGTGGCGCGCACCCGTGGCGAGTTGGCCGACCGCCGCGCCGCGCGGCCGCTGGCCGAGGTGCAGGCTGCCGCC
>JADGPO010000010.1 GCA_017882405.1 Solirubrobacteraceae bacterium | reverse complement strand
GCGCGCCCCGAACGTGTCGCGCAACTCCCGGGCCCAGATGCGGCGCGCGGCACGATACTTGGCGATCTCCTCGAAGAAATCGATCTGCGCGTTGAAGAAGAAACTCAGCCGGGGCGCGAAGTCATCGACGTCCAGTCCGCGGCTGACGGCCTGCTCCACATAGGTCAGCCCGTCCTTGAGCGTGAACGCCAGCTCCTGCGCGGCGGTCGAGCCGGCCTCGCGAATGTGATAGCCCGAGATGCTGATCGGATGCCACCGCGGCATCTCGGTCGAGCACCACTCGATCATGTCGCCGACCAGGCGCATCGCCGGGTCGACGGGGAAGCACCACTCCTTCTGGGCGATGTACTCCTTGAGGATGTCGGTCTGGATCGTCCCGCCCAGCTGCCGGAGACCGATGCCCTGACGCTCGGCCGCCACCACGTAGAAGGCGAGCATGATCGCCGCCGGCGCGTTGATCGTCATCGACACCGTCACCTCATCCAGCGGAATCCCGCCGAACAGGGTCTCCATGTCCAGGACCGTGTCGATCGCCACCCCCTCCCGCCCCACCTCCCCCTCAGACTTGGGATGGTCTGAGTCGTGGCCCATCAGCGACGGCATGTCGAACGCCGTCGACAGCCCCGTCTGACCGTGGTCCAGCAGATAGCGAAACCGCTGGTTGGTCTCCGCCGCGCTCCCAAAACCCGCGAACTGGCGCATCGTCCACATCCGCCCGCGATACATCGACGGGTACACCCCGCGCGTGTAGGGATACTGGCCCGGCAACCCAATCCTCGACGGGTCGGCCGGCAGGTCACGCTCGGTGTACAGCGGAGCGATCGCCTCCCCCGACAACGTCGTGAACGAAGCGTCGCGCTCCGGGGTGAGCCCATAGGCGGTGCGCCACTCGTCGTAGCTGACTGGGGCTCCGGCCACGGTGGACATCTCAACGGTGACGGTAGCTCCTCACCGCTCCCGTCGTCCAGTAGCGTGCGGCCATGGCCTTCGGGGTGCTGCACGCCGCCGACGCGTTCTGGCGGCCGTCCAACCAGATGGGGTGCCCAACACCGACCTCGCCAAGCAGCTGTCGGCGCTGTTGGTGGAGCCCGAGAGCTTGCGCCAGGTGTTCAACGACACCGAGGCCGACGCCCTGTGGCTGGTCGTCGGCTCCCCCGCGGAAGCCGCCAACACGCGGGAGCTGACCGCCGAGCAGCTCGCCCAGCTGTACCCCGACGGTCCCCAGGCGCTGCCGCCCGAGCTCGCCTCGTAGCCGGATTTCCCCGGCGTCGAGCCGGGTCTCACCTCCGACGGCGAGCTGCTGGTGCGCGGCGAGGTCGTCATGCACGGCTACCGCGCCGACGCGGTGCGCACCGCCGAGGTGCTCGATGACGACGGCTGGATGCACACCGGCGACGAGCTGACCCCACGATGAAGCTCAAGCGCAAGCCCATCGCCGCCAAGTACTCGGCGGCTATCGAGGAGCGGTACGCCGGCGAGGGGTAGGCTTTGCGGCAGTGGTGACCGCGACGTAGCTGACTGACTGGGGATTCAGGGGCCGTGGCCGACGAAGAGCGGAGGGGCGGCGCAGGCGCGCCGGGTGGAAATCGAATCGTGGGTCGCTACGAGATCCTGCGCGAGATCGGCCGTGGCGGGATGGCGATCGTCTACGTGGCCCGCCAGCCCGACCTCGATCGCCAGGTGGCGCTCAAGGAGCTCAGCCGCTTCCACGCCGGCTCGGCCGAGTACGCGCATCGGTTCCTGCGCGAGTCTCGCCTGGCCGGCTCGCTTAACCATCCCAACGTGGTCACCGTGCACGAGTACTTCGAGCATGCGCAGACGCCCTACATCGCGATGGAGTACGTGCCGCGCGGCTCGCTGCGCCCGTACATGAAGCGGCTCTCGCTGGCTCAGATCGCGGGCGTGCTGGAGGGCGTGCTGGCCGGGCTGACCCACGGCGAGGCCGCCGGGATCGTGCACCGCGACCTCAAGCCCGAGAACATCATGGTCACCGCTGACGGGCGCGTGAAGATCGCCGACTTCGGGATCGCCCGGGCGACGATGCGGGCGGGCACTAAGTTCGTCACCGCCACCGGGATGACCGTCGGCACCCCGACCTACATGGCTCCCGAGCAGGCGATGGCCGGCGAGCTCGGGCCGTGGAGCGACCTGTACTCGGTCGGGATCATGGCCTACGAGCTGGTGGTCGGCCACGTCCCGTTCCATGACACCGAGTCGCCGATGGCGATCCTGATGCGCCACGTCTCCGAGCGCATCCCCTCACCGATGGAGGTCCAGCCCGAAGTCGACCCGGGCCTCTCGCAGTGGATCGACTCGCTGTTGGTCAAGGACCCGGCCGAGCGCGTGCGCCACGCCGTCGATGCGTGGGATTCGCTCGAGGAGATCCTCGTGCGGCTGATCGGCCCACTGTGGCGCCGGGATGCCCGCCTGCTGGAGGACCAGGTGGCCACCGCCCAGGCCCAGCCCCTCACCCCGGCACCCTTCGAGAGCCAGGCTTCGCTGCCCACGCCCACGCTGGGCTCGACGTCAGCGGTGTCGGACGAGTTCGTCACGTTCGATCCGTCGCCGGGACCCCGCCCGCCCGCCCCGACCCCACCCGCCCCGCCGGCGCCGACCCCCGAGCCCGAGCCGGTGATCGAGCCGACGCCTTCAGGCGAGCCGGTGGTCGAGCCGACGCCTCCGCCGGAGCCGGTGGTCGAGCCGGCACCTACGCCCGAGCCGGTGGTCGCGCCAGGCCCCGAGCCCGACGCTTTCGTGGAGCCCGAGCCCGAGCCGGTTGCAGAGCCCGAACCCGAACCCGAACCCGAGCCGGAGCCCGAACCGCCGGCCGAGGCCGCCGAGCCGGAGTTCGTGACGTTTGCTCCGACCGCCGCGCCCCGCGGCCCGCAACCGCCGCCCCCGCCCGTCACATCCGAACCGGAGCCGGAGCCCGAACCGGAGCCGGAGCCGGAGCTCGAGCCCGAGCCGGTGGCGGCCGTCGACACCCCCGCCACGGTCGAGACCACCCCGCCGCCGACGCCGCCCGCGCCGCCGGAACCCGAACGCGAATCTGAGCCCGAGCCGGAGCCGGAGCCGGAGCCGGAGCCCGAACCCGAGCCGGAGCCTCGCCGAGAGCAGACGCCCGTCGCGATGCCTACCCCGGTGGCCACCGAGGCGGCGCCCGCCGCCACCGCTGCTGCCCCCGGGCCCCGGCGCGGACCGCTGGTCGCCCTGCTGGTCGCGGTCGCCGTGGCCGCGGCGGTGGTCGGGTTCCTGGTCGCTCCCGGGTCCAGTAAGAAGCCCAAGCAGCGGCCTGCGGGTCTGTCGGGCGAGATCTCGTCGGGTCCGGTGTCGGTCAACTTCCCCGCCACGTGGCGGCGGTCCGCTGCGGTGGCCTCGACGGCGGCATCGCTGGGGCTCACCCACCCGGTCGCGGTCGGTCCCACCGCCTCCGGCACCGCCGGGGCGGTGGTGATCGGCACCGCGGGTCCTGTGGACGCGAGCCTGCTGCCTGGTGCGTTCAAGGCGAAGGTCGGCTCGGTGCCGCAGACGCAACTGGTCAAGCTCGGGTCGCACACCTTCAAGCGCTACCTGGACGTCGTGCCCAACGGCTCCAGCAACCTGCTCTCGGTCTACGCGCTGGTGACCACTGCCGGGACGGGTATTGCCACCTGCGTGGTCCCGCAGGTCGGCGGACCGGCGTTCTCGACCACGTGCGAGCGGGTCATCGCCTCACTGAAGATGTCGGGCTCGGTCCTGCCGTTGGGGGCCAACCCGGCCTACGCGAAGTCGCTCGGGACGATCATCGCCAAGCTCGACAACGCCCGCACGGTCGACGGCCGCCAGCTGGCCAAGGCCAAGAGGGAGCGCGATCAGGCAAGCGCGGCCGGTCGTCTCGCCCAAGCCTACGAGCAGGCAGCGGCCGCGACCGCGAAGCTGGATACCGGCCCCGTTGGAGCAGGGGCCACCCCGAGGATCGAGGCGGCGCTGGGGGCGCTGGGCAGCGACTACCGGGCACTCTCGGCTGCCGCCCGCGCCAACAAGAAGGGCCGCTACGCGGCCGCCCAGAAGTCGATCGCCAACGCCGACGCGGCACTGGCCGGGAGCCTGGCGGCGTTGCGCCGCTACGGCTACGCGATCAGCTGACACGGCTCAGCGGAGCACGTGGTCGATCTTGGCCAGTGTCCTGAATCGACCATGCAACCGAAGGGTTGCGCAGTCCTCGTCCACCGTCCGGGGCATAAGAGGCGGAGGCCGGCCTGCATCCGGCCACCGGGGGGAGACGGGTCGCTGCTGTGCTCCGGCGACATGCTGCTGGAGGCGCTGGTGGCCTGCGCGGGCGTGACGCTGACAGCGGTGGCGACCTCGCTGGGAATTCAGCTGCGCTCCGGACAGGTCCACGCGGAGGGCGACCTGGACTTCCGCGACACGTTGGGCGTCGACCGCGACGCGCCGGTGGGCTTCAGCTCGATTCGGCTGTCCTTCCAGCTGGACACCGACGCCGACGCCGAGCAGCTGGCGACGCTGCAAAAGCTCACCGAGCGCTACTGCGTCGTCTACCAGACGCTGGCCGCCGGCCCCGGCCTGACCACCACGCTGACCGCCGCCTGACCGGCATGGAGCGCGAGACGAAGCTGGCTCGGGGCGAGCTGCCCGGGCTGGACCGCGCCACCATCCACCCCTACGTCGACGCCACGCCGGGCCCGTTCTACTACCAGCGCGTCGCCCATCCGGTCGGATTGGAGGCCGAGCGCGTCCTCGGCGAACTGGAGGGCAGCGAGGCACTGCTCTGGCGGCGTTCGGCTCGGCCGCCGGGATCGTGGCCGCGCCGGACCCGGCCTGGCTGCTCTTGCGAGGGTCTCGCCGTCCGTGCCGAGCGCCAGTCGGCCGGCGCGCTCGAGGCAGACCTGGCGCAGGCGCTCGAAGCCGTGTGATCGCTCAGGGTGGTGGTGCGGATCCTCGGATCGAGGGTCCGCTTGTCACCTCGCTGGGCCTGGCGCACACTGTCTGACATGAGCAAGACGTCATTTCTCGGCGACAAGCCGATCAACCGCATCGGCTTCGGCGCAATGCAGCTCGCCGGCCCCGGCGTGTTCGGCCCGCCACGGGATCCCGAGGGCGCGCGCGCCGTGCTCCGGCGCGCGATCGAGCTGGGCGTCGACCACATCGACACATCGCAGTACTACGGCCCGGACGTCGTCAACGACCTGATCCGCGAGACCCTGCACCCCTATCCCGACGAGCTCAAGCTCGTCACCAAGGTGGGCGCCCGGCGCGATGACCAGGGAGGGTGGCTCCCCGCGCTCTCCCCGCGGGAGCTGCGCCAGGGCGTCGAGGACAACCTGCGCTCGCTGCGCGTCGAGCGTATGGACCTCGTCAACCTGCGGGTGATCACCGACACCGGCGGGCCGGATGTTCCATTGCCCGAGCAGCTCGAAACGCTGCAGGACCTGCGCCGGGAGGGCAAGCTGGATCTGATCGGTATCTCCAACGTGACGCTCGAGGGCGCTCGGCGGGCGCTCGAGCAGACGCAGATCGGCGAGATCCAGAACTCCTACAGCGTGATCGACCGCAGCGACGAGCCGATCCTCGACCTGTGCCGTGAGCACGAGATCGCGTTCGTGCCGTTCTTCCCGCTCGGCTCAGCGTTCACCGGCGGCCCCGCCAAGCTGGCTCAGGATCCCGCGATCTCGCAGGTGGCGGCCAAGCATGACGTCAAGCCCTCGCAGGTCGCGCTGGCCTGGCTGCTGGCCCACTACGAGCGCATCCTGCTGATCCCGGGCACCACCTCGGTGGAGCACCTGGAGGAGAACCTCGCAGCGGCCGAGGTCGAGCTCGACGACGAGGACGTGGCGACGCTGGAGGGCGCGCAGCAAGTCGGCCGGCCGCACGCCTAGACCCGCGCGGCCCGGCACACCGCTCGGCTAGCCCCGACGAGTCTGCCCTGGATGGCTCAGGCGCCGCCGTGCGAAACGCCGCCGCCGCCGCCGCCACCGCCGCCACCACCGCTGTTGGGTGTGGGGGTGGGTGTGGGTGTGGGTGTGGGTGTGGGCGTCGGAGTCGGCGTGGGCGTGGGCGTGGGCGTGGGCGAGGACTGCTGCGTGGTCAGGGTCGGCGCCGTGCTGGGCGTGGTGACCGTCGGCGAGCTCCCAGTCGTGGTGGGGGCAACCGTCGTCTTGGGCTTCGGAGGCGCGGGGACCTTGAGCTTGGGAATCGTCATGCCGGGCTGCAGCGCCGTCACCGACGCCTGCGCGGGGCCACCGGTGAGGACCGGCGCCAGACCGGTCGGGGTGCTGACGGGCGCGGACTTGGTCTTGGTCGTCGAACCGATCGCGAACGCCGCCGCGAACGGGAGAACCGCCGCGACCGCCAGGCCCAGCCACCACCAGCGCACGGCCGACGTGCCTGGGACCACTGCCATCTCGTTGCCCGCTACCACGCCCGCTTCCATCACTTCACATCCCTGGTCCGATTGCCCTTCAATCGTAAAGCACACGGGTGGCGACGGCTAGTGATCGCCTGTGAGTACCGTCACTTAGATGATCCGCTCCCGGACCGCCAGGGCGACGGCCTGCGAGCGGCTCTTGACGCCCAGCTTGATCACGATGTCATGCAGGATCGTCTTGATCGTGCGCTCGCTGTAGGAGAGCTGCTCGGCGATCTCGCGGTTGGAGAGCCCCGCCGCCACCAGGCTGAGCACGGTCTGCTCGCGGGGCGCAAACCCGCCGACGTTGACGGTCGCCCGGGGGCGATCGCCGATCGGTGCGACCGAGCTGTTGAGCGTGCGCAGCACGCCGGCGTCGAAGGCGAAGATGCCGGCGGCCACCGCCCCCACGGCCGCCAGCAGCGTGTCCGGCGTCAGCAGCGCGCGCGCCAGCACCCCGCCGGCGCCGTTGCCGATCGCCTCCAGGATGTCGGGACTTCGGACCTCGTGCAGGCAGATCAGCACCCGCGCCCGGCTCTGTGCGGTGATCTCGCGCACGAACGACTCGGCGCCGCCCAGATCTGAGTCCAGCACGACGACATCGGCCTCGGCCAGCGCCTCGTGCTCCCAGGCCAGGGCGATCGATGCCGCCTCGTCGACCGCCTCCACCTCGGGCGCGGCGAGCAGGGTCGACCGCATGCCGCTGACGTAGATCGTGTCCCGGAACACGATGAAGATTCGCACCCCCGATCCTCACTTTCCCTTGGTGCCTTGCGGCGCATCATATGCCTCGCGCCGCCCCTGCGCGCCGCAAGGCGTTGGCCCGGAAAGTGGTCAGTCCTGGCGTCGGACGACGCGCACCACATGGGCGCCCGAGGCGATCACCTCGTCGGGCTCGAGCAGGATCTGCCGTCCCGCCGCCTGCGAGGCCTGCTCGCCGGTCGCCAGATCGAGCTCGTAGAGCCGCAGGATCTTGACGAACTCCACCGCGTCGAACGCGTGGACGATCGCGTAGAGCTCGCCCTGGTTGAGCGAGCGTCCGCTCGGCCAGCCGTCGCCGATCGCGCCGGCGGTGCCCCCGATCAGCGGGTTCAGATAGCGGTACAGCGAATCGCGGACCCCCTGCTCGATCCGCTGCACGTTCGCGCGTGGCGAGACCTGCAGCGAGACCACCACCGACACCCCCCGAAAGCGCATCGGCTCCAGACGCACTGGCGTGCCGGCCAGCTTGCGCGTGTCGAGGTAGCGCTCCACCTCCTCCAGCAGGGCGGCGCTCGGCGTCAGCTCCTCCAGCGAGAGGCGCCGGTCCGCGGGGTCCACGCGGGGGAGGATCCGTAGCGCGACGCCGGGCTGGTCGTCGGCCACCCGTCGCGCCCGGGCCACGCGAGGCGTCGCCTCGGTGGCCAGGAACTCGAAGTCCTCGTCGGTGACCGCGCGGTACCGGGTGCGGATCTCCAGCGCCGAGCGGCCGCGCGCGGCGTCCACCGACTGCGCATCGACGCCCCCCAGCGCGGGATGCGGATTGGTGACCGAGGCGACGCCGGGAATCGCTGAGCGCAGCGTGGTGACCGTGTCGGCGGCGACGTTGCCGATCCGGCCCCCGCCGTGCCGATAGGCGCTCATCCGCAGCGCGGCGCCCTTGGCTGGGACGGCGCCGTGTCGCGCGGGCGCGCCGCCGGGACGGTGCAGCTCGGGACCGAGGCGAATCTCACCGTGCACCAGGTCCAGTGCGAAATGGGGATCGCCCGGCGCCGCGTCGGCGAACGAGTCGCGCTGCTCCCACGGGTCCCAGTCGCCGGCCGGCGACTGAACCTCGAGCGTCTCGCCGGTCGCCAGCGCCAGCAGCGGCGAGAAGCGGGTGGCGAACGTCTGGCCGGGCGTGCCGTCGCTCACGCCCAGCGGCTCGGCCAGCTCCAGCGACGAGTGCTCGGCCTCGATCAGCGCTCCGATCGGCGCCGCGGTGATCTGGTAGATCTCGGGCGGCTGGGTGTAGACGGCCGCCTCGCCGCTGATGCGAGTCGTCTCGGCGATCCGGCAGCGCAGCCAGTGCAGCCGGCGGCCGGCGATCGGCTCGATCCCCGAGGCGGAAGGACACTGGACCTCGACCGCCCCCGAGCCGTAGTTGAAGCCGCCGGTGAAGTCGTGCAGCACGTCCACCTCGGCCCATTGGCCCTCGCCCTGGCTGACCTCCCAGCGCAGCGGCGGGTCCTCGGGCTTGACCCCGGCGCCGCGCGCCATCGAGGCCTCCATCGAGACGCTCATCAGAAGGCGGCGCAGGCTCCCCTCGAATCCCAGATACAGCGCATCGCCCGGCTGGGGGGAGCGGCTGAACGGGAGCTGGTCCGGTCCGTGCGGGAAGGCGACGCCGTCGGCGACGCCGATCTCCTTGTGCGCCCCCTCGCGCGAGACGACGTAAGCCGCCGGTCGCAGGGGCAGAACCGTGAACTCCTCCTGCACGGCGAACACGATCGACTCCTGCATGGCGGTGCGCAGCGTGCCCGCCTCGGTTCCCCGTGCGATCTGCAGCGGCTCGGCGGCGGGCGCGCTTAGCCGCAGCCGCAGGTCGGTGCGCGCGGCGGCCGGTCCGGCGAGCTCGATCCCCAGCAGGTCCAGCAAGGCGATGTGCAGCTTGTCCGGGACGCGGCCGAGGCGGTCAACCGCCAGGCTGCTCATCCACGCGAACAGCTCGATCAGGGCGACGGCCGGATCCGGTCCGCCGTTGACCGCCAGCTCCGGACAGAGCAGCTCGACGCGCCGCCGGGCCTCGGTGATGATCGCCGCGGGGTCGCGCTCGTCGAGCAGCACCCGCGCGCCGGTCACGGCGTCTCCTCGGCGGGGATCACGTAGAACGGATACACGAGGTTGTAGAGCCGGCTCGTCTGCAGGACGCGGTAGGTGATCGTGATCACCAGGGCACCCTCGTCCACCCGGCCGAGGTCGAAGGCCAGCTCCACGACCTCGATGCGCGGCTCCCAGCGGGCCAGCGCGACGTGCACCGCCGCGTCGACGCGGCCCACCATCTCGGCGTCGATCGTGTCGAACACCAGGTCGTGGACGGCGCAGCCGAAGTTCGGGCGCATCGGACGCTCGCCGGGCGCGGTGCCGAGGATCACCTTGATCGCCTGCTCGATGTCGTTGATCCCGTGAGCGAGCGCCAGGACGCCGCGCTGGTCAGGCGCCAGGGGGAAGGAGAGCCCCGAGCCGATCAGGTCGCTCATCGCCTCATCCCAGGCTGATCATCGGGCCGCTCACGGTCACGCCGCTGGGCGTCACCTGGATCTGCGAGGCGCCGCACTTGATCGTGACCGAGGTGGTGCCCTCGATCGAGAGATCGCTGTCGGCCTTGACGCTCACCGTCTGCCCCTTGACGGTCACGCCCTGGCTGCCCGTGATCGTGACGTCGTTGGTGACGTCGATCGTGAGGGCTCCCTTGGAGGTCAGCTTCATGTCCTCCTGGGAAGTCGCGACGATCTTGTGGTCCGAGAGCACGGCGAACGACCCGTCCTCGCCCTGCAGCAGGTCGTCGCCAGGGGTGTCTGAGCCGTTGAACAGCGACCCGAGCACGTACGGGCGCGTGGTGTCGTCGTTCTCGAAGCCGACCAGCACCTCTTCGCCGACCACAGGCAGCATCAACAGCCCCCGCTGGTTGCCGGCGCTGGGTGTCACGACCCGCGCCCACGCGCCCTCGGCGTCCTGGCTCAGCGCCGGGTACTGCACCCGCACTCGTCCCAGGTTCTCCGGGTCGCTGTTGTTGGTGACCAGGCCGAGCACCAGCTGGGAGCCGAACGCGGGTGCGCCGCCGCCGTTGGAGCGGTCGCCGCCGACCGATCCCAGCAGCGTGTGCGAGGGCGAGTTGGCAAAGTGCGTTTCGTAGGTGGCCCCCCCGCGCAGGACGTGCGTGGCCGCCGCGACCCGGTAGGTGCCGCTGTACTTGTGGCCGAGCCCGGAGACCTGGACGGCCGCTCCCGCCCTGATACTGGGGTTGCCGTCGGTCACGCCCTCGGCGGCGATGTAGCCGTTGGCGAGCTTGTCCAGCAGCGCCTGGGCCAGCGCGTCGCCCTCGGACTGGCTCTTCACCGGCTCGGTGGCGATGTGCACCTCGCCCCCGTCGAACGCCTGCGCGATCGTCGAGCGGTCGACGCCGATCTGCGCGATCTGGTTCGGGCTCGACGCGGTGGATTGCAGCGTCTGCTTGGTCTTGGGGTCGAGCACCGACAGGGTGACCTCCTGGACCTGCTGGGTCGCGGTCACCCGCGGGCTGAACGAGCGCAGCGTCTGCGGCCACTGCAGCGCCACCGGGTCGTCGGCGGCCTGCTTGCGGAACTGGGCCTTCTGGTCGGAGACGACGAACTCGAACCCGACCCGCTCGGCGAGGCGCCAGATGAAGTCCCAGTCGGTCTCGTTGTCCTGCTGCATGAACTCGTGGGGGTCGCCGCTGGCGTCGCATTCGGCGTCGAAGCCCGCCTCCTTGACGATCTTCTCGACGATGTCCGAGGAGGTCTGGTTCTGGAAGGTGCGCACCTTGCGTGAGCGGATCAGCACGTGCGAGCGGTCGAAGCCGCGCACCAGGAGCTCCACGCCGCCCGCTCCGAAGTTCATCTCCAGCGACACGATCTGGCCCTTGAACAGCGTCGTGGTGGTCAGCTGGTCACGCGCCCCGAGCTTGACCTCCAGCTGCTTGCCGATGTCGAACGGATGGCCGTCGATCGGCTCGTCCTCGCCCTCCTTGCCCTTCTGGTAGACGACCGAGAACGTGCACATGTCGGGTAGGCGCAGGTAGTTGAGAACCTTGACCTCGCGGATCCGCCGCCCCAGCTCGGTCTCGACCTCGGAGCCGTCGACGAGGATCGAGTACAGCGCAACGTTGCGATCGGAGGTGACGCTCATGCGTCGAGCCTCGGGATGCTCAGGGCCGTGCCGCGCCGTAGCCGCAGCGGGTCGTCGATTTCGTTGGCCTCGGCGATCACGCGCCAGCGCGTGGCATCGCCATAGGACTCATAGGCGATCCCATGCAGCGAGTCACCGTCCTGGACGATGTGCGAGCGCAGCCCGGGGGTTCCCCTCGTGGTCGGGTTCTGCGCCTGTCCGGGTGGTGAGGTGTCCTCCGCCTGGCCCAGCTCCAGGTCCACGAACGCGCGGGTCGGATCGCCGTTGGGCGCGAACAGCGCGTACTGGATCGAGATCGACATCGGAGCGGCCTTCGGCAGCTTGTTGGCGCCCCAGCTGAAGGTGACGAACTTGGGTGCCGAGCCACCGCCGTGCATCGCCTTCATCAGCGCGTTGGCCTGGTCCTTGATCGTCTTGTCCGAGCCCTGCAGCGACGTGTCGAGCAGCAGCGAGAGCTTGTAGGTCATCGGCAGGCCGCCCCCGAACTCCGGCTCGGGCCAGTCCTTGCTCTGCGTGGGCTTGTAGGTCCACAGGTTGGTCTTGGAGACCGAGTAGCTCTCGGGGTTGAAGGCGCACTGGATCTCGTCGCCGCCCTCGATCTGCAGCTTGGCGTTCTGGAAGCCTTGGGGGACGGGCATCGGCAGGCTCCTAGGTCAGCTTCAGTCCGGAGTGCGCGATCTCGAGCGTCTCGCCCCAGGTCTCGGGGTCGTGACGGTCTGAGACGAGCTGCGGGCCCGACCAGCGGACGGGGTAGGCGTCGGTGAAGGTGAACTTGCGCAGGTCGGTGGACTGGCTGCCCTTGGCGGCGGTCAGCGTCAGCGAGATCTCCTGCATCTCCGCCTTCTGATGGGTTTGCGTGAACCACTTGAGCAGCAGGTCGTCGCTGACGATCCCCCAGGAGAGGACGAGATTGGGGTACTGCATGCGCCCCGGCAACCGGTGCACGAAATCGTTGTTGCCCCCCTCGCGGTACTCCAGCACGTCGTAGTTGACCTCCAGGCCCGACAGGCCCTTGAACACGCCGGCGAACGCCGTGTTGGCGGTGATGTTGGGAACCTCGAGGACGACGAAGTGGACGAAGGGGGGCGTCATGACGATCAGAACGGGTGGTTGATGAGCTGCCCGAGCTGCTCCTGCTCCTCGCGGACGCGGCGCATCACATCGGCGTAGACAAGGTCGGAGTCGCCGCCGCCTCCTCCGGCTCCGCCGCCGGTCGCAGCGCCGCTCGTAGCTGCGTGGGCCTGGGTGAGCCCCGGGTCCGACGCGGCGGCGCGGGCGAGCGTACGTGCCGGCGGGCTCGGCCGGGGCGGAGGGACCGTCGTGGCGGCGCGGGTCACCATCGCGGCGGGGCTGCGGGCCAGCGTCCGCGGGGCGGGGCCGGGGGCCGGGGTCGGCGCGGGTCTGGGTGTGGGTGTGGCCGTGGGCGCGGCTGTGGGCGTGGGGGCGGTGGCCGTGGGGGTTGGCGCGGATGGCGCGGATGGCGCGGATGGCGCGGATGGCGGGGATGGCGGGGAGGCGGTCATCTCCGCGATGGCGGCCTGCACGTTGGGCGGGATCGGGGTCGGGGCGCCGGCTGGGCTGATCGGATTGGTTTGGCGAGCGAGCTGTTGGGGCGGCCGAGGCGGCGGCGCAGCCATTCGCGGCCGTAGCGGCGCCGGCGGTTGCGGCGTGTTGATGGTGGTCTGGGGTGGAGCTGCTGGCGTCGGGGGAGAGACGGGCACCGACCGGCCGGGCCGGATCGCATCCGACACGCGCCGCATCAGCCCGGCGCGGGGCTGGGGAACCGGGGCCGGCGCAACGGCGTCGGCGCGCGGGCTCGGCGGGGCTGGGGCGGCGGTCGTCAATAGCATCGGAACGGGAGCGGACCGGGCGGGTGCGGGGCCGGGGGCCGGGGCGGTGTCGGGGGTGGGCGACGTTGGCGCGGCCTGCGCCCGCGTCACCGCCGGGCGCTGACGCGGTGCGACGGGCGGTGTCGGCGGCCGGGTCGCCGCCAGACGCAGCAGCGGGCGCTCGACGGATACGGTGGTCGCGGTCGGGAGCGGCGCCATGGTTGGCGAGGCGGGCGAGGCGGGCGAGGCGGGCGAGGCGGGCGAGGCGAGCGACGGGGTGGGCACGCCCGGCGATGCTGGTTCTGGGACGGCCTCGCTGGCCGCGGCTGTCGCTGGGGTGTCGTCGGTAGCCGGGGTCATCGCCATCGTCGCCGGTTCCCGGGGGTGCGCGACCGGCACCGCTGCATCCGGACCGGCGATCGCTTCCGGCGGGTGGGAGACAACCGTTGTATATGGACGGTCATCGCCCTCACGGATCGGCTGGGGCTCGAACGGAGCGGCCGGCCATCGGGTCGTCGGCGCGCGCGGGAGGAACTCAGGCGGCAACGGCCGTTCGACGACGCTCCGCGCCACGGGGGCGGGCGGATTAGAGCGGGCAGGCTCGGCACGCTGTGGGTGCGGCGCAGGCGGCGCCTCCGGACGGCGCCGGCCGAACGGCCGCCGGAGCGCTTCGGCCAGCCGGCCGCGCCGGGGCGCCGCCTCGGCGGCACGGTGCGGCTCGGGGACCCGCACCGGCGCGGCCG
>JADGPO010000070.1 GCA_017882405.1 Solirubrobacteraceae bacterium | reverse complement strand
TCGCCTGGATCATCGTGATGACGGCTATCTGCTACGTGGGCATCGAGCTCTCCGCTCGCACTCAGCAGGTCCTGCTCGGACTGGAGTTCGTGACGCTCGTGGTGTTTGCCGTGGTCGCCCTGGTCAAGGTCTACGCCAACCACCCGGCGCACTCGGTGCAGCCTGCGCTCTCGTGGTTCAACCCGTTTGACATCTCGAGCATCAGCGCGCTGAACGGCGGCATCCTCTTGGCGGTGTTCATCTACTGGGGCTGGGACTCCGGGGTGAGCGTCAACGAGGAGACGGAGGACTCCAGCACGGCGCCGGGCCGGGCGGCGATCGTCTCGACCTTCGTCCTGGTCGGGATCTACCTGCTCGTCACCACCGCCGCCCAGGCCTACGGCGGACTGGCGTCGCTGGTGAACAACCAGGACGACGTGTTCGCTCCAATCGGCCACAGCGTGCTCGGTTCGGGGCTGGACAAGCTGCTGATCATCGCGGTGCTGACCTCCGCATCTGCCTCCACGCAGACGACCATCCTGCCCACGGCGCGCACGACGCTGTCGATGGCGCGGGCCAAGGCGATACCCAAGCAGTTCGGCAACGTGCACCCTCGCTTCATGAGTCCGGGCTTCTCCACGCTCTGGATGGGCACCGTCTCGCTGATCGTGTACGTGCTGCTCGCGGCCACGAGCCAGAACCTGATCGCCGATGCGTTCACCTCGCTGGCGCTGACGATCGCCTTCTACTACGGCTTCACGGGCTTCGCTTGTGTGATCTTCTACCGTCGGCACCTGCTCGACAGCGCGAAGAACTTCTTCTTCATCGGGGTGCTTCCGTTCGTGGGCGGCGTGGTGCTCACCTGGGTGCTGGTCAAAGCGACGATCGACTACTCCAAGGCCGACGGGGGCTACGCCAAGCCATTCCTCGGCATCGGCTCCCCGATCGCGATTGCGCTCTTCATGGTCATCCTCGGAGTGGGTCTGATGATCGTGCAGCGGATCACCATGCCCGAGTTCTTCAGGCGCAAAGCTGAAGTGGTCGATGACTCCGTCCTCGCCCACGCTCCGGCCGGGCATTCGTCATGAGCAGCGGAATCGTCGTCGGTTACGACGGCTCGGCCTGCGCCAAGGCGGCGCTGCGAGTGGCGGTGGAGGTCGGCCGAGCCTACGGAGAGCCGGTCACGATCGCCTTCGGCTTCGACGTCTCCCCCGTCGGCGGCGAGCTGCACGACTACCACGAGGCACTGCGCGAGCTGGCCACCAAGCGCCTGGAGGAGGCGCGGGCGCTGGTCGGGGACGACGCCGGGCAGGTCGATGCGGTGATCGTGGAGGAGGAGCCCGCCCAGGCACTGGTGCAACTGGCCGACGAGCGGGATGCCCGGTTGATTGTCGTCGGGACGCGCGGCGAGGGGCCGCTGCGGGGCGCGCTGCTCGGCTCGACCCCGCACAAGCTGCTGCACCTCTCCAACCGCCCCGTCCTGGTGGTGCCCGCGCCGGCGTGAGCACCGAGCTGGCGGCGGCCCTGGAGCTCGACCGCCTGATCACCCGGCGGGCCGCCGAAAGCTGCGCTGAGCTGCCGTGGGGCTGGGACGTCCGCCATCGTCGGTTGGCCGACGTCCACCATCTCAACACGCTGCTGCTGCCCGCTCCGCTGCCGGCGGAGGCGTGCGCGCGCGATCTGGTGGCGCTGGCGGATGCCCGGCAGGGCAACTTGAGCCACCGTCATTTTGTGCTCGACGACGAGCAGGCGGCCGACCGGCTGGCTCCAGAGCTGCTCGAGGCCGGCTGGGAGCGTGAGCGGACGCTGTACATGGCGCTGCGCTCCGATCCTCAGGCTGCGCTGATCGACCCTCGCGCACGGCTGGTCTCCGAGGACCAACTCCGGGAGGTTCAGCGGGTGGTGCTCGCCGAGGACGCCTTGCACCCGGACACGCTCCCCGGCCTGGTCGGACAGCTCCTCGAGGCCCAAGCCGCCCTGAGAGCGGGGACCACGGCGCTGGGGTTCGGGGCCGGGCAGGGCGACGCGGTCGCCTCCCATTGCACGCTGTTCTGCGAGGCCGATCTTGCCGACCGGCGCGTGGCCCTGATCGACAACGTCGGCACGCTGCGCGCCCACCGCCAGCAGGGGCTGGCCAAGGCGGCCGTGTCGGCGGCAGTGCGCGCGGCCGGCGAGTGGGGCGCTGAGCTGATCGTCGTCCCGGCCGACGCCGATGACTGGCCCCAGCTGCTCTACGCGGGGCTCGGTTTCGCCCCGCTGGGACGTCAGGCGGCCTTCACCTTGCGCGTGAGGGCGGCTGATAGCCTCGGGCCGTCTCGAAGCGAAGGCTGAAGCTCCATGGGCAAACGCAGGTCGACAGCAGCACGACGACTGGTGAGCGGTGTCCTGCGCTCGCTGAGGCCGGCGCACGCCGCGGTCGTCATCGTGCTCGTCCTCGCCGCCGGCGGAGTGGCCATTGCCGCATCGGCCGGGGGCAGCGGCGCCGTCCACGCCTGCATGAACAAGCGCACGCGGGCGCTGACCGTCGCCCGTCCGGGACGCCGCTGCGGGCGCGGCGCGACGTCACTGCGCTGGAACGTCCGCGGGCCCCAGGGCGCCACCGGGCCGGCCGGAGCGCCGGGCAAGACGGGTGCCACCGGTAGGACGGGCGCGACCGGCAAGACCGGCCGGACAGGGGCAACCGGCAAGACGGGTCCGCAGGGCATCCCCGGCGCTCCCGCGCTGAGCCCCAGCGGCAGTGACAGCGTGAACACGAGCGCGACCCTCACCTCCAGCTACGCGACCGTGCTCAGCGCCAACATCACCACCAAGGGCCAGACCCGCATCGAGACCGACGCCGTGGGCACGGTGCGCTACACCCCCATGGGCGCCGGCTCGGCCGAGCTGAGCTGCCAGCTGCAGATAAAGCCCCAGGGCGGCGGATCGGTCAGCGCCGTCGGCAACCCCGTGACGTCGGACTTCCAGGGGTCCACCGCCGTCGATGGCCCCGCCACGGCGCTGGGCTCGATCGTCGAGCCGGCGGGGGCCTACACGGTGACGGTCAGCTGCAAGTCGGCAGCCACCAACGCCTCGCTCTCATTGCTGAGCGGCGACCTGAACGTCATCTCCGGCGCGGCGTAGCCCGGCGGCCGCTCCGGATCGGGTCCCACCCGCCCGGGCACGCGGTAGCCTCGACGGCGTCATGGAGCCCGCCGCCGCCCTCAGACCTGCCGCCTCCGCGGCCACCGACTCGGCGCTCCCGGGCCCGTTCCCGGTCGGCGCCTACGCCGAGCAGCTCAAGCGCCGGCTGCGGGAGTTCGCGCACGTCGCACTGACCGGCGAGGTCTGGGGATTCCGGGCCAGCAGGGCGCGGGTCTACTTCGAGTTGCGCGACGTACGCGGCGCGCTGCCCTGCTCGATGTGGCGCGAGGACTTCGACCGGCTCGGGATCACGCTCCGCGACGGGATGCAGATCGTCGTCGGCGGCGGCTGTGACTACTACGCCGGCAGCTCGGCCTCCTCCCCGTCGTTCAGCTTCGCCGTCGACGAGCTGCGGGTCGCCGGCGAGGGCGACCTGCTGATGGCGCTCGAGCGACTACGCCGCAAGCTGCACGGCGAGGGGCTGTTCGAGCCCCAGAAGCGGCTGGCCCGTCCACCGCTGCCGCGGACGATCGGCGTCGTGTGCGCCGAGCGCGGCAAGGCTCGGGACGACGTGCTGGCAGGTCTGCGGCGGCGAGGCTGGTCGGGAACCCTGGTGTGGGCGTTCGCGCCCGTGCAGGATCGCCACGCCGCCTCCCACATCGCCGCCGCACTGCGCGAGCTGGCGGCCACGCCCGAGGTGGAGGTGGTGATCGTCGCTCGCGGAGGGGGCTCGCTGGCCGACCTGTACGCGTTCTGCGAGGAGGGTCTGTGCCGCACCGTCGCGCTGCTGCGGGTGCCGGTGATCTCCTCGGTGGGGCATCACACCGACCGCACGCTGATCGACGACGTGGCCGCCGTCTGCTGCTCCACGCCAACCCATGCCGCCGAGGCCGCCGTGCCGATCGACGTCGCCGCCGCCCGTGCCTCCCTGACAAGCGCCGCACGCCGGCTGCAGGACCACAGCCGCCGCGCCGTGCTCGCCCGTACGCGCACGCTCGTCCTGCTCACGCGTGCGGGCGGGCAGCACATCTCGCGCCATCGCGCCCGGCTGCACCAGCTGCTGCGCGAGCTGCGCGCCGGCGCCCGGCGTCAGGTGGCCCGCAGCGACACACACGCCCAAGGCCATGGGCAGGCGCTGGGTCGGGCGGCCGACCGGGCCGCGGGTGCTGACCGAGCCAAGCGCGTGCGCGACCTGGAGCGGCTCGCCCTGGCGCTGGCCGCCCACGACCCGGAGCGCACGATGGCCCGCGGCTACGCATTGGTCGCCGACGGCACCGGGACGCCGTTGGGATCGGCGGCGGCTGCCCGCCGCGCCGGCGAGCTGGAGCTGCGCTTCCA
Source organism: Solirubrobacteraceae bacterium (assembly GCA_017882405.1). The sequence continues at coordinate 13,010 of JADGPO010000070.1, read as the reverse complement.
CGACGGTTCGGTTCCGGCGCAGGTCCTTCCCGAGGCGGCTCAATGAGCGAGGACCGCAGCTACGAATCGGCGGTGGCGCGGGTGGAGGAGATCATCCGCCGCCTGGACTCCGGCGATGCCGGCCTGCGGGAGACGCTCGAGCTGGTGCGCGAGGGTCGCGAGCTCGTCGAGTACTGTGCCACCGAGCTCGACGCCGTCTCCCAGGGGCTGGAGGAGCTCAGACTGGACGAGCTGATAGCCCGCCTGGAGACGGCGCAGAGCAACCGATGAGCACCTTCGACAAGTTGGCCGATCTGCCCCTGCGGGTCGACGGATACGCCCTGGAGGGACTGCGTGCCAACATCTCCAGCGGCTTCGAGCGCCTGTCGACGGTTGTGCACCTCCAGGGACACGGCCTCGAGGGGGTCGGGGAGGATGTCGTCTACGAGCCCGCCGACCACATCGCGCTGCAGCAGGCCGGCCCGGTGCTGGACCTCGCGGGTGACTATGCATTGGGAGAGTTCTGCGAGCGCATCGACGCGCTCGACCTGTTCGGGGTGGCCCCCGAACGCGGTGAGGTCTCGCGCCTTTACCGGCGCTGGACCTTTCACTCGGCAGCGCTCGACCTGGCGCTGCGCCAGGCCGGCCAACCGCTGCACGCGGTCCTGGAGCGCGAGGCGCGACCGGTCACGTTTGTGGTCTCCCTGCGTCTGGGCGAGCCGGCCAGCCTCGAGCCGCTGCGCAGCCGTCTGGCGAGCTATCCGGCATTGCGGTTCAAGCTGGACGCGACCAACTCCTGGACGGCCGAGCTGATCGACGGGCTCGTGCGGACCGGGGCCGTGGACTCGATCGACTTCAAGGCGCTCTACAAGGGGACGGCGGTCGACGTGCAACCCGACCCGGTGCTCTACCGGCGGGTGATCGCGGCGTTCCCCGACGCCTGGCTGGAGGACCCTGACGTGGTCACCGAATCGACCGCTGCCGAGCTGGCCCCGGTCCACGACCGGATCACCTGGGACGCCCCGATCCACTCGATCGCCGACATCGAGGCGCTGCCCTTCGCGCCCCGGATGGTCAACCTCAAGCCGTCGCGCATCGGCGGGCTATCCAGGCTCTGCGCCGCCTACGACTACTGCGCCGAGCACGGCATCGGGGCCTACGGGGGCGGCCAGTTCGAGCTGGGACCGGGCCGCGGGCAGGCGCAGTACCTGGCCTCGCTGTTTCACGCCGACACCCCCAACGACCTCGCTCCGGTCGGCTTCAACAAGTCAGAGCCACGGCCGGGCCTGCCCCAGAGCCCGCTGCCGGCGGCGGCCGAAGAGATCGGGTTTCGCTGGGGATCAGCGGGTACAGAGGCGACATGAGCACCGGCGATGAGCTGAAGGGAACGGTCGCGCTGGTCACTTCAGCGAGGGATGTCGGTCAACGAGATGTTGATCCGCCCCACCGAGCAGGACAGCTGACGTCGCCGGGCCTGGCGACGTTTTACTGTCCACGGTCCCGTACTCTAGTGCCGGAACCGGGCTACAGGTGGGTCCGGCGCGCCCCTCGACCCAGGAGATCCCTTGCAAGAAAAGCTTGCCATCGCCGGCTCCGGCACGATCGCCGCCGGACTGGCCTCCCTCGCCGCCGCCCATGGAGATGTCCTGCTGTGGGCCCGCTCCCATGCCTCGGCCGAACGCGTACGGGCCGCCGTGGCCAAGCACTGCGACAAGGTTCCCGCGCTCAACGGCTGTGCCGACCGCGTCCACGTGGTCTGGGATCTGGAGGCGCTGTCGGAGGCGACGTTCCTGGTCGAGGCGGTCGTCGAGGATCCCGAGCACAAGGGCGCTCTGCTGGCCGAGCTGGCCTCCTACACCGGCCCCGACGAGATCCTGGCCACGACGACCTCGTCGCTGTCGATCGCGGAGCTGGCGCAGGCGAGCGGCCACCCCGACCGGTTCGTCGGGCTGCACGTGTTCAACCCGGTGCCTCGGATGGAGCTGATCGAGCTCGCCTACGGGCCCGAGACGCGCGACGATGTCCGCCAGCGCACCCGCGCGCTGTGCGAGATGCTCGGCAAGACACCGGTCGAGGTGCCGGACACTCCAGGCTTCGTCGTCAACCGGCTGCTGTTCCCCTATTTGTTCTCCGCGGTGGATCTGATGGTGGAGAGCAACATGGAGCCCGCCGACATAGACCGCTGCATGGCGCTCGGCGCGGGGATGCCGACGGGCCCGCTCGCGCTGCTTGACTTCGTCGGGCTCGATGTCTGCCAGGCGATCGGCGAGGAGATCGGCGCCGACGTGCCTGCGCGGCTGATCGAGCTGGTCCAGAGCGGCGCGCTGGGCCGCAAGTCCCGTCGGGGCTTCTACACCTACGACTGAGCCGCGGCGGACTTATCGCAGACAGTCCGTTTTTTAATCTGACCTTCAGGTCGGAGCCCCAATATTCCTGTCGCGACGTACCTCATAGCAGCACCTCCTCCCCAGAAGCACGAAACCGGCCCGTCCCCAGCGGGCCGGTTTCTTCTTGGCCCACCGAACCGGACGAACCCGTCCGCGCCCCGCGGGGTTCGGTGCCGAGCATTCAGGGGGTGGATGGATCTCCCCGAGCCTCGTCGATGCACCGGGGTTCGGCACAGAGCGCGGGACGACGGTCCAGCCCGAGCCGAGTTCGCGGCGCCAGGGGGATTGGCAACCGGTGACCGGGGGTGTGCCGCCCGTGACCGCGCCAGCTCTGTGCTCGCCCGACCCCGCGATCGATCTGTTGCCCGATCCGCCGCGCGAGAGCGCGCGTGCTACCTCGATCGCCTCCTCCACCATCTCCAGCCGCTCGTCGCGTCGTGCCCCTGAAATGGCGAAGCCGGCCCGTGAGGGCCGGCTTCATCTCTCCTCTCAACCGCCGGATGCTTCTCCGGCCGGCCCGATGGAGTAAATGTAACAAATGCTGCGAGTTCGCGCCATGCGGTGTGACCGCGGTCACACGCAAAAACTAGGCCCGGGCGGTCTCCGCAGGCGCCTTGAGGCGCCGGATCCGCACGGCCTCGATCCGGTTCTCGCGCACGGACTCCACCCGGATCGAGTAGCCGTCGGCCGTCACCTGGTCGCCGCGCTTGGGCAGCCGCCCGAGCTCGGCGAACACGAAGCCGCCCACCGAGTTGTAGGCATCGGTGTCGACCGCAAGGTGCAGGCCGTAGTCCTCCAGGTCGGTGATCGCCACGTGCCCGCGCACGAACCAATCGCCGTTGGCCAGCCGGCGTACCGCCCCGCCGGCCGGGTCGGTCTCGTCATCGATCTCGCCCCCGACCTCCTCGATGATGTCCTCGGTGGTCACGATGCCGGTGGTGCGCCCGTACTCGTCGATCACGATCGCCATCTCGGTGCGCTCGCGCTGCAGGTCGGCGAGCAGGTCGTCCAGTGGCTTGGTCTCGGGCACGATCGGCGCCGCAAGCACGAGCGAGGCGAAGTGAGCCTCGTAGCCCTCGGACATCATCAGCTTGACCAACTGGTTGACGTGCACGATGCCCTTGACGCGATCCTGGTTGTCGTCCTCGGTGACGACGAGCCGGGAGTGCCCGGTATCCACGCACCGCTGCAGAGCGTCCCTGACGGTCTCGGAGAGATCAACGGTCACGACCGCGGGAATCGGCGTCATCACCTGGCGGGCCTCCTGCTCGTGCAGGTGAAAGACGCCGGTCAGCATGTTGGCCTCGCCGACGTCGAGGCTGCCGCCGCTGCGCGAGTCGGCGATCACCCGCTTGATCTCGTCCGGCGTGCCGCCCTCGGGCTCGGCGTCGGGATCGGTGCCGGTGGCCCGCAGCAGCGCGTTGGAGGCCGAGTTGAGCACCACGATGAACGGGGCGAACAGCATCCGGCTGAAACGCAGGGGCCGGGAGACCAGACGCGCCAGGTCCTCCGCGTGCTGGATCGTGTACAGCTTGGGGGCGATCTCGCCGACGATGCTCTGGGCGATGGTGATCAGCAGGTAGGCGATGATCACGGAGATGGCGACGGCCGCCGAGTGGCCGAGTGGCCCACCCAGGACCGGCTCTATCAGGTGCGCGATCGCCGGCTCCCCGAGCGCCCCGATGCCGATCGAGGCCATCGTAATCCCCACCTGGCAGGCGGCGATGTAGTCGCCTATCTCGTCTATCTCGACGAGCGCCAGACGGGCGCCGCGGCGCCCGTTCTCGGCCATCTCCTCCAGCCGCGCTCGGCGCGAGCGCACCAGCGAGTACTCGGCGATGACGAAGAACGCGTTGACCAGGATCAGCACCCCGGTCAGGAGGATGAACAGCACCTTCACAGTACGCGGCGTTTCAGCCGACTGGGCGTGCGGCCCGCGGCCGCGCTGCTACTTCGAGAAGGGTCGTCGTCGTTCATTCAGCGACGCGGCCAACGGTAGCAGCCGCCCCCGATGAGAAACCGGCCCCGCCTCAGATCGCGTCGAAGCGACCCGCCATCGCGAAGTCGACCTCGGTCAATCCGCCGGCGGAATGGTTGGTCAGCGTGAGCTTCACCTTGTTCCAGCCGTGGACCAGGATGTCCGGGTGGTGATTGGCGTCGTCGGCCACCTCGGCCACGCGGTTCACGAACTCGATCGCCTCGCTGAAGTCCTCGAAGCGCCACTCGCGGACGATCTCGTCGCCCTCCAGCTCCCACGGCAGGCGCCGCAGCCTGGCTCCGATCTCATCCTCGTTGAGCACTTCGGCCATCTCGTCTCCTTTTGCTTTGTCAGCCACTTCACAACTTGCCACGCGGACCGGCGACGCAAACTTCGACATCCCGGCGAGCAGGCGCTCGAGGCGGGGCTGCGGAGCGGCGGGCAGGAACCGGTCGCGATCGAGGCGACGCTCTGACAGAGAATGCGTTCTAGCCTTGTGAGGACATGCGGATCGTCAGCCTCGTCCCCTCGGCCACCGAGATGCTCTACGCGCTCGGACTCGGCCCCGAACTGGTCGCGGTCACCCACGAGTGCGACTACCCCCACGACGCCGCGAGGTTGCCCAAGGTGACGCGTGACGTCCTGCCGGCGGGGCTCAGCTCGGCCGAGATCGATGCCGCCGTCAAGGAGCGCACGCTGGCCGGTCAGTCGATCTACGAGCTTGACGCCGAGACCCTGCACAAGCTGGAGCCCGACCTGATCGTCACCCAGGCGCTGTGCTCCGTGTGCGCCGTCTCCTATGACGACGTGCGCGCGATCGCCGACGAGATCGACACCCAGCCGATGGTCGTCTCGCTCGATCCGCACACCGTCGGCGAGGTGCTCGGCGATGCCCGCACGCTCGCCCAGGCGACGAATCGCAAGGACGCCGCGGTGGAGCTCATCCAGGAGGCCGCCGCCCGGATCGACCGGGTTCGCGTGGCCACCCGCGATGTGCGCCGGCCCCGCGTGGTGGCGCTGGAGTGGCTGGACCCGCCGTTCGCCGCCGGTCACTGGACTCCGCAGCTGATCAGCTTCGCCGGTGGAGACGACATGCTCGGCTTTGCCGGCGAGAGCTCCGAGGAGCACTCGTGGGAGGAGGTGGCCGCCGTCCAGCCGGACGTGGTGGTGGTGATGCCCTGCGGCTACGACGCCCAGATCGCCCATCGCGAAGCCGAGATGCACGTCGACGAGCTGGCGGCGCTCGGCGCCGGCGAGGTGGTCGCCGTGGACGCCGCCGCCTACTTCTCCCGCCCCGGACCGCGGATCGTCGACGGGCTGGAGCTGCTGGCGCACATCCTGCACCCCGAGCTGTTCCCCGAGACGCCCGCCGAGGCGCTCACCGTGGCGCTCTGAGCGCCGTCAGCGTCCTCTACCTGCATTCTTTCAGCTCCCTGTACGAAGCGGTGCTGGCCAGGACTAGATCGTGACGCCGTTGGGCGTCAGGCCGGCCCCGTTGCCGACCGCGATCGCCCCTACCACGCTGATCACCGCCACCAACAGGCAGCCGGCAATCGCCAACGCCGGCTGCCGGCGCTTCTCGCCCAGCTGGACGATCAGCCAGCCGCATATCGCTCCGCCCACCACACCCCCGAGGTGGCCCCCGATCGAGATCCCACTGATGCTCAGTGAGAACACGATGTTGATCAGCAGCGTGATCCCCAGGCCGCTCTGCCAGATCGAGATCCCCCGGTAGTAGGCGACCACGATCAGCGCTCCCAGCACGCCGAAGCAGGCCGTGGAGGCGCCAACGGTGAAGGCGTTGGGCTCGAACAGCAGAGCCCCGAACGAGCCCGACAGCAGCGAGACGAGATACACGATGCCGAAGTTCAGACGCCCGATCGCGGGCTCCAGCATTGCTCCCATGAAGTAGAGAAAGACCATGTTGAAGAGGATGTGCAGCAGACCGTCGTGCAGGAATCCGGCGGTCAGCAGTCGGTAGTACTCGTGGTGCCCGCTGATCAGCGGACCGACCAACGCCCCCTTCTCGTAGAGCGTGCCTATTGACCCGGCATTGGCGCCGCCCAGCGGCGTGCCGCTCGCCGTCTCGGCGAAGAACACGAGCACGTTGATCGCAATCAGCACCTGGGTGAGGCTCGGGGTCGACCCGCTCATCGGCCCCGAGCGGACCGTCTTGACCTTGGTGCGGTCGCGCGCGCACTCCGGGCAGCGCATCCCCACCGGCGTGGGGGTCATGCAGTCCGGGCAGATCGGTCGCCCGCAGGCGGAGCACGACACACCGGTCTCGCGTGAGGAGTGGCGGTAGCAGGTGGCCACGGGAACGCTGACTTATACCAGCGCGTTATGGGAGTTCCGTAAGGGTGAGCGGGACGTCAGCGATTGGGTAGGACTCGCCGCGCCTCCTCGGCGAAGTCGCGCAGCGTGCTGCCGGCCAGCTCCAGCAGGCTGGTCGCCTGCTGACGCCGGGCGCGATGACGACCGCGCACCCGCAACACCACCAGCGCCGTGCCGGCGCCTGCGCCGACCACCGCCGCGGCGGCTGGGCGCACCCAGTTGCGCGGGTCGCGCATCGCCGACAGCTCCCATGCCTCGAGCTCGTCCTGGGCGAGCTCGGTCAGGTTGACGAGCGTCGCCTCCATCCGTGCGGACAGGTCGGCCGGCGGCTCGACCGGGGTCAGTGCCTGGCGCAGCAGCGCCTCGAAGTCGGTGGTGCCGGTGCTCATGGGACCGGCGGCTCGGATTTCCCGTTCGCGGACTCCGCCACCATTCCCTCCAACTGGCGGATGGCGCGATGCAGCAGCACCTTGGTCGCCCCGTCCGTGCGACCCAGCGCGCGGGCGATCTCGCGGTTGTCCATGCCCAGGGCAAAGCGCATGATCAGCGCCTCCCGGCGATCGTCGGGCAGGCGAGCGACGCCTTCGAGGATGCCCTTGAGCTCCTCGCGGCCCTCCACCAGCGCCTCCGTGGTGTGCGGCGCGGAGATGAGACCGGCGTCCTCGATCGCTGACTCGGGCTTGCGTGAGCGATCGCGGTAGAAGTTGGCCGCCAGGTTGTGGGCGATGCGGATGAGCCACGGACGCAGCGGCCGTCCGTTGGACTCGCGCAGCGCGCGCTCGAAGTGCCGGTAGGCCTGCAGGAACGTCTGCTCGGTGAGGTCCTCGGCGTCGTGGTGGTTGCCCACCCGGTAGTAGCTGTAGGAGTAGACGTCGCGCAGATGCCGGCGATAGAGCTCGGTGAAGCGGGCGTCGAGCTCGGCCTTGCTCTCGGGCATCTTGTCGGCCAGCACATCAGGAGCCTACCCCCGCTCGCACCTAGGCGGCGCGGGATGCCCGCGATCGCTTCGAGCTGGGCGGCTCGGTGACGGTCGCCGCCCACTCCTGGGGCTCGATCCGTCCCTCGACGAGCGCCGCCAGGCCATCGAGCGCCGGGGAGTCCAGCCGCGCCTCGCGCGCGGCCGTCGCCAGCAGCGGCACCGACTCGACCGCCTCCGCGCCCTGACCGAGCGCGCGCCCGATCTCCGCCGCGGGGACACCCTGCGCCAGCAGCTCGCCGGCTCTGCGGTTGCGCGATCCGCCCGACACGACGGTCGCCACCAGATCTCCCGCTCCCGCCAGCCCGGCAAACGTCTCGGGGCGACCGCCCCGGGCCCGCGCCAGCGCGTCCACCTCGGCGAACACCTTTCCCGCGGCCGCGCCCGCGATGCTGGCTCCGGCGCCCGATGCGGCCGCCGCTGCCAGCACGGCCGCGTTCGTGGCGCAGCCGGCGAGCTCCACGCCCGTCACGTCGGTGGTCGTCGAGACGTCCAACCCGGCAGCGGTCAGCAGATCGCGCAGCTGTCGCGAGAAACCCCGATCCAGCGACGCCACCACCACCGACGCGCCGTGCTCCAGCATCTCGGTGGCGTGGGCGGGGCCGCCCAGCACGGCGATGGCGCGAGCGTCCGAGCGCTCGGCGGCAAACGCGGCCGGAAGCGTGCCCAATGGGGGCACGAGCCCCTTGGAGACGACCACCACGCCCATCCGCTGGGTTATCTGCCCGCCGTAGGCGGCCAGCACCGCCGGCAGCGCTCGGGCGGGAACCGCCAGGCACACGAGATCGATGCCCTCCAGGATCAGTTCGCTGGCTCGCATGACCCGCACGGCGTCGGGCAGCGTGACGTCCGGCAGGTAGCGCGCGTTGACGCGGGCGTTCTGCACGGCCGCCGCCTGCTCCGGCGTTCGACAGCCCAGATCGACCTCCATCCCGGCGCGCGCCAGGCAGACCGCCAGGCTGGTGCCCCACCGCCCGGCGCCGATGATCGCCACCCGGCGCACCGGGGCCAGTCCGCCGAGCCACTCCCACTGGAGCATCACGCACGGCCAGATGCGATCGGTCACGGCCGCCGCCAGCGCCTTGGAGGGCTCGTCCACCTGCGGGAAGCGCAGCGGGCGGCCGGCGCGGATGCGCACCCGGTGCGGGCGGATCCGCCAGCCACGGCGGATCGCCTCGGTGCCGATCACGGCCACGGGCACCACGGGCACGCCGGTCTCGAGCGCCAGGCGGCCCACTCCGCGTCGCGGCTTGCCCAGCGCCCCCGGCCGCGTGCGCCTGCCCTCGGGGAAGATCAGCACGATGTCGCCGCGGGCCAGAATCGCCTTCGCGGTGGTGATCATCTCGGCGTCCGAGGCGTCGCGCCTGACGGGGAACGCGCCCAGCGAGCTCAGCAGCCAGGCCACGATCCGGAAGTGGAAGATCTCCTCCTTGGCGACGTAGTACATGGGGCGCCGCGCCATGCAGGCGATCACGAACGGATCCAGGAAGCTGCGGTGATTGGCGGCGATGATCACCGGGCCGCGTCGCGGGACGTGCTCGAGCCCGATTCGCCGCATCCGGAAGTAGATCCAGAAGAACGCCTGGAAGGTGACCCGGACGAAGCCGTAGATCACCGGATTGGCGCTGCGCTCCCGCGCGCGCCGGTGCCAGCGATCCAGGTCGTGATCCATCGCACATGCCTTACCCACCGCGGACGGGGTCGTTACAGTGCGTCTCAGTGAGTCCGGGCATTGATCGCACGCGCACACTCCGGGGGGCCGTCAGCGGTGCCGTCGCGGCCGCTGTCTGGGGGCTTCAGCAGCCGCTCGACAAGCTCGCGTTCTCCAGCCGCTACGACGACATCGAGCTGCTCGGCAGGGCGATCACCCGTGGCGACGCCTGGTATCCCGTCGGCTTCGCGGTGCACATGGGCAACGGCGCCCTGTTCGGGGCGCTGTACGCCAACGTCGCGCCGACGCTGCCCATCGCCCCCGCGCTGCGCGGACCTGCGGCGGCGCTGCTGGAGCACGTGGCGCTCTGGCCGCTGGGCGCGGTCACCGATCGGCTGCACCCCGCGCGTGAGGGGATGCCGCGCCTGAGCGGCAACAAGCCGGCGTGGCTCCAGGCCGCCTGGCGCCACCTGCTGTTCGGGATCGTCCTCGGCGAGCTCGAACGCCGCATGAACGCCGAGCCCGAGCCCCCGCCGCCCGAGCCCGAGGCCGACTACTCCTCCAACGGGCACGGCTCGCTGGAGCACGCGGTCTCGGTACAGCAGAGCCCCTGACGCCCGCCGCCCCGGGGCTCTAGGATCACCGCGGTGCGGGCGCTGATCACCGGGGCATCGGGGTTCGCCGGCGCGTGGCTATGCCGGGAGTGCGCGGCGGCCGGCGACGACGTCATCGCCCTGTCCCGACACGGCACCGTGCCGGAGGGATGCGGGCAGGGCCTGGAGGCGGACCTGCAGGACGGCGACGCGCTGGCCGGGATCGTTCGCTCGGCGGCGCCGGAGGTCGTCTATCACCTGGCGGCGCTGAGCTCGGTCGGGCGCTCGTGGCAGGAGCCCGCCCGGACGCTGCGCGACAACGTCGGCTCCGCGGTCAACCTCCTGGAGGCCGTCCGGTGCAGCGCCCCGGAAGCGCGTGTGGTGTGGGTGAGCAGCTGCGAGGTCTACGGCGAGCCGACGTCACTGCCGATCCCCGAGAGCGCCCCGGTGACCCCGGCCAACCCGTACGCGGTCTCCAAGGCGACCGGCGAGCAGCTGTGCGACGTATACACCGCCTCCTACCGGCTCAACATCGTGCGAGCGCGACCGTTCAGCCACTCGGGCCCCGGGCAGCGACCGATCTTCCTGCTGTCCTCCCTCGCCCGGCAGGTCGCTGCGGGCCGGCGGGCGGGCGGGCGCCGGTTGCGGATCGTGACCGGCAACCCCGACACCCGCCGCGACTTCACCGACGTGCGCGACATCGTGCGCGCCTACCGGCTGCTGGGCGAGCGGTCGGGCGGCGGCGTGTACAACGTCAGCTCCGGGGCCTCGGTGTCGGCAGCCGGGCAGCTGACGCTGCTGGGCGAGCTGGTGGCCCCGCTCGAGATCGAGCATGTGGTCGATCCATCCCAGGTCCGCGCGCACGAGGTGACGGACCTGCGCGGAGACCACTCGCGGCTGACCAGCGCCACCGGTTGGGAGCCGGAGATCCCGTTTCGCCAGACGATGGCCGACACGCTGGCCTGGTGGGAAGCCGAGCTGGCGCGCGAGGCGGCCGTCTAGCCCGGTGGATTCAGGCTCGGAAGAGGCTGGAGATGCCGTTCACGGCGGCGCTGCCGACGACGATCTCCAGCACGATCCCGGCCACGCCGACGACGATCGCCGCCCCTACCACCAGCGCGTCCTCCAGCAGCACGCCGAGCGACAGCAGCACCGCGCCGAGCGAGGGCAGCGTGTCCAGGCCTGAGAACGGCGGCGCCACGAACGCCGCCACCGCCAGCACGATCACCAGCAGCCCGAACACGACGTCGGTCAGACGATGCTCGAACAGGAAGCGCAGCCGCGGACGGGAGAAGCGCTCCAGCCAGCGGATCAGCTTCATCAGCCCGTTGAGGAATCGCTGCTGGCGCGGACCGGCCAGCTCCATCTGGCGCCAGCGCCGGGGGAGCCAGATCTCCTCGCGGCCCGCGACCAGCTGCAGGGCCAGCAGGACGGCGATCGCCTCGAACACGTGGGTGGCGCCGCCGGTGGGCAAGGGCAGCGCGGGTACGCCCAGCAGGATCACGAACAACAGCGCGAAGCTGCCGCGCCCGAACAGCTTGATCAGCCCGTCGAGCGTCTTGTCGCCGTCGCCCTCCAGCCACCGCTGCAGCTGTGCGCTCACGGGCTCGCGGGAGTCGCTGGGCTGCCGGCGGGCCACAGCCAGAGGCTAGCCCCCGCGCGACTTGGGTCCCCTCTCCGGGGGATACTCGCGCTCGCGGTGACGTTCCCGCGGCATGCGACACTGACCGGCGAGCGCCCGCCTAGCTCAACTGGTAGAGCACTTCACTTGTAATGAAAAGGTTCGGGGTTCGAGTCCCCGGGCGGGCTCTGGGAAGTAGCTGGAAGTGCGCTTTTTTCTCGTTATGAGCCGTTTGTCACGAGCCGTACCGGATAACCGGACATATTCTCCGATTTTCCGGGACGGTCCCCCGCTACTCCCCGTCCACGCCTCGCTCCCGGCGGATCTCGGCCAGCCGGTCACGCGCGGCCGCCCAGCGGCCGGGTCCTTTACCAAGCGCACCGCCGAGGCATGGCTGCGCGCGACGCTCGAGGACGCGCGCCGAGGCACCCTCCAGCCCGTGGAGCGATCGGGCGCGACGTTCGCCGACGCCGCGGCCGAGTGGCTGCGCTACATCGAACAGGACCGCGGCCGCAAGCCGTCCACGGTCGGCGGCTACGCGTCGATCGTGCGCACGCAGTTGCTGCCGACGTTCGGCACGATGGCGATCGAGTCGGTCACGCCCCACGGTGATCGAGCACTGGTTGCACTCGCTGACCCAGGCACCGAGCAGCCGCACGAAGTCGCTCGTGCTGATGCACGGCATCTTCCAGCGGGCGCGCAAGGTGTGGAGCCTGGCGGTCAACCCGGTTGCCGACGTCGAGAAGCCTCCGCTGCAGCGCAGCGGCGATATCGAGGTCTTCTCCCCCGAGGAGGTGTGGGGCTCGTCCGCGCCGCCGGCTCACAGCAGGACGCCGCGTTGTACGTGACCGCCGCCTTCACCGGCCCGCGCATGGGCGAGCTGCTGGCGCTGCGCTGGCGCGACGTCGACTTCGCCGGCAGCGCCGTCCGGGTGCGGGCCAGCTACTACAACGGACATCTGACGACGCCGAAGTCCGGCAAGGTGCGTGCCGTCCCCCTGGCGCCCGATGTTGCGACGGCACTCGCGCAGCTCGGCCGCCGCGAGCACTGGACCGGCGACGACGACCTCGTGTTCACCGGCGACGGCGGCGACCACCTCGGCGCTGCGCCGCCGCTACAAGACCGCCCTGGCCGCGGCGGGCCTGCGGCCGCTTCGTTTCCCCGATCTGAGCCACACGTTCGGCACGCGCATGATCGCCAAGGCCGACATCCGCCGCGTCCAGGAGTGGATGGGCCACGCCGACATCCAGACCACAATGCGGTACCTACACTTCGCGCCCCGCGCCGAGGACGCCGCCCTCGTCGCCGAGGCGTTCGCGTCCCCCCAGCCAACCGACGACACCATCGTCACCGGCTGATGCCCAGGACGCTCAAAACCCCGTATTTGCAGGTACTCGTCCCAGGACGTCCTCAGACGTCCCGCCTACCCGCGCCGGAACGTCTTGCGAGGCCAGCGGCGCCGACGGATCGCCTGTAACGACGGGCGTTTAC
>JADGPO010000069.1 GCA_017882405.1 Solirubrobacteraceae bacterium | reverse complement strand
TCGCCGTCCCCGTCGGGGTGAGCATGCCTCCGCCGACACCCTGCAGCGCGCGGGCGGCGATCAGCTGGCCGAGGCTATGGGCGGCGCCGCACAGCGCCGAGGCGATCGTGAACACGGCCAGCGCGAACAGGAACGTGCGCTTGGTGCCGATCTTGTCGCCGATCCAGCCCGAGGCCGGGATCAGCACCGCCAGCGTCAGCAGGTAGGCGATCACCGTCCACTGGACGTCGGAGAGGGGGGCGTCGAAGGCGCGGCGCAGGGTCGGCAGCGCCACGTTGACGATGTGCATGTCCATCGCGGTCATGAAGATCCCGCTCACGTAGGCGATCGCCACCGCGGTGCTCGGCTTCGGACGCCTCGGACCCCAGCTGCGCCCGCGCCTCGATGACGGCGCCGGCTTCGGGCCCGCTTCGGGGGGCGGCGCCGGAGGAGCGGACTGCATACTCACGTGCATGAACCTAGTACCGCCGTTGGCCCCCGGCGTCGCCGGGCTCGGCACCGAGTCGGCGTTCGAGGTGCTGGCTCGGGCGCGGGCGATGGAGCGCCAGGGCACCGACGTGGTGCATCTGGAGATCGGCGAGCCGGACTTCCCAACCCCGGCGCACGTGGTGTCGGCGGCCGAGGCGGCGATGCGCGCCGGGGAGACCGGGTACTGCCCGGCGCCGGGAATCCCCGAGCTGCGAGCGGCGGCCGCCGAGTACCTGGCGCGCCCGCGGGGGCTGGCGATCGAGCCTGAGGAGGTGCTGGTGGCCACCGGCGCCAAGCCGTTCCTGTTCTTCACGATCCTCGCCTGCGCGGCCGCGGGCGACGAGGTGCTGTATCCCGATCCCGGCTTTCCGATCTACCGCTCGGCGATCTCGTGGGCGGGCGGGACCCCGGTGCCCGTGCCGCTGCGCGCGCGGACCGGCTTCGCCGTCGATCCCGACGAGCTGGCCGCGCTGATCGGCGCGCGCACGCGGCTGGTGATCCTCAACTCGCCCAACAACCCGACCGGCGCGGTGATGTCGGGCGACGAGCTGGCCGCGGTCGCGCAGGTGCTGGAACGCACTGACGCCTGGATTCTCGCGGACGAGGTCTACGCGAAGATCCTGTACGACGTGCCGGCACCCAGCCTCGCCTCTGTGCCCTCGCTGCGGGAGCGGATCGTGCTCGTCGACAGCTGCTCCAAGACGTTCGCGATGACCGGCTGGCGCTGCGGCTTCGCGGCGGTCCCCGAGCCGCTGCGCGAGCCGCTGACCCGCTTCTTCGTCAACTGCACGTCGTGCGTGCCGCCGTTCGTGCAGCGCGGCGCCGTGGCCGCCCTGACCGGGCCCATGGACGACGTGCGCACCATGGTCGACACGTTTCGCACGCGCCGCGACACCGTCGTAGCCGGGCTCAACGCGCTGCCCGGTGTCACGTGCCGCGCTCCACGGGGAGCGTTCTACGCTTTCCCTGACGTGTCGGGCACGGGCTTCACCGGAGCGCAGCTGGCCGAGCGGCTGCTCGTCGAGCAGGGCGTCGCCGTCCTGGCCGGCTCGGCGTTCGGCGAGCACGCCGACGAGCACCTGCGGATCTCCTACGCGGCTGCCCTGCCGCGGATCGAGGCGGGGCTGCAGCGCTTCGAGGAGCTGCTGGCGTGATCGTCCAGCGCAGCGCCCATGACCACGCCGAGACGATGCGGCGGCTGATCAAGGCCGTCCAGGCCCGTGGGCTGACGGTGTTCGCCCGCATCGACCATGCCGCCGCCGCCCGGGAGGTCGGGCTGGAGCTGGCCGACGAGCAGGTGCTGGTGTTCGGCAACCCGAGGGCGGGCACGGCGCTGATGCAGGACGATCCCCGGATCGGCATCGAGCTGCCGCTGCGGATGCTCGTGTGGGCCGGCGAGGACGGCGTCAACGTCGGCTACGAGGATCCGCGGACGCTGGCTGATCGCTACGCGGCGGGCGCCCACGCGCAGACGCTGGAGGCGATGGCCCAGCTGCTGGCCGCGGTGGCGGCCGCGGCGGGCGGCGCCGTCTGAGACCGGTCCTCGGACCAGGGGATCGGCGGGTTGCGCGATTTGCCATGCCCGGCGGAGGAAGCAATCACCTAGCGCGGAATCGTCCGCAGCACGCGCGCTCCCGGGCCGGCGCCGGCGAACACCCAGCTGCGCAGGGCCACGTAGCGCGTGATCGTGGCCACGGCGCTGGCTGCCACCAGCACGACCACCTCCAGCAGCCGGCCTGGACGAGGGTCCACTGCGCCGAGCAGCCGCAGGGCGCCGTCGGTGAGGCCCAGCGCCAGCAGGTAGACCAGCGCGCCGGCGGCGTGCTGGCGCAGCAGCCCGGCGCGCCCGCGGACCCGGAAGCTGAAGCGCCGGTTGGCCTGCGTGTTGCCCACCGCGGTCAGGGCCAGCGCCAGCGCGTTGGCACCGGTCGCGCCCAGCCAGCCGCGCAGCGCCAGGTACAGCAGCACGTAGGCGAGGGTGGAGACCACGCCGATCGCCAGAAAGCGCGGCAGCGCGGTGGCGAAGCGCATCCGGAGAACGCCCCGCAGGTCGCCGAGCGCGGTGGAGAGAATGTCGACGCGCGAGTCGGGATCGTCGATCCAGTCGACCGCCACCTCGTGGATCCGCATCCCGTGGCGCTGGGCGCAGATCAGCAGCTCGGTGTCGAAGAACCAGCCCTGGTCGGCGATCTGCGGGAGCAGCCGGCGGGCGGCGTCGGCGCGGATCGCCTTGAAGCCGCACTGGGCGTCGGAGAAGCGGGCTTTCAGGGTCACGCGCAACAGCCGGTTGTAGGACCGGGAGATCAGCTCGCGCTTGCGCCCGCGGACCACTCGGGAGCCGGGGGCCAGCCGGGTGCCGGTCGCCACCTCGCTGTGGCCACTGGCCAGGGCCGAGATCAGCGGCGGCAGCGCGCGCAGGTCGGTCGACAGATCGACGTCCATGTAACACAGCACGTCGGCGTCGCTGGCCGACCACGCCGTTCGCAGCGCGCGGCCGCGGCCCTTGCGCTCCAGGTGCAGAACGGCGGTGCGCTCCAGCGCGGCGGCCAGCTCGCGGGCGAGGGGCAGCGTGGCGTCCGTGCTGGCGTTGTCGGCGATCACGATCCGCCAGTCGTGGTCAAGCTCGGCGCTGCAGTAGTCGTGCAGGCGGCGGATCGAGTCCTCAAGCACCTCCTGCTCGTTGTATACGGGAACGACGATGTCGATGCGCGCGGGCGGGCGGGCGTCGATCGGCGGGGCGGCGAGGACGGCCGGGGCGGGCGCGGTGAGGGTCATGGTCTGAAAGCTTGGCCCGCGCGGCGAAGCCATCACTATGAGCTCTGTAAGAGGCGTGTCGGAAGCGAGGACCTGTCAGGGACTCCGCAGCGAGACGCCGAGCTGAAGACCTACGCGAGCGTCAGTCGCCCGGCTGCCGCATCGCCGAGATGAAGATGTTCTTCTGGATGTAGCCCCGGGGGATCGGGTCGCCGACGACGGCCTTGGCCATCTCGGTCACGATCGTATGCTCATCGACGACGCCGAACGGGTGGGCGGCGTACTTGCCGTCGCCGACCTTCGTCGTGTTCTCGTTCATGTACGCGCAGAAGGACAGGTTGGCGTCCTTGGTGCACTGGGCGGTCGCGTCCTTGTTGGACCAGATCACCTGGGTTCCGATCGGGGCATCGGCCAGCAGCTGCCTCCACGTCTTGCCCACCGGGATCCTCTTCTGATCGAAGGAGAGACCCGCGCTGGTCTGCTTCGAGGTCTCCTCGCCCCAGCGAAACGGCGCCTCACCGGGCTTGGTGGCGACGATCAGCGGCTTCCAGACGAGGTTCGTCTTGGCGAAGAATCCGAGCTGGAACCGAGCGAAGCGCTTGTTGAACTCCGCCCTGGCCATGCTGCGCCAGAAGGCATAGATGCGCAGCAGGACGACGAACTCGAAGCAGTCGGTCGACCACTTGGTCGTCCCTCCTCCGGCTTTCGGAACCGAGACATCGTCGATGACGTTGTCGACGAGGTGCTTCATCGCCGCCCACGGCTCGATGTTGAGCTTGCACTGCAGCACGCCGCGCGGCGTGGGGAGCTCATCCCACTCGCCGGCGTCGTACCCGTCGCCGGGATCCGGCCCCGCCTGGTTGCCACCTGCCAGGCCGAACTTCGGATGCAGGATCTGGGCCCCCTCGATCAGCGCCTCCTGAAAGCCGATCGGCGTCGGCAGCAGGCGCTTCAGCGTCCCTTCCAGCTCGGTCACGACGTTGCGCAGCTCACCGGCGGCGATGCGGCTCAAGACGGCGGGCCCGATGCCGATCAGCTCCCCCTTGGGAGTCTGCATGATCCGGAAGGTGAACGTCTGATACGGATAGGAGTCGAAGGTCCAGTCCCTGCCCAGCCGCTGCCAGAACGCCGGCAGATACGTCTTCACGAGGAAGCGAAACAGCGTGTAGTACTCGCTCGTCAGCGACGCCGTCCCGGCCCGCGGGGCCAGCCTGCCGGCGAACTGGACCGCCTCGGCCTCGGAGGCCGGCTCCCCGCTCGGGCCGGGGACCCGCTGCGCATCCCGGGCGAGCAGCCGCCTGGTGGCACGGTTCCCCACGGTCCGCTGGAGCCCGAGCAGGCGAGCCGGTGTCAGCGGCCGAGACGGCCGGGCTGCGTCGACGGCCATCGCCAGGGCGGACGGATCCCCGATCTGCACCGTCGCGACGCTCCCCGGCGGCGCCGCCTGAGCCTCCGCGGACGGATGCTCCTCGTGCTCCATCGGCCGACTCTACCGGCGCCCTGAGGTCTGCGCTAGCGTGCCGCCGATGCGCACGCTCCGCCAGCTCGTGGGTCCGTTCTTCGTGTTCGCCGGCGTCATGCACTTCGTCATCCCCGGGACGTATCGGAAGATCGTGCCGCCCTGGGTGCCCGCCCCCGAGGCGATGGTCTACCTCACCGGCGCGGCGGAGATCGCCGGCGGCGTGGGGATCATGGTCCCCGCCCGCCGCCGGCTGGCCGGCTGGTGGCTGATCGCCACGATGATCGGCGTGTTCCCCGCCAACCTGCACATGGCGATCAACGCCGAGGACTTCCCGGCGATCCCGGGCGGCGCCGTCTCACTGTGGGCGCGGCTCCCCTTCCAGGGAGTGTTCATCGCCTGGATCCTTGACGCCATGCGCGGCCGATGATCGGTCAGCGAGTCCGCCGCCGCGAGGACCCTCGTTTCCTCACGGGCAAGGGGCGCTACGTCGATGACCTGGGCACGATCGGCGCCACGCCGGCGGCGCTGAACGCCGTGATCGACGCCGTCTCCCATCTCGGCGTGCGCCACATCGACATGCCCGCCAACGGCGAGCGAGTTTGGCGCGCGATCCAGGATGGGCCACTAGGTTGCTCGCCGAGCCCGATGAGCTGAAGCAGCGGCCCGAGGGGGTGCGCGCCTACAGCCACCGGCGCGCGCCGGGCTTCGCCGACTGCGCGCCCACGGGCCGGGTGCGGCTGGATGCGATCGCGTGCTGGCTGCAGGACGTGGCCTATGCCGACGTCGAGGATGCCGGGGTGGCACAGGCGGCGGTGTGGGTGGTACGCCGCAGCCGGATCCGCGTCAACCGCTTCCCGCGCTTCGGCGAGCGCTTCGAGCTGACGACGTTCTGCAGCGGCATCGGCCGGATGTGGGCCGAGCGGCGCACCGACGTGGTCGTGGTGGGAGAGACGAGCGCGATCGTGCAGGCGGTCTCGCTGTGGGTCCACCTGGACACCGAGCGCTGGGTCCCGACGCCGCTGAGCGCGTCGGAGATCGACATCTACGGCGGCGCGCCCGACCGCAAGGTCAGTCACCGGTTGCGCCATCCCGCGCCCGAGTCGACCGAGGGCGGGACGCCCTGGAACTTCCGTGCCACCGAGTGCGATATCGCCGACCACGTCAACAACGCCGCCTATTGGGCGCCGCTGGAGGAGGAGCTGCTCGCCGGCCCCGAGCCCGAGCGCCTCGACGTGGAGCTCGAGTACCGCACGCCGGCTCAGCCCGGCGACAAGCGCGTGCTGCGCTCCGGCGACCGGCGCTGGATCGTGGGAGCCGACGGCGAGCTGCACGCCTCGTTCCGGATAGGCTGAGTCGGCATGGCGCGCGCGGTCGGCATCCACGAACCCGGAGGGCCCGAGGTCGTCACCCTGATCGACCGCGTAGTGCGCGAGCCGGGGGAGAACGAGGTCCGCATCGCCGTGGCCGCGGCCGGCGTGAACCCCACCGACAGCGGGCTGCGAGAGCGCGGCGGCGGAGACCTGCCGGGGCCGTGGACGCCGGGGATGGACGCCGCGGGCACGGTCGAGTCGGTCGGTCCGGGCGTCGAGTGCCTGGCGGTCGGCGACACGGTGATGGCCGCCGTCAGCCCGCGCCGCACCGATGGGGGCGCGCAGTGCGAGCTGATCGTCGTCCCCGCCGCCTCGGTCGTCCCAGTGCCGGACGGCGCCACCGTCCAGCAGGCCGCCACGCTGCCGATGAACGGCCTCACCGCGCTGCGGGGCCTGGAGCTGCTGGGCCTGGACGCGGGCGAGACGCTGGCGGTCACCGGCGGCGCCGGGATCCTCGCGTCATACGTGATCGCCCTGGCCCACGAGCGAGGCCTGCGGATACTGGCCGACGCCAAGCCCGAGGATCAGCAGCTGGTGCGCTCCTTCGGAGCCGACGTGGTGCTGGCGCGCTCGGACGACTTCGCCGGCGCCGTGCGCGCGGTTGAGCCTGAGGGCGTGGACGCCGTCTATGACACGGCCCTGCTGGGACGCGAGGCGTTCGGCGCGATCCGTGACGGCGGCGGGATGGTGGTGGTGCGCGGCTGGGACGAGAGCGCGGCCACCGAGCGGGACATCGAGGTTCACCCGGTGTGGGTGCGCGAGGTGCTGGAGCGCACCGACTGGCTGGAGCAGCTGCGCGAGCTGGCGTCCGCCGGTCGCCTGCACCTGAGGGTGGCCGGGGAGTACCCGCCCGAGCAGGCCCACGAGGCCCAGCGCGTGATGGATGCCGGCGGCGTGCGCGGCCGGCTGCTGATCACCTTCTGAGCGCGCGACGCGTCAGGTGGTGAAGACGATCTTGCCGACGTGATCGCCGTCCTGCATCGCCTGAAAGCCCTCGCGGGCATCGGCGAGCGGCATCGTGGCGTGCACCGCCGGCCGGATGTCGCGCTCCAGGCAGAAGCGGATCAGGCGCTGGAGCTCGTCGCGGGTGCCCATCGTCGAGCCGACCACCGACAGCTGCAGGAAGAACACGCGATTGAGCTCGGCGGGCGGGGCCTGTCCCGAGGTGGCGCCCGAGACGACCAGCTTGCCGCCGGGCTTGAGCGAGCGGATCGAGTGCTGCCAGGTGGCCTGGCCGACTGTCTCCATCACCGCGTCGACGCGCTCGGGGAGGCGCTCGCCGGACTCAAACGCCCGGTCGGCCCCCAGCGCGAGCGCCTGCTCGCGCTTCTCCGGCGAGCGGCTGGTCACCCACACCCGGACCCCGGCGGCGCTGCCGAGCACGGTCAGCGCGGTGGCCACCCCTCCGCCCGCGCCCTGGACGAGCACGGTCATGCCCGGCACCACGTCCCCGCGCGTGAACAGCATCCGATAGGCGGTCAGCCACGCCGTGGGCAGGCAGGCGGCGTGCTCGAAGGACAGCTCGGGCGGCTTGGGAACGACGTTTCGACGCGGCACGGCCACCTGCTCGGCCAGCGCTCCCTGATAGCGCTCGGAGAGCAGCGAGCGTTTGGGGTCGAGCGTCTCGTCGTCGCGCCAGTCATCGTCGGTGATCACGGCGTGGACGACGACGTCGTTGCCGTCCTCGTCCAGTCCGGCGGCGTCGCAGCCGAGGATCATCGGCAGCTGCTCGGCCTTCAGGCCGACGCCGCGCAGCGACCACAGGTCGTGGTGGTTGAGCGCGGCGGCCTTGACGGTGATCGTGGTCCAGCCGTCGGACGGCTCGGGGTCGGGGCGATCGCCGACGACGAGGCCGCTCAGCGGGTCGTCGGGATCGATCGCGGAAGCGTAGGCGGCGAGCATGCCCGACACCGTACCCGTCGTGCTGGGCAGCGCGTCCGCTCGTCACCGCGCGCTGTCACAATCGATCGATGTCCAAGGTCGTTGCACGGGCCAGCGCGCCGATGCCGGTGGCACCCGATCGGGTGCTCGGGTTCCTGCGCGACTACCGCGACGCCCGCGAGCGGATCCTCACCGACAACTACAGCGCCTATCGGGTCGAGCAGGGGGGCAAGGGCGACGGGACGGTGTACGCGTATCACTTCGCCGCCGGAGGGCGCGAGCGCGACTACCGCCTGCACGTCCACGAGCGCGAGGGCGGCCTGGAGGAGCGGGACCAGATGTCGTCGTTCGTCTGCACGTGGACGGTGATGCCGGCCTCCGGTCAGAGCGCGGTCACGATCGAGGCTTCGTGGGACGGGGCGGGCGGGATCGGTGGCTTCTTCGAACGGCGCTTCGCGCCGGCGGGACTGCGCCGCATCTACGGTCAGATACTCGGCCGCCTGCAGGCCGAACTGGGCTCCTGAACCGCCGCGAGTTACAGCCGGCTACGAGCCCCCCTTGATCGTCTTCGAGGTGCCCAGCACGTTGCCGTGGCGGTCGAGCGCCTGGGGGCTGCTCTACCAGCGCGGGGTGGCGCCGCT
Source organism: Solirubrobacteraceae bacterium (assembly GCA_017882405.1). The sequence goes on along the minus strand of JADGPO010000069.1, from coordinate 2,791 downwards.
TCAGGCCGCGGGCGAGCCCGTGCCCGCGGCGCAGGACCGCGGCGGCGGGCGGCTCTCGAGAGCGGTCAGTCCCAGCGGCCGATCGGGTACTTGATCGCCGCCTGGGCGGCCGCGATCCGGGCGATCGGGACCCGGTAGGGCGAGCAGGAGACGTAGTCCAGGCCAGCCTGGTGAAAGAACTCGATCGACTCCGGGTCGCCGCCGTGCTCGCCGCAGACCCCCAGCTTCAGACCCGGATGGGACTCGCGCCCGACCCACGCGCCGAGTCGCACCAGCCAGCCGACGCCGGGTTTGTCGATCGTCTCGAACGGGCTGCGGTCGATGATCTTGCGCTCCATGTAGGCGGGCACGAACTTGGACTCCACGTCGTCGCGCGAGAAGCCCAGCGCGGTCTGGGTGAGGTCGTTGGTCCCGAACGAGAAGAAGTCGGCGAACTTGGCGATCCGGTCGGCCACGAAGCACGCCCGCGGCAGCTCGATCATCGTGCCCACCGTGTAGTCATCGCCGACGGTCAGCCCCTCCTGCTCGCCGATGCGCACCACCAGCTCGCGCATGATCTCGATCTCGTGCTCGTAGTCGACCAGCGGGATCATGATCTCGGGATGGGGCGGCTCGGGGGCCGCCTTGGCGGCGCGCAGGATCGCGTGAACCTGCATCTCGTAGATCTCGGGATACAGGATGCCCAGCCGACAGCCGCGCGTGCCGAGCATCGGGTTCTCCTCGGCGATCTCGTGCACGCGCTCCAGCAGCCGCTCGAGTCGCCCGAGGTCGTATGACTCCTCGATCCGGGCGCGCTCCACGTGGGCGGCAAGGTCCTCGGCGTTGGGCAGGAACTCGTGCAGCGGGGGATCGAGCAGGCGCACGGTCACCGGCAGGCCGGCCATCGCCTCGAACAACCCCTCGAAGTCCTGCTGCTGGAGCGGCAACAGCTCGGCGAGCGCCTCGCGGCGGGAGGCGACGTCATGGGCCATGATCATCTCGCGCATCTTGGGCTGGCGATCCTCGGCCATGAACATGTGCTCGGTGCGGCACAGCCCGATGCCCTGCGCGCCCAGCTCGCGTGCGCGGCGCGCGTCCTCTGGGGTGTCGGCGTTGGCTCGCACGTCCATCCGCCGCAGCTCGTCGGCCCACTCGAGCACCTGCTGGAAGTTCTCGTCCACGTGAGCCTGCACCAGCGGCACGTCGTCGGTGGTCACCCAGCCCCTGGTGCCGTCGATCGCGATCGCGTCGCCCTCGTGCAGGTGCGTGCCGTCGACCGACACCGTCTTTGACTCCAGGTTGATCTGAAGCGCCTGGGCGCCGACCACCGCCGGGCGGCCCATCCCGCGCGCCACGAGGGCGGCGTGCGACGCCTTCCCGCCCTCGGAGGTGAGGATCCCCTTGGCGGCGAAGAAGCCGGCCACGTCCTCGGCGTCGGTGAACGGGCGCACGAGGATCACGTCGCGGCCGTCCTCGGCGGCCGCCACCGCGTCGGCGGCGGTGAACACGATCGCGCCCTTCGCCGCTCCCGGCGAGGCGCTGACCCCGGAGGCCAGCACCTCGAACTCGGCGTGCGGGTCAAAGGTGGGGTGCAGCAGCGCGTCCAGCGAGCTTGGGTCGATCGTCTGCAGCGCCCGCTCGCGGGAAAGCAGCTGCTCGGAGACCGCGTCGACCGCGAAGCGCACGGCCGCCTGGGCGGGGCGCTTGGCGTTGCGCGTCTGCAGCATGTACAGCCTCCCGTCCTCCACCGTGAACTCGGTGTCCTGCATGTCCCCGTAATGGGCCTCGAGCGTGCGCAGGATCTCCATCAGCTGCTTGTGGACCTCGGGCATCCAGTCCTGCATCTCGGCGATATCACGCGGGGTGCGCGCCCCGGAGACGACGTCCTCGCCCTGCGCGTTGGGCAGGAAGTCACCGCTCGGCTCCGGCGCGCCGGTCACCTCGTCGCGCGAGAAGACCACCCCGGACCCCGACGTGTCGCCCTTGTTGCCGAACACCATCTGCTGGACGTTGACAGCCGTGCCCCAGTCGTCGGGGATCCGGTTCTGACGCCGGTACTCGGCCGCGCGATCGCCCAGCCACGAGTCGAAGACCGCGTGGATCGAGAGACGCAGCTGCTCTTGGGGGTCGTGGGGGAAGTCCTCGCCCGTCTCCTCCTTGTATATGTCCTTGAACGCGTCAGTCAGCTCCCGCAGCGCGTCGACGTCGAGCTCGGTGTCGTCGCTGACGCCCCGGTCGTCCTTGGCGGCCTGGATCGTGTCCTCGAAGCGCTCGCCGGCGATCCCCTGCGAGACGTTGCTGAACATCTGTACGAAGCGCCGGTAGGAATCCCACGCGAAGCGCTCGTTCCCGTTTGCCCGCGCCAGAGCCTGCACCGAATCATCGTTGAGTCCCAGGTTGAGCACCGTGTCCAACATGCCCGGCATCGACTCGCGGCCGCCCGAGCGCACCGAGACCAGCAGTGGGTCCTCGCCGCTGCCGAGCGTCTTCTCCGCGCGCTCCTCCAGCCGCTGGAGTGCCTCGGCGACCTGCTCGGCCATGCCCTCGGGCTCCTCGCGATCGGCCTTCATGTACTCCACGCAGGCCTCGGTGGTGATCGTGAACCCCGCGGGGACGCGGTCAGGCCCCAGCACCCGAGTCATCTCGGCGACATTGGCGCCCTTGCCCCCGAGCAGGTCTCGCATGTCCCTGGAGCCGTCAGCGAAGTCGTAGACCCACCTGGACATTGGCAAGCAACTCTACCCTGGTTTCGCCGCGAACGCCATGCCAGCCTGAGCAGCGTCAGTCGCCGCGGCCGCTGGCAGACCCCGTG
>JADGPO010000068.1 GCA_017882405.1 Solirubrobacteraceae bacterium | reverse complement strand
GTGGCGGGCCAGCGGTGGCGCTGATCGCGGAGATCAAGCGTCGCTCGCCGTCGGCGGGCGCGATCCGCGAGGATCTGGAGCTGGAGGACGTCGTCGGCGCCTACGAGCGGGGTGGTGCGGCCGCCCTTTCGGTGCTCACCGAAAGGGTGGGCTTCGGCGGCACGCTGGACGACCTGCGCCGCGCGCGCGGTGCCGCCTCGCTGCCGATCCTCCGCAAGGACTTCGTCGTCGACCCCTACCAGGTGGTGGAGTCGATGGCGGCCGGCGCCGACGCGATCCTGCTGATCGTGGCCGCCCTGGAGCCGGACCAGCTGGCCGCGCTCTACGGGCAGGCCCAGGGCTTCGGCCTCGGCGTGCTCGTGGAGGTCCACGATGCGGCCGAGCTGGCCGTCGCCGCCGACCTGCGAGCGGAGGTGATCGGGATCAACAACCGCGACCTGACGACGCTCAAGGTCGACGTCAACCGCACCCACGACCTGCTGGCCGATGTGCCAGCGGGTACGACGGTCGTCTCCGAGTCCGGTCTGCGCACGCACGCGGACCTCGAGCGACTGGCCGGCGCCGGTGTCGACGCGGTGCTGATCGGCGAGGCGCTGATGCGCTCCCCCGACGTCGAGGCAGCCTGCCGGGAGCTTTCGGGAATCCTCGTTTAGCTGGGGTCCAGACGCTCAGGAGGCTGACGCGCGCGGCTCGCCGCTCCGGTGTTCGTACGATGTGGGGGTGGACCCGATCGCCCCGCCCAAGATCAAGTTCTGCGGCATCACCGACCGTGACGACGCCGACGCCGCCGTAGCTGCCGGCGCCTGGGCAGTGGGCATGATCCTCTGGCCGGCCTCGCCGCGCCGCTGCCGGCTGGGGGTCGCGACCGAGATCGCCGCCGCCCACCGCCGACACGTGGAGATCGTGGGGGTGTTCGTCAACCCCACGCTCGAGCTGCTGACGCGCTCGGCCGACGAGATCGGGCTGACCGTGCTGCAGCTGCACGGCGACGAGGGTCCCTCCTTCTGCGGAGAGGCCGCTCGGCGCACCGGCTGCCGGGTGATCAAGGCGGGACGGGTGCGCAGCCGCGCCGACATCCAGGCGCTGGGTCCGTTCCACACCGACTTCCACCTGCTCGACAGCTTCGTGACCGGGGTACGCGGCGGCAGCGGTGAGACCTTCTCCTGGGAGCTGGCCGCGGCGCACGGCGCGAGTGTCCCGGTGATCCTCTCCGGCGGCCTGAACCCGGGCAACGTCGCCGAGGCGATCGCCACCGCACATCCCTACGCCGTCGACGTGGCCAGCGGGGTCGAGCTTTCCCCGGGCCACAAGGACCACGAGAAGCTGACCGCGTTCGCGGCGGCGGTGAGTGGGCAAGCGGTCGCGGAGCCGGCCGCGTGAATACGGCGGTCGAGCATCGCTTCGGTCCCTACGGCGGCCAGTACGTGCCCGAGACCCTGATGCCGGCCCTGAGCGAGCTGGAATCGGCCTGGGTGGACGCGCGCGAGGATCCGGAGTTCCGAGCCGAGCTCGACGGGCTCCTGCGCGACTACGTGGGCCGCCCGTCGCCCCTGTACCGAGCCTCGCGCCTCTCCGAGGCCGCCGGCCACCCGGTGTATCTCAAGCGCGAGGACCTCAACCACACCGGCGCCCACAAGATCAACAACGCCCTCGGACAGGCGCTGCTGGCCCGGCGGATGGGCAAGCGGCGGATCATCGCCGAGACCGGCGCCGGCCAGCACGGGGTGGCTTCGGCGACCGCCTGCGCGCTCCTGGACCTGGAGTGCGTGGTCTACATGGGCACCGAGGACATGCGCCGCCAGAAGCCCAACGTCGACCGGATGGGCCTCCTCGGAGCGCGCGTCGAGCCGGTCCAGGCGGGCGCCCGCACGCTCAAGGAGGCCGTCTCGGCGGCGATCCGCGACTGGGTCGCCAACGTCGAGACGACGCACTACATCATCGGCTCGTGCGTCGGCCCGGCGCCGTATCCGGCGCTGGTGCGAGACCTGCAGCGGGTGATCGGCGACGAGGCCCGCGCGCAGGTGCTGGCGGCGACGGGCCGCCTGCCTCAGCGCGTGATCGCCTGCGTCGGCGGCGGCTCGAACTCGATCGGCATCTTCACCCCGTTCGTCGAGGACGAGGGCGTCGAGCTGATCGGGGTCGAGGCGGCGGGGGAGGGGCTGGACTCGGGGCGCCACGGCGCGCCGCTGACCGCCGCGGGCCGCGCCGGCGTTCTGCACGGCGCCTATTCGGCGATCATGCAGGATGAGGACGGGCAGATCCTGGAGGCGCACTCGATCTCGGCCGGCCTCGATTACCCGGGGAGCGGTCCTGAGCACGCCTGGCTACGCGATCAGGGTCGCGCGCGGTACGTGGCGGTCACCGACCGGGAGGCGCTGGCCGCCTTCGCGCGCACGGCGCGGCTGGAGGGGATCATTCCGGCGCTCGAGAGCGCCCACGCGCTGGCGTGGGCGCTGGAGAACCCCCACAGCGAGCTGGACCTGGTCTGCCTCTCGGGCCGGGGAGACAAGGACCTGGCGGAGGCGCTGGCCGCGCTGGCCGAGGTGTGATGGCGGTCGCGGACGGGGTGGAGCGGATCGCCGAGGCGTTCGCCGGCGCGCGCGCGGACGGACGCCGAGCCGCGCTGATGCCGTACCTGATGGGGGGTTTTCCCGATCTGGAGGCCTCGCGCGCCATCGCTGAGGCTTACGCCGACGCCGGCGCGGACCTGGTCGAACTGGGTGTCCCGTTCTCCGACCCGCTGGCCGACGGACCGGTGATCCACGCGGCCGCAACGACCGCGCTGGCGGCCGGAGCGACGCTGCCGGCGGTGCTTGAGGTGGCGCGCGCGATCTCCGGCCGCCTGCCGGTGATCCTCATGTGCTACGCCAACCCGATCCTCGCCCGCGGTCTGGAGCGCTTCCTCGACGAGTTGGTCGCGGCCGAGGTCAGCGGGTTGATCGTGCCCGACCTGCCGCTGGAGGAGGCGACCGAGGCCCGCGCCGCCTGCCGGGCGCGCGGGCTGGCGTTCGTGCCGCTGGTGGCGCCGACCACGCCGGCGACTCGACTGGCCGAGATCGGCGCCAGCGCCACCGGCTTTCTCTACACCGTCTCGGTGGTCGGCACGACCGGCGAACGGACGGGAGGCGACGGCAAGCTGGAGTCGGTGATCGCCCGCGCGGCCGAGCACGCCGAGGTCCCGGTCGCGATCGGCTTCGGGATCGGCACCCCTGAGCAGGCGGCGGCCGCGGCCGCCGCCGGCGCCGACGGGGTGATCGTAGGCAGCCGCCTGGTGCGGGCGGCGGGGGAGGCACGGGATCCCGCCCACGCCGTCGCCGAGTTGGTGCGCGGATTCTCCGCAGCGCTCTCCGCGTCCTCGGTTGGTTAGGATCTCCAACCGATGGGCCTCGTCCTCACCACCACCGTCGGCCTCTGCATCTGGATCATCATCTGGGCGCTCAACGTGAGCGGGCTGGACGCTGTCCTGATCGCCATCGTCATGGTCCTGATCGCGATCGGCGTCCGCAACCTGCTCCCATTCCTGCCTGGCCGGCGGGACTAGACCCCTTTTCCTGAGTTGGCCGCCGTGGGGCTGCTACATGGGCGGGGGCCGTGGTTGTGTGCCTGTCTGGGCGCGCTGGCGCTGGCCCTGAGCGGCTGCTCCTCGACGGCCACTCCGTCCAAATCGACGGTCACCGTGACCGGCTCGACCCTCCACGTGGTGGCCGCGCAGCCTCCGGGCGCCGCCGACACGGTGTCCAGTGACGTGCTCGACGCCGAGAAGCTGGCGCTCAAGCAGGCGGGTTCCAAGGCCGGCTCGTTCACGGTCGAGCTGATCGGCGTCCACGGCAACGAGATCTCGGCCAGTGCCCGTGCGGCGGTCCGGGACAAGAAGGCGATCGCGTACCTGGGCGAGATCGCGCCCGGCACCTCGGGCGTTTCGCTGCAGATCACCAACCAGGTCGGTCTGCTCCAGCTCAGTCCGTCCGACACGGCCATCTACCTGACCCAGGCCACGCCGGCGGTGAGCGATTCGCCGAACCACTATTACCCGGCCAACGGCACCTATCACCACACATTCGCACGGGTCGTCCCCACCACCGCGGCGGAGGCAAAGGCGCTGGTGGGAGACATGCAGGCTCTGCGCGTCTCCAAGCTGTTCGTCTCCAGCGACGGGACCACCTACGGCACGTCGGTGGCCGACGAGGTCCGCCAGGACGCTCGCACGGCGGGGTTGACGCTCGCCTCGTCCGCCGGCGACGCCAACGGGGTCTTCTACGGCGCGGTGGAGGGCCCGCATGCCAAGCAGGCGCTGGACCAGATGGCCACCTCCAACCCCGGCGCCAAGCTGTTCGTGCCCTCGGCGCTGTACGACGACACCTTCGTGGCCGGACTGAGCCCCGCCGCGCAGAAGAACCTGTATGTGTCCTCCCCGGGGGTGCCGGCGGCCGGGCAGAGCGCCCCGGCGAAGGCCTTCACCTCGGCCTTCCAATCCACCTACGGCCACGCTCCGCAGCCGCAGGCGATCTACGGATACGAGACGATGTCGGCATTGCTGGCGGTCCTCAAGGGCCTCGGCGCGAACGCCAACAGCCGGGCTCAGGTCGTCGCGCGCTTCCGCGGCCTCAAGGACCGCCAGTCGGCTCTCGGCACCTACTCGCTGACGAGCGGGGACACCGGCGTCGCGTCGTTCGTGATCGCTCACCCGGCGGGTGGAAGGCTGGTCACCCGCAAACAGCGTTGATCTCGGTGGCGTCGCGCGTGCGGGGGCGCTCGCTCGCGGGCCGGGGGCGCGCCGTCCTGCTCGCCGTGGTCGCGGCCGTCGGCCTGGCCGGCTGCGGCTCGGGTCGCAAGGCGCCGCCCGGAAACCGGGTGCCCGGCACGCGCCTGACGATCTACACCAGCCTGCCGTTCCTGGGGCCGTCGGGCTCCAGCGGCGAGGCGGCGCTGGACGGCGCGCGGATGGCACTGGCCGCGGTCGGCGGCCGCGTCGGCCGCTATCAAATCACGCTGCGCGCGCTCAACGACGCCGTCGCGGCCCGCGGCGGCTGGGACCCGGGCCAGACGAGCGCCAACGCCCGCGTGGCGATCCAGGACCGGAGCACGATCGCCTATCTCGGCGACCTCAACTCGGGCGCCACCGCCGTCTCGATCCCGCTGCTCAGCCAGGCCGGCGTGCCCCAGGTGAGTCCGACCAGCACCGCCGTCGGGCTCACCCGCGGGGGAGAAGAGGCGTCGCCCGGCGAGCCGCAGAAGTACTACCCGACGGGGCGGCGCACGTTTGTCCGCGTGATCCCCAACGACTCCGTGCAGGCGGTCGTCCAGGCTCAGCTGCAGCACGACGCCGGCTGCCGGCGCACGTATGTGCTCGACGACGGCGAGGTCGACGGCAACGATGCGGCGATGAGCTTCCAGGTGGCGGCCACGGCGATCCATCTTCCCGTGGCGGCCTCTGACCAGTACGACCCGAAGGCCTCCAGCTACGCTTCCCTGGCGCAGACGATCTACCAGAGCCACGCCGATTGTGTCCTGATCAGCGCGCTGACCCAGAACAACGCTGTCGCCCTCACCGATCAGATCGGTCGCGCCCTTCCCAACGTCAAGCTGTTCGCGACCGCAGGCCTGGCCGAGCCGGCGTTCCTCAACCCGGCCCAGGGTGGCGTGGCGCCCGCACTGGCCGCGCGGATGGTGGTGACCGTGGCGACATTGAGCAACGATGATTACCCCCCGTCCGGACGTCGCTTCCTGGCCGCCTTCGCCCGCCGCTTCGCCGGCTGGCAGCCCGATGCGATCTTCGGCTACGAGGCGATGGGCCTCCTGCTCGAAGCGATCTCGCGGGCCACCGAGCACGGCAGCCGCCCGGCGCTTCGCTCCGGAGTCACGCGCTCCCTGTTCGCCACCCGTGATCGGCACAGCGTGCTCGGCAGCTACAGCCTCGACCACCTCGGCGATACGACGATCCGGCGCTGGGGGGTCTATCGGGTTCTGGACGGCCGGCTGGCGTTCTGGAAGGCCATGTCGGGCTGACTCGTGCTCGACGACCTCCCGCAGAAGCTGGGCCTCAACTTCTCGCTGTCGACGATCGAGTTCGGGATCTTCGGCTTCCTGCTGGTGCTGGTGATGATCCTGCGCCCGCAGGGACTGATCCCGGAGCGAAGACGGCGGATGGAGATGACCTCTCAGATCGCCGCCGAGGACGCCCAGATGGTGGAGGGCGGCGCCCCGTGAGCCCGGTCCCCGAGACCCGCGCGTGAGCGCCACCCGGACCGAGGCCGAGTCGGTGGGCTCGTCCGCGCCGGCGATGCGCGTCGACCGCGTGACCAAGGAGTTCGGCGGCCTGATCGCCGTCAACGACGTCTCCATCGACGTCCCCGCGCGCTCGATCGCGGCGACCGGGACATGAGCCGGACCCGTCCCGACCGGATCACCGGGCTGGGGGTGGGCCCGCACGTTTCAGAACATTCGCCTGTTCGGCGCGATGAGCGCCGTCGAGAACGTGATGATCGGCCGCCACGCGCGAATCCGCGCGGGCCTGCTGGGCTATCATCCCCCTTCGTTGCCCAAATCGCATCCCCCGCGCGGCCCGAAGAGCACCGGCAGACCTACTAGTGACCGGTGAGCAACCCCTCCGGGGCGGCGAACCCCATCTCTGACCCGTCGACCACGGCCGTGCCGCTGTCTCGCGCCTCGTCGGCGACCGTGGCCGCCACCGCGGGGGCCACCTCGCGATTGAACACCGACGGGATGATGTAGTCCTCGCGCAGCTCGTCGTCGGCCACGATGTCGGCGATCGCCCGGGCGGCGGCGGTCTTCATCGTCTTGGTGATCGCGGTGGCGCGCACGTCCAGCGCGCCGCGGAAGATGCCGGGGAAGCAGAGCACGTTGTTGATCTGGTTGGGGTAGTCCGAGCGGCCGGTGGCAACGATCCGGGCGTAGCGCGCCGCATCCTCGGGGGAGATCTCGGGATTGGGGTTGGCCATCGCGAACACGATCGGGTCGGGGTTCATCGAGGCCAGCGCCTCCGCCGGGAGCACGCGGGCACCGGACAGCCCGATGAACAGGTCGGCGCCCTCGATCACCTCGGCGGGCGGGCCGTCGCGATGATCGAGGTTCGACCGCTCCGCCAGCCGGCGCTTGGTCGCGCTCATGCTGCCGTCCAGGTAGTCGGGGCGCTCCATGTGCACCGCCCCGCGAGAGTCGCAGCCGATCAGGTGGCGGACCCCGGCTTCCATCAGGATGTTCGAGACGGCGATGCCGGCGGCGCCCAGCCCGACGATCACGACGTGGATCGCGTCGATCCGCTGCCTGGTCAGCCGTAGCGCGTTGTAGAGAGCGGCCAGGGTGACGACGGCGGTTCCGTGCTGGTCGTCGTGGAACACCGGGATGTCGAGCTCGGCCTGCAGCTGTGCCTCGATCTCGAAGCACCGGGGCGCCGAGATGTCCTCCAGGTTGATGCCGCCGAAGCCGGGCGCGATCGCCTTGACGGCGGCCACGATCTCGTCCACGTCGGTGGTGTCCAGGCAGATCGGGAAGGCGTCGACCCCGGCGAACTCCTTGAACAGCATCGCCTTGCCCTCCATCACCGGCATCGCCGCCCGCGGGCCGATGTCGCCCAGGCCCAGCACCGCCGTTCCGTCGGAGACGACCGCCACCGTGTTGCGCTTGATCGTGTACTGGAAGGCCTTGCCGGGGTCCTGCTGAATGGCCGTGCAGACGCGGGCGACGCCCGGCGTGTAGGCCATCGAGAGATCGTCGCGGGTCTTCAGCGGGCTCTTGTTGTGCTGCTCGATCTTGCCCCCGATGTGCAACATGAACGTCCGGTCGGTGGCGTCCAGGACGCGCGCCCCGGCAACCGCGTTGACGGCGTCGGTGAGCCGTGGCCAGTCGCCGGCGTCGCCGGTCTCGACGGTGATGTCGCGGATCGTGTGCGACTCGTCGACCGCCACCAGGTCGACGGCGCCGATCGTCGCCCCGGCGTGGCCGATCGACGACGCTACCTTGCCGAGCATCCCGGGCACGTGGTCTATCTCGACGCGCAGGGTGAGGCTGTACTGGGCGCTGGGGGTGGTCGCCATCCCGAGCGCCATCTTATGGGCTGGGTGAGGTTTGGCTGCAGCGATGCCACCCGGAGCGCGAGATAGGCTCAAATCAGCATGGCCGACGAGCTCTTCCTCATCGATGGCAACAGTCTCGCCTATCGCGCGTTCTTCGCCCTCCCGGAGTCGATCGCGACCTCCAGGGGCGTCCCCACCAACGCGATCTTCGGGTTCGCCTCGATGCTGGTCAAGATCCTCACCGACTACGGCCCGAAGGCGACCGTGGTGGTCTGGGACGCCGGCTCGAGCGGGCGCAAGGAGGTCTACTCCGAGTACAAGGCCCAGCGCTCCAGCCGTCCCGATCTGCTGCGCGAGCAGTGGCCGCACCTGGAGCCGCTCGTCGACGCCTTCGGCTATCGCAACGTAAGGGTCGACGGCTACGAGGCCGACGACGTGATCGCCTCGATCGCCGAGCTCGCGAAGACCCAGGATCCGCCGATCGAGGTCACGGTCGTCACCGGCGACCGCGACGCCTACCAGCTGGTCGACGAGCAGGTCTCGATCATGACCACCTCCCGCGGGATCACCGACACGCGCGTCTACGACCGCCAGGGGGTGATCGACCGCTACGGGATCCCGCCCGAGCTGGTGCCCGACTTCATCGGGCTCAAGGGCGACACCTCGGACAACATCCCCGGCGTCCCCGGGATCGGCGACAAGACCGCCGCCGACCTGCTGCAGCGCTTCGGCTCGCTGGAGCAGGTGCTCGACCGCGTCGACGAGATCTCCGGCGCCAAGCGCAAGCAGAACCTGACCGAGCACGCCGACGACGCCCGCGTCTCCAAGCACCTGGCGACCGCGAAGCGAGACATTCCGCTCGACGGCCTGGACGTGGCCGAGTTCGTGTCCGCGACCCCCGATCGCTCGCGGCTGCGCGAGGTGTTCCGCGAGTTCGAGCTGCGCGACCCGCTGCGCCGGCTGGAGGAGGCGCTGGGATCGGCGGACGCCGCCGCGCCCGCGCCGGTGGCCGAGCGCGCGCTGGGCTCGGGGCGCGTTCGCGAGGGCACCCTGGCCGACGTCGAGCGGTTTGCAGCCGATGCCGAGGTGGCGCTGGCGGTGCGCACTCCCGAGACGCCTGAGGGTGCCCTCTTCGGCGAGAACCAGCAGTGGCGGTTCGGTGTCTACGCGGAGAGCATCGACGAGCGCGTTACCGGCGAGTGCGCCCGCCCCGAGGACCTGGTGGCCGCCGTCGGCGACCGTCCGGTCATCGCCCACGACGCCAAGTCGCTGGGCGAGGTGCCGTCCAACCTCGCGCACGACACCGAGGTCGCCGCCTATCTGCTGGAGCCCGCCCGCCGCGCGTATCCGTTCCGTGAGCTGTGCGAGGAGCGCGGGCTGGCCACCGACGCCCCGGAGGGCGCCGGTGCCGACGCGCGGCTGACGCAGGCGCTGGCCGCCTGGCAGCGCGAGGAGATCCGCGGCCGCGGCCTCACCGACCTGCTGATGGAGGTGGAGCTGCCGATCGTGCGGATCCTGCGCGAGATGGAGCAGGTGGGCGTCAAGCTGGACACCGCGCGGCTGCACGAGATCTCCGAGCGCGTCAAGGCCGAGGCCGACTCGCTGGAGCGGGAGATCTTCGAGCTGGCGGGGGAGGAGTTCACCCTCGGTTCGCCCCGGCAGCTGGAGGAGGTGCTGTTCGGCAAGCTCGGCCTGTCACGCAAGCGGCGCGGCAAGACCGGCTATTCAACCGACGCCCGGGTCCTGCAGGCGATCCGCTCAGAGCACGAGATCATCCCCAAGATCGAGCGCTGGCGGGAGCTGACCAAGCTCGCCCAGACCTACCTGGACGCTCTGCCGCTGCTGGTCGACCCCCAGAGCCGGCTGCACACGACGTTCAACCAGACCGCGGCGACCACCGGCCGCCTGTCGTCCAACAATCCGAACCTGCAGAACATCCCGATCCGCACCGAGCTGGGCCGCGAGATCCGCGCCTGCTTCGTGGCCGAGCCCGGCAACCTGCTGGTCTCGGCCGACTACTCGCAGGTCGAGCTGCGGCTGCTGGCCCACATCGCCGGCGAGGACGTGCTCAAGGAGATCTTCCGCCGCGGCGAGGATGTCCACACGGCCACCGCCTGCCGGGTGTTCGGGGTGCAGCCGGGCCAGATCGACCCGGGGATGCGCTCCAAGTCCAAGATGATCAACTACGGGATCGTCTACGGGCTGTCGGCCTACGGGATGGCCGATCGCCTCGACATCCCGCAGGAGGAGGCCGACGAGTTCATCCAGCGCTATCTCGCAGGGTTCCCGGCCGTCGGGCGGTTCATCGAGGAGACGATCGAGCAGGGGACCGAGCATGGCTACGTCTCGACGCTGTTCGGCCGCCGCCGCCAGGTGCCCGAGCTGCGCGCCCGGCGCTGGGACCTGCGCAAGCAGGGCGAGCGCTTCGCGGTGAACATGGTCATCCAAGGCACCGCCGCCGACATCATGAAGGTGGCCATGGTGCGCTGCGACCGGGCGCTCTCCGAAGCCGGGCTGCAGTCCAAGCTGGTGCTCCAGATCCACGACGAGCTGCTGTTCGAGGGCCCCGCCGAGGAGGCCGAGCAGGTCAAGGAGATCGCCGTGCGCGAGATGGCCGCCGCCTACGAGCTGGATCCGCCGCTGGCCGTGGAGGCCGGCATCGGCCCCGATTGGCTGTCGGCCAAATAAGTCGCCCCCGCCCCCGCGCCCGGGAGGGCGCGGAGGCGCGGGAACGTCAGCTCAGCTGGAACGTGAAGTCGTACTCCTTGCCGCCGTTGAGCGACTTGAGCTTCATCTGTCCGCGGGCGTTGCGGTACGCGCCGGTGCCCCCGGTGATCGACATGATGCTGTTCTTCGTGTCGTAGAACGGCCCCTGGACGGTGATCTGGCCGCCCTTGAGGAACGTGGTCCACAGGCACTCCCAGATCCCCTGCTTGGGATCCAGGCGGGTGCAGAACCCCTCGTCGTGGCCGACCTTCTTGGTGTCGGCGGGGTTGAACACCGGGTTGACGAACGTCAGGATGTTGCCCTTGACGTCCTTGCCCCCGCCGGTGGGGATCTCCGTGTCGGTGTTCGGATGCTCGACGACGGTCACGGTGCTCGTGGCGGTTCGGGCCTGCCGGGCGTAGGCGGGGGCGGCGGCGACGGCCGAGGTGGCGGCGGTGGCCGCGGCCAGGGCGATGAACCCTCTGCGTAGCTGCAAGGTGACTCCTCCTGGTGGGGGGCTGGAAGGCGGCTGATCCTACGCTGCTGTCAGCGCGTCCCCACCGCGGTCCGAGCTCGCCGCCGCGAAGCGCGGGTGGGCGACGTCCAGGTAGTGCCCGAACGACCAATCGACGAACCGCTTGGCGCCCATTCCCTGCAGCGCCGGGGCCAGGAGACCCGGGGCGATCCGCGGCACCAGCCGCTGCACGCGGAGCATCCAGGCAAACGGCCGCGCGTGATCGGCCGAGAAGTGGTGGTAGCGGGCCAGCGCCTCGGCGCGGCTCTGCTCGCCGTTGACCACGCGCCGCAGCTCGCGCCCGCAGGCCAGGCCGAAGTACAGGGCCGTGCGGATCCCCTCGGCGGTCAGCGGCAGGCAGTGGCCCGCCGAGTCGCCGACGAAGAACACGCCATCCTCGGTCGCCGGCCGCAGCGCATGGGGAATCCAGTTGCCCTGGTAGCGGACGGTGTCCGCGCGGAGGTCCTCCGCCAGGCGGACGGTCGGCTCGCGCACGTGGAAGCGGGGGTCGAACGAGCCGACGCCGATCCGCAGCTCGCCGCCGGCGGGGAAGCTCCAGCCGTACCCGGCGGGTACATAGGAGCGGTCGATCCAGATCTCCAGGTCCTGGCCGCCGCCGAACGGATGGACCTCCAGCCCGCGGGACAACAAAGCCTCGGGCGGCTGGACGTTGGCGCCCACGCCGAGCACCCGTCGCCAGCCGAGCGCGTCGACGATCAGCGGCGCCCGGATCGGGCCGCGATCGGTGATCACGGCGTCGCCCTCGCGCCGCTGCACCTTGGCGGTCTCGAACGTGAACGAGCCCTGTGCGGCCAGCAGCCCGCACAGGGTGCGGTAGTCAAAGGTGGAGAACGTCCATGGCAGGTCGTAGCGGACCGTGGTGTGGGGCGTGTGCAGCACCAGCTCGCCGAACGTCTGCCGCATCGCCTCCTGCAGACCCAGGGCGGTCAGCCAGGCGGTGGGGATCCCGCAGGCCGAAGTCTGGCGCTCTCCGATCTCGTAGCGATCGACGACCATCACGTCGGCCCCGCTTCCCGCCAGCTCGCGTGCGATCGCCAGCCCCGCGAAGCTCGCTCCGCAGATCAGGACGTCGCAGTCGCGGTCCAGCGGAGCGCGGTCGGAGCCGCGTTTCGTCGCGCGAGTGGGCATGCGGCGGCTGATGATAGGGCTGTCCATCGCGGCTCACATACGGCTATCCTCCGGTAACTCATGTCTTCAACCACAACCTTGACGCCACCCGCAGATCTCCCCAACGCAAAGATCGTCGAAGGCTCCGACGGTCTGCTGCTGGAGATCGACGGTCGAATCGTCCCCAACTACGACGCGACGCTGCACCCCTTCCAGGAGGGCGACGTCGTGACCGGCCACGTCGTCCGGATCGACAACGACGAAGTCCTGGTCGACATCGGCTACAAGTCCGAGGGGGTCATCCCCGCCAACGAGCTGTCGATCCGCAAGTCGGTCGACCCTGGCGACGAAGTCGCGTTGGGCGAGGAAGTCGACGCGCTGGTTCTCACCAAGGAGGACCAGGACGGTCGCCTGATCCTGTCCAAGAAGCGCGCCCGCTTCGAGAAGGCGTGGCGGCGCATCGAGGCGGCGGCCGAGTCCGGCGAGCCGGTCGAGGGCGCGGTGATCGAGGTCGTCAAGGGCGGTCTGATCATCGACCTGGGCGTGCGCGGCTTCCTGCCGGCGTCGCTCGTCGACATCCGCCGCGTGCAGGATCTGGACGAGTTCCTCGGCCAGCCGCTGCGCTGCCGCGTGATCGAGCTCAACCGCTCGCGCAACAACGT
>JADGPO010000067.1 GCA_017882405.1 Solirubrobacteraceae bacterium | reverse complement strand
GTCGTTCCGAACGGGATTTCGACCGTCAGGTCGCTCACGTGGCCGAGCGAGGACTGGACGTTGAAGACCGTGCCCGGCGTGCTCGGGGCCGTCAGGAAGGTAGAGCCCTGACCGGCGCCGCGGATCACCACTTCGTCGCCGTTGTATTCCAGGCCTCCGGCGCGCGAGAAGTGCCCGGCGCCGATCACCACCTGATCCGGCCCGCCGCTGTTCACGTGTCCCGCGGCGACCGTGAAGGCTTTCTGGAGCGCCGTCCCGTCACTGCCCTCTTGTGCCGCCGGCGCTCACGCATGCCGGTTCGCCGACGCAGTACACCGTCGCGGCCGCAGCAGCGGGCATCGCGAGACAGCCAAGCACGGCGGCTGCGGCCAGGTGCCGCCTGCGCATCACGCGATCATCAAACCAGACGCGCGGGACGACCCCGGCGCGCCCCGCTACAGCGCGCCTGCCGGATGCCCCTCCGTCAGCTCCCTGCCCGTGCCGACGAGCTGCCCCAAGGAGCACTCCTCGGCCGTCACCTCGCCGCGCTTGTTGCGTATCCCGGCCGCGCCGATCAGCCCGCCCGCGGCGAGCAGGGCCGCCGCGATCGCCATGCCCACGTGGAAGCTGTGCAGCGACGCCTGGTCGGCCGCCTGGCTCAGCGCCCGTGCCTGGGCCGCGGGGAGCGCGTGCACATCCGGCCGGCCGAGCGGCAGGCGCTTGGCCTCGGCGACCGCCGTGCGAGCCGCCGCGCCCAGATGGACAGGAGCCAGGCGCGAGTCGAGGTTGGCCACGAACGAGCCCGCCACCGCCGCGCCCACCGCGGCCGTGCCCATCAGCCCGGCTACACGCGCGATCGCGTTGTTGACACCCGAGGCGATTCCAGCGTCTGCACTGGTCGCATCGGCGAGCACCGCCGCGGTGAGGGGCGCGACCGTCATCGACAGGCCGAGCGCGAACAGCAACAGCGGCGGCAGCACGTCGCGCACGTAGTCGACGTGGACTCCCATGCCCTGGAACAGCAGCAGCCCGCCCGCGCACACCAATGGGCCGCTGCCCATGAACAGGCGCGGGCCGAAGCGGTCCGCCAGGGCGCCGAAGCGTCGTGAGAGGAGGAACATCACGACCGTGACCGGCAGCGTCGTCAGCCCGCTCTTCAGCGGGGAGTAGCCGGCGATCTGCTGGAGGAACAGGATCAGGAAGAAGAACACGATCGCCAGACCCGCGTACATCGAGAGGGTCTCGACGTTGCCCGCCGAGAAGTTGCGTCGGCGGAACAGCCGCAGCGGCAGCATCGGATCGCGGGCACGCGACTCATAGACGACGAACGCCAGCAGCAGCCCGAAGCCGCCGACCAGCGGGCCGAGCACGCCCGGGCTCGACCACCCGAGCCGCGGCTGCTCGATCAGCGCGAATACCGCGCCACCGAGACCTCCCGCGCACAGCAGCGCGCCCGGCACGTCGACGCTCCTCGCGCCCGTCTCGCGCGGCGGCGCCTGCGGGATCGCGACCCGGATGAGCGCCACGCATGCGATCACGAACGGCACGTTGATCACGAAGATCCACCGCCACGAGGCGATCGCCAGCAGCTCGCCGCCGAGCAGCGGTCCCAGCACCGCCGCGATCGTCCCCCAAGCCGTCCACGCGCCGATCGCCCCGCCGCGCTCTGACTCCGGGAACGTGTTGACGATCACCGCCAGCGAAGCAGGTGTCAGCAGCGCGCTCGTCAGACCCTGGATCGCCCGGGCGCCGACGAGCAGCCCGATGGTCGGAGCCACCGCGCAGCCGAGCGAGGCGATTCCGAAGCCGGTCACGCCCAGGACGAAGATGCGTCGCTCGCCGTAGAGGTCACCCAGCGACCCACCCACCAGGATCAGCGACCCCAGCGTCAGCAGGTAGCCGTTGACGACCCACTGCTGAGCTGCCAGACCGCCGCCCAGCGCTCGCTGGATGGTCGGCAGCGCGACGTTGACGACCGTCCCGTCCAGCAGTGCGATGCCCGACCCCAGGATGCATGCGATCAGCGTCAGGCGCTTGACGGACGCGTCGCTGCGTATGGCCATCGCCCGGCTGTCAGTCCCCTCGGCGCATCGCCGCGCGGTCGAGGAGCGCGATCGAGGTGTAGCCGCTGAGCGCCAGCGTCAGGTCGAGCTCGGCCAGCAGACAGCGCAGGACGTGCTCGACGCCCGCCTGCCCTTCGAGCGCGAGCCCCCACACGAACGGACGCCCCAGGCACACCGCGTCGGCGCCCAGCGCGAGCGCCTTGAACACGTCGGCGCCGGTCCGGATGCCGCTGTCGAACAGGACCGGGAGATCCTCACCGACCGCCTCGCGCACACCCGGCAGGGCGTCGAGGGCCGCGATGGCGCCGTCGACCTGACGGCCACCGTGGTTGGAGACGATCAGACCGTCGACGCCCGCATCGAGCGCGCGGCGCGCGTCGTCGTCGTGGACGATGCCCTTGAGCACGATCGGCAGACCCGTCTGCTCGCGCAGCCAGGCCAGGTCGGCCCACGTCACCGTCGGGTTTGAGAACTGCATCGCCCAGTGACCGATCGCCGCGCCCGGGTCCTCCTCGGGCGAGCACTCGAGCGCCGCCCGGAAGACGGGGTCGCTGAAGTAGTTGGCCACGCCCTCGCCCTGCAGGAACGGCAGGTAGGCGGCCTGGAGATCGCGCGGGCGCCAGCCGAGCATCCACGTGTCGAGCGTCACGACGATCGCCTCGTAGCCGGACTCCGCCGCTCGGGCGACGAAACTGGCCGCGAGCTCCCTGTCCTTCGGCCAGTAGAGCTGATACCAGCGCGCCGCGTCGCCCATCGCCGCGGCCACATCCTCCATCGAGTGCGATGCCGCCGTGCTGAGGATGCACGGAAGCCCGCGCGCCGCCGCCGCCCGTCCGACCGCCAGCTCGCCCTCCGGGTGGACGATCGACTGCACCCCCACCGGCGCCAGCATCACCGGCGCCGCCATCCTCGTCCCGAGGATCGAGCAGCTGAGGTCGCGGGCCGAGACGTCGCGCAGCATCCTCGGCACGATCTCCCAGCGGGCGAACGCGCGCAGGTTCGCCGCGACGGTCGCCTCCGAGCCGGCGCCGCCTGCCACATAGCCGAATGCCTCGTCGCTGAGCACCTCGCGCGCGCGCTCTTCTAGATCTCCGACCGCGATCGGCAGCTTCGGCCGCTGTCCCGCCAGTCCGGCGCCGTAGATCTCATACTGGAAGTTGGCAAGCAGCTCGGCCACGGCCGGCTCGACATCGCTCATCGCCAGACCCTAGCGCCGCCCGGCCGTCGTCATCCGCGCGACTCCCGGTGTCCCCGGCCTAGCCCAGGACGAGCTCGGCCGCGTTGCGCAGCGTGGCTGCGTCGCCCGAGATCAGCAGTGTCGTGACGACCGACTCGCGCCACTTGGCCAGGTCGTCGCGGATCTTCTCGCGCGGGCCGATCAGCGACAGCTCTTCGATCAGCGCGGTCGGGATCTTCGCCCCCGCCTCGTCCTTCTTGCCGGTCAGATAGAGCTCCTGGATCTCGGCTACCTCCTTCTCATAGCCCATGCGGATCGGCACATTAGCGTGGAAGTTCGCGCCCTTGGCGCCCATGCCGCCGAAGTACAGGGCATAGAACGGACGCAGCGCGTCGGCCGCTGCCGGGATCTCATCGGTCACGATCAGCGGTACCGTCGCGGCGACCTCGAAGTCCGCCGCGCTGCGGCGCGCGCCCGGCCGCGAGAAGCCCTCCTCCAGCGACGGCCTGTAGATCTCGTCATAGACGCTCGGCGAGAACAGCATCGCCAACCAGCCGTCGCACAGCTCCGCGCAGAGGGCGATGTTCTTCGGCCCCTCGGCCCCCAGATAGATCGGGATGTCCTCTCGGAGGGGGTGGATCGAGGACTTCAGTGGCTTGGCCAGGCCGGTGCCCTCCGGCAGCGGCAGCGTGTAGTGCGGGCCGTCCGCGGTCAGCGGACCCTTGCGCGCCCACACGTCGCGCAGGATCGCGATGTACTCGCGCGTGCGCGCCAACGGCTTGGCGAACGGCATCCCGTACCAGCCCTCGACGACCTGCGGCCCCGACACACCCAGGCCCAGGATGAAGCGCCCGCCCGACAGGTGGTCCATCGTCATCGCCGCCATCGCCGTCGCGGCGGGCTGGCGAGCAGACATCTGGACGATCGCCGTGCCCAGCTTGAGCCGCTCGGTCGAGGCGCCCCACCAGGCGAGCGGCGTCAGGCAGTCCGAGCCATACGCCTCGGCCGTCCAGATCGAGTCGAACCCGAGGCGCTCGGCCTCCGCCACCGACTCCGTCACGCCGGGCGGCGGCCCGCCGGCCCAGTAGCCCGTGTTCAGCCCCAGCTTCAGCTCCCCCGCCATGCGCGCGAGACTACCTGCTCGCCACGCTCAGCCGCTCGCCGGCGGCGAGCCGCCGTCGAGCAACACGAGCGTGAAGCCGTCATAGCCCTTTGCACCGACCGTCTGGATCGTCGTCGCCGTGAGCCCGCCGCGCGCCGCCAGCTGGGCGTGGAAGCGGCGCATGCCCTGTGCCCCCTGATCCTCACTCGCCGGGTCGATCAGGGCGCCGCCGCGCACGACGTTGTCGACCACGATCACCGCTCCCGGGCGCGAGAGCCCGATCGCCGCCTCGAAGTACTCGGGCGTCGTCTTCTTGTCGGCGTCTATGAACG
>JADGPO010000066.1 GCA_017882405.1 Solirubrobacteraceae bacterium | reverse complement strand
GCGGGCGCGCTGCCGAGCTCGGCCGCGAGCCCCGCTTCGGGATCCGCCTGCACGTGATCACGCGTGAGACCTCGGCCGAGGCATGGGCGGAAGCCGATCGGCTGCTGGCCGGGCTGTCGCCCGACCAGATCGAGCGCTCGCAGGCGCTGCAGCGCTCCTCGCAGTCAGAGGGCCAGCGGCGCATGACCGAGCTGCACGGCGGACGCACCGACTCGCTGGAGATCTACCCCAACCTGTGGGCGGGGGTGGGCCTGGTTCGCGGGGGCGCCGGGACGGCGCTCGTCGGCAGCCATCAAGAGGTCTGCGACCGGATCGCCGAGTACCACGAGCTGGGGATCGACGAGTTCGTCTTCTCCGGCTATCCGCACCTGGAGGAGGCCTACCGGGTCGGCGAGGGCGTGATCCCCGAGCTGCGCCGCCGTGGCCTGCTCGTCTCCGAAGACCGCGAACCCCTGGAGGTCTGACCATGCCCACCGATCCCAGTACAACCGCAAGCTGGCCCGGCTGGTCCTGACACGGAGAAGCCGGTGAAGTCGGCCTGGGTCCTCCAGCCGGCCACTCCCGAGGCATGGAAGACGCCTGCGTCCTGCACGACGGCGCTGGCCGAGGCAACGACGTCGGCGGTGCCCGCGCTGTTCCAGGTCTTGCCGCCGTCGGTTGAGTAGTCGCCGACGTAGCTGGACCCGTTGCGCGTCAGGCGCAGCGTGACCGGCAGCTGTGCGTGGGCCAGGATCAGTCTCGTCTGGTTGACGAACGGGCCGCCGCCGGTGTTCCACTGCAGCGCGATCATGCCGGCCGTGTTGACGCTGAGGACCACGCCCTCAGTCGAGCTGGGCTGGGAGAACGTATTGCGCTGCAGCAGCCCCGCCGTGCCGAACGGGCGCAGCGTGCTGCCGTCCTGCCGGGTGACCGTCACCTGGGCGACCGAGCTCGATTTGACTGTCTGGGGATCGACGATCGCGCCGAATGCCTCCGACGCCGGTCGCGTGCCGCGGCTGGTCGTCGTCTGTCCGGAGATGCCGGTGCCGGCCGCGGCGATCGAGAAGTCGGAGCCGTGCTGGGCGAACCTCGCCGGCTCGTCGGTGGCGTTGACGGTCTCGTAGGGGGCGGAGATCGGCGAGGAGAGCGTGACCGGGGTGACCGCCGAGGCACGGCCGTCGCCCCCGAGGGCCGCGAACTGGGCACTCGCGCGCAGGGGGACGGTGCTCAGCGGCGTGGCGCCGGTCGGGGCTTCCAGGGTGAGCCGCGCGCTGACGCTGTGCCCGGCCTCGACCGACGCGAAGCGATGGGTGGCCTGTCCCGAGCCAAGCGTCCAGCCCTTGGGCACGGCCAGCCGCAGCTGTCCGGCACCCAATATACCCGCGCGGGGGCTTGCCTGATCAGCCCAGCCGGCCGGCCTCCTCGGTGGCCTCGCGCAGCCGCGCGGCCAGACTCTTGGTCAGCGCTCCCGCGCGCATCTGCCAGCGCCAGCTGCCCCCGGCGCTGGCCGGATCGTTCATGCGCGCCTCGCTGCCCAGGCCGAGCACGTCCTGGGCCTGGGTCATCGCCACCACCGCCGGCGATGAGAAGGCCAGCCGGATCAGCCCCCACCAGGGCCGCCGTGGCTCGGCGAACCCGTGCCGGGAAACCTCGCCGTCCACGAACGCGCGGCGCGCGGAGCTCAGCGACTGAAGCCAGCCGCGGACGGTGTCCTGATCGTGGGTGGCGGTGTAGACGATCCGATCGGCGGTGTGGTTGGCCAGACGGTGCAGGCTGGTGGGGTCGTCGGGGTCCATCCCGAACTGGATCACCAGCATTCCCGGCAGCCCGATCTCACGTCGCAGCCGTTCGACCGGCTCGGTGATCACGCCCAGGTCCTCGGCGATCAGCGGCAGACCCGCCGAGCCGCCGCCCAGACCGGCCTCCAGGGCGCGGAACAACGCTCGTCCCGGCCCGCGCTTCCAGGTGCCGTGCTTCGCCGTGCGCGCGCCCGCCGGCACCGCCCAGTAGGCCACGAGCCCCCGGAAATGGTCGATCCGCGCCAGGTCGAACAGCTCCAGCGTCCGGCCCACGCGTTCCACCCACCAGCGATAGCCGCGACGCTGCAGCGCCGGCCAGTCATACAGCGGGTTGCCCCACAGCTGCCCGTCGGTGGCGTACGCATCGGGTGGCGCCCCGGCCACCAGGCCGGTCTGGAACAGCTCTGGATGGGCACGGTGGTCGGCGCCGCCGGGCGATACGTAGATCGCCACGTCGCCCAGGATCCGCACCCCTCGCTCCCGCGCGTAGGCGCGCAGGGCGCCCCACTCACGGTCGAAGCGGACCTGGTCGGCGATCGCGCCGCGCGACGAGAAGCGCTCCCAGTCCTCGATCCAGAAGCGCTGGCGCTCGCGGAACTCCGAGATCTCGGCCGTCGACACCGGCGCACGGCGATCGGCCAGGAGTCCCGGCCAGGCAGCGAACGCCGAGCTGGACTTATAGGGCGAGTGGTAGCGGTCGGGTGGACCGAGCGGCAGCACCTGCCACCACGACTGGCCCGCGGCGGCCAGCCAATCGACGAACTTGTACGCCTCGCGGCCCATTCGACCCCCCGGCAGCGAGGTGATGTGCAGCTGGACCCCGCTGGACCGGACCGGGTTGTTCACGGGCTGGTGTTTACCCGATGCGCCGGGATGGATACCTTCAGTGCAGTGAGCACCAGCGAAACTGACATCGCGACGGGCAGGTGGGAGGGCGGGCGGGACCCCATCCCCGATCCGGCGGCGCAGCCTCCGCCCCGGATCGTGATCCACTACCCGACGCCGTCGGTCGACGGCGGCCGCTACCCGGTCAAGCGCTGCGTGGGCGACCGCGTGGCGGTGTCGGCCGACGTGTTCCGCGACGGCCACGACCTGCTGCGCGCCGTCGTCCGCTACACCGGACCCGACGGCCGGGTGCAGGAGTCAGAGCTTCACCGCATCGACGCCCATCTCGGCGGCGTGCGCTGGGCGGGCGAAATGGGCGTCGATCAGACCGGCCGCTGGGAGTACACGATCGAGGCGTGGACCGACGTCTTCGGCACCTGGCGCGACGAGCTCGCGCGCAAGGTGGCGGCCGGGCAGACGGACTTGTCAGGCGAGCTGTCCGAGGGCACCGTGCTGCTTGCGCAGGCCGCCGAGCACACCCGCTCTCGCGAGACCAAGCAGCTGATCGAGCACGCTCGTCAGCAGCTGGCCGATCCCGACGTGCCGGAGTCCGCCAAGCACGACATCGCGCTCGGCGAGGAGCTGGTGCAGGCAATCGAGCGCGATCCCGAGCGTCATGGCCGGGTCAGCCTCGACAAGCCGCTGGTCGTGGAGGTCGACCGGTTGCGAGCCCGTTTCGGCTCCTGGTATGAGATGTTCCCCCGCTCCTGGGGCGGGCTGCAGGGCGTGCAGGAGCAGCTGCCCAAGCTCGCCGAGCTGGGCTTCGACGTGATCTACCTGCCCCCGGTCCACCCGATCGGGCTGACCAATCGCAAGGGGCGCGACAACGCGCTCACCGCCGGCCCCGCCGATCCCGGCTCGCCGTGGGCGATCGGCGACGGCAGCGGCGGCCACGACGCGGTTCACGCCGAGCTGGGCACCGTGGAGGACGTGGCAGCCCTCACCCAGGCGGCGAGCGAGCTGGACATCGACATCGCCCTGGACTTCGCGATCCAGTGCTCGGCCGACCATCCGTGGCTGACCGAGCACCCCGAGTGGTTTCATCGCCGTCCCGACGGAACGCTGAAGTCCGCCGAGAACCCGCCCAAGAAGTACCAGGACATCTACAACGTCAACTGGGAGTCGCCGGACTGGCGAGGGCTGTGGAACGCGCTGCTCGACGTGATGCTCAAGTGGGTCGCCCTCGGCGTGCGGGTGTTCCGCGTCGACAACCCCCACACCAAGCCGTTCGCCTTCTGGGAGTGGCTGATCGACGAGGTCCATCAGCGCCACCCAGACGTCCTGCTCCTGGCGGAGGCGTTCACCAGACGCTCGGTCATGCGCCACCTGGGCAAGATCGGCTTCAGCCAGTCCTACACCTACTTCACGTGGAAGAACTCTCGCTGGGAGTTGACCGAGGACGTGTCCGAGCTGGCCTACTCCGGCGAGCAGGACTACTTCCGGCCCAATTTCTTTGCCAACACGCCCGATATCCTGCATGAGTACCTCCAGCACGGCGGTCGCCCGGCGTTCGAGGCGCGGCTGGTCCTCGCGGCCACGCTGAGCCCCAGCTACGGGATCTACTCGGGCTATGAGAGCTTCGAGAACGTACCGGTGCGGGAGGGCTCGGAGGAGTATCTGCACTCCGAGAAGTACGAGATCAAGCAGCGCACCCTCGAGGGGCCGCTGCTGCCGATGATCGCCACGATCAACCAGGTCCGCCGCGCCAGCCCGGCCCTGCAGGAGCTTTCCAACATCACCTTCCTCGACACCGCCAACGACGGCCTCATCGCCTACGCCAAGCACACCACCGGCGACACTGTGATCTGCGTGGTCAGCCTGGATCCACACCAGCCCCAGCAGGGGCTGGTCAACGTGCCCGCAAGCCTCGGCCTGCCCCCCAGCTTCACCGTGCACGACGTGCTCACCGACGAGCGCTACCAGTGGCGGATCGGGCAGAACTACGTCGCGATGGCGCCATACGTGCGTCAAGCCCACGTCCTCCGAGTCGAGCGCTGAGAGACGTGCCAGTCGGACCGTCCACCCTAACGCATCTGCTCGCGCGCGAACCGCGGACCGGCCACAACCGCGCCGATGCCGCCAGCGCCGAGCAACAGGCGCGCCAGTGGTTCGAGTCAGAGCCGCTGTGGTTCAAGCGCGCGATCTTCTACGAGATCCACATCCGCGGGTTCTTCGACGCCAACGGTGACGGCTCCGGTGACTTCCGCGGGCTGACCGAGAAGCTCGACTACCTGCAGTGGCTGGGGATCGACTGCATCTGGCTGCTGCCCTTCTACGAATCGCCCCTGCGCGATGGCGGTTACGACATCTCGGGCTTCACCAAGGTCCATCCGGACTACGGCACCGTCGCCGACGTCCAGGATCTGATCGACGCCGCGCACGCCCGGCGCATCCGGGTGATTGCCGACCTGGTGATGAACCACACCTCCTCGGACCACCCGTGGTTTCAGGAGTCGCGCTCCAGCCCCGACAACCCCAAGCGCGACTGGTACGTGTGGTCTGACACCGACGACAAGTACAAGGACGCTCGGATCATCTTCACCGACACCGAGACATCCAACTGGACCTATGACCCGGTGGCGGGTGCGTACTACTGGCACCGGTTCTTCACCCACCAGCCCGACCTGAATTTCGACAATCCCGAGGTCCAGGAGGCGATGACCGGCGTGCTGCGCTTCTGGCTGGACATGGGGCTGGACGGGTTTCGCCTGGACGCCGTGCCCTACCTGTTCGAGCGCGAGGGGACCAACTGCGAGAACCTCTCCGAGACGCATGCCTACCTCAAAAAGGTGCGCGCGGAGGTCGAGACCAACTACCCGGATCGGGTGATGCTGGCCGAGGCCAACCAGTGGCCGGCCGACGTGGTGGAGTACTTCGGTGACGGCGACGAGTGTCAGATGTGCTTTCACTTCCCGGTCATGCCTCGGATGTTCATGGCGGTCCGGCGTGAGACCGCGACGCCCATCTACGAGATCCTCGAGCGCACCCCGGCGATCCCCGAGAGCTGCCAATGGGGCCTGTTCCTGCGCAACCACGACGAGCTGACGCTCGAGATGGTCACCGCGGAAGAGCGCGACTACATGTACGCGGAGTACGCCAAGGACCCGCGGATGAAGATCAACCTGGGGATCCGCCGCCGGCTGGCGCCGCTGCTCGACAACGGCCGCGACGAGCTGCAGCTGATGACCGCGATCCTGTTCTCCCTGCCGGGCTCGCCGGTTCTCTACTACGGTGATGAGATTGCGATGGGCGACAACATCTTCCTCGGCGATCGCGATGGGGTGCGAACGCCCATGCAGTGGACCGTGGATCGCAACGGTGGCTTCTCGCGTGCGGACTTCGCCCAGCTGTACGCGCCGCCGTTGATGGATCCGGTCTACGGCTTCCAGGCGGTCAACGTGGAAGCCCAGCTGCGCACCCCCACGTCGTTGCTGCGCTGGATGCACCGCTTCATCGGGCTGCGCAAGGAGCATCCCGTGTTCGGCCTCGGCACCTACGAGCCGATTGAGACCTCCAACCCTCGGATCTTCGCCGTGCTGCGCCGCTTCGAGGACGACGTCGTGCTGTGCGTGCACAACCTGGCGCGCTCCGCGCAGGCGGTCGAGCTGGACCTGAGCGCCCACGCCGGCCGCTATCCGGTCGAGCTGTTCGGCCGCAGCCGGTTCCCGCAGATCGGCGATCTCAACTACCTGCTGACGCTTGCCCCACGCGGCTTCTTCTGGTTCCAGCTCGTGGAGGAAGGCGAGGAGGCGATCTGATGACGCAGCCTGTGCAGAGCCCCGCCGACGCCCTGCTGGAGAACCTCCACCCGGAGGAGGTCGCCGCCTGGCTGGAGCAGCAGCGCTGGTATGCCTCCAAGTCGCGGCACGTGGTCGGACTGGAGGTGGAGGAGCGAGCTGCGCTGGCGGCCGACCCGCCGCTGCTTCTGGCGCTCGTCCAGGCACGCTTTGCGACCGGAAGCCACGACCTCTATCAGCTGCCCCTGGCCTTCCTGTCTCCCGGCCAGGCCCAGACGGGCTCGCCGGTGGCGCGCACCTCGGAATGGACCACGGTCGACGCGGTCGCCGACCCGGAGCTGGTGCGTGAGCTGTTGCGTCACATCGAAGCCGAGACCTCGATCGACACCGGTGAGGGCTCCTTTCGCTTCCAGCGCTCGGAGCTCACCGGTCCGCTGGCACTCGATGCGCCCGCCCGTCCGATGGGGGTCGAGCAGTCCAACTCGTCGATCGTGTTCGGCGACGAGACGGTGCTCAAGGTCTTCCGTCGCCTGGAGCCCGGAATCAACCCCGAGCTGGAGCTGCTGCGCTTCCTCACCCGTCAGGGGTTCGCCAACATCGCGCCGTTGCAGGGCTGGTACGGGTACGAGGGCCGCTCGTTCTCGGCCACGCTGGGGGTGGCGCAGCGCTTCTTCGCCGACGCCGTCGGCGGCTGGGAGCTGGCCCTGGAGCAGATCCGCACCGACCCGGCGGCCTTCCTGGTCAAGCTGGGCAACCTCGGCACGGTGACCGCCGAGTTGCACAACGCGCTGGCCTCGGATGCCAACGACCCGGCGTTCGCTCCCGAGGAGCCGAGCGCCGAGGCCCTGTCCCTGCTGACGGCCACGATCGACGAGAACGTGGAGCGAGCGTTCACGCGCCTGCCCGACGACGAGCGCGTCGCCGCGATCGCCGGACGCGGACAGGACGTGCGCGAGCGGATCGCCACGCGCGCGCAGCTGGGCGTGGGTGGCCGCGCGATCCGCACCCACGGCGACTACCACCTCGGTCAGACCCTGTACCTGCCGGACAAATGGCTGATCATCGACTTCGAGGGCGAGCCGGCGCGGCCGCTGTACGAGCGCCGCTTCAAGGCCTCGCCGCTGCGCGACGTGGCCGGGATGCTGCGCTCGTTCGCCTATGCCACCTCGGCGGTGGCGATCATGTACTCCCATCCGGCTCCCGGCCAGTTCGAGGAGCGCGCCCGCCAGACCTTCCTGGAGCACTACTTCTCGGCGATCGACCCGGCGCTGCTGCCCGCCGGGGAGTGGGCAATCGTCAACCTGCTGTCGATCTTCGAGCTCGAGAAGGCCATCTACGAGCTCCAGTACGAGCTCGACAATCGCCCCGACTGGCTGCCGATCCCGGTCGCCGGGATCGTCCGACTGCTGGAGTCCGAATGAGCCCCACCAAGACCGAGCTGGACGCGCTCGCGCGCCGCGAGCACCCTGAGCCGCACGCCATCCTCGGCGCGCACCCGGCCGACGGCGACGGCGGCGGAGTGGTGGTTCGGGCGCTGCGACCCTC
This sequence comes from Solirubrobacteraceae bacterium, assembly GCA_017882405.1. The sequence goes on along the minus strand of JADGPO010000066.1, from coordinate 16,057 downwards.
CGCCCAATCGGTGTCCGTCAAGCCGTCCAAGGGCAAGACGGTCGCGCTGGCGCAGATCCATCCCGCCGGCATCTTCGAGGGCGAGATCCCGAACGCCAAGCTGCCGCTGCGCTACAAGCTCAAGGTCGACTACGGCACCGGCGGGAAGTTCACGCTCGAGGATCCCTATGCGTTCCTGCCCACGCTCGGCGAGCTGGACCTGCACCTGATGCGCGAGGGGCGCCACGAGCAGCTCTACGACAAGCTCGGCGCGCACGTGCGGGAGATGGACCCCCACCCGCCCCACCCACCCGTGACGGGAACCGCGTTTGCGGTGTGGGCCCCGGCGGCCCGCGCTGTCAGCCTGGTCGGCGACTTCAACTCGTGGGACGGGCGCCTGCACCCGATGCGCTCGATGGGCACGGGCGGGATCTGGGAGCTGTTCCTGCCCGAGGTCGGCGAGGGCTCTCGCTACAAGTACGAGATCCTGACCGCCGACGGCGAGCTGCTGCTCAAGGCCGACCCGTATGCCCAGCAGACCGAGGTGCCGCCCAAGACGGCGTCGGTCATCTGCCGGCCCCAGCACGAGTGGAGCCCCGACGACGCGGCGTTCCTGGCCAAGCGCGCCGAGTCGCAACCGCTCGGAGAGCCGGTGTCGATCTACGAGGTGCACCTCGGGTCCTGGCGGCTGAACTCGCTGGAGGACAATCGCTCGCTCACCTACGCCGAGCTGGCCGACGAGCTGGCGGCGTACGCCACCGACATGGGGTTCACGCACATCGAGCTGCTGCCGGTGATGGCCCACCCGTTCCGCGGCTCGTGGGGCTACCAGGTGACCGGGTACTTCGCCCCCACCCCGCGCTACGGCTCCCCCGACGACCTGCGCGCCTTCGTGGACCGCCTGCACGCCCGCGGGATCGGCGTGATCCTCGACTGGGTCCCGGCACACTTCCCGCGCGATCAGTTCGCCCTGGCGCGCTTCGACGGCTCGGCGCTGTACGAGCACGCCGACCCGCGCCGCGGCGAGCACCCGGACTGGGGCACGCTGGTGTTCAACTTCGGCCGCCACGAGGTCCGCAACTTCCTGATCTCCAACGCCCTGTTCTGGCTGCGCGAGTACCACGTCGACGGGATCCGGGTCGATGCCGTGGCCTCGATGCTGTACCTCGACTACTCGCGTCGCCAGGGCGAATGGATCCCCAACCAGTTCGGCGGCCGCGAGGACCTGGATGCGGTGGCGTTCCTCAAGGAGCTCAACGAGGTCATCTACGGCGAGGAGCCGGGGATCATCTCCGCCGCCGAGGAATCGACCGCCTGGCCGGGCGTCTCGCGCCCCACCTACCTGGGTGGACTGGGCTTCGGCTTCAAGTGGAACATGGGCTGGATGCACGACACGCTGGCGTATTTCCATCAGGACCCGATCTACCGCCGCTATCACCATCACGAGCTGACCTTCAGCCTGATGTACGCGTTCTCGGAGAACTTCGTGCTGCCCATCTCCCACGACGAGGTGGTGCACGGCAAGGGCTCGCTGTACACCAAGATGGCGGGCTCCGACCCCTGGCAGAAGCTGGCCAACCTGCGCGCCCTGTACGCCTACATGTGGGCCCATCCCGGCAAGAAGCTGCTGTTCATGGGACAGGAGTTCGCCCAGCAGGCGGAGTGGTCCGAGGAGCGCTCGCTGGACTGGCACCTGCTCGAGCAGCCCGCTCACGGCGGCATCCAGTCGCTGGTCAGAGACCTCAACCGCGCCTACCGCGACGAGCCCGCCCTGTGGGAGCTGGACTCCGACCCGTTGGGCTTCTGGTGGCTGGAGCCCAACGACGCCGACAACAACGTGCTCGCGTTCGCTCGGCGCTCAGCCGACCGCAGCAGGGTGCTGGTGTTCATCGCCAACCTCTCGCCCAACGTCCAGTACGGCTACCGCCTCGGCCTGCCCCGCTCCAGCCGCTGGCGCGAGGCGGTCAACACCGACTCGGCCTACTACGGCGGCTCGGATGTGGGCAACCTGGGCGGCGTCGTCCCCGAGCCGATCCCGTGGCACGACCAGCCTTTCTCGGCGGAGCTGACACTGCCGCCGCTGGCGGCCATGTGGCTCGTGCCCGATGAGTAACAACTCCGCGCCGGTCGACGAGCCATATCCCTGGGAACTCGCGCTGGGCGCGCGCCCGGTCGATGACGGGCGCACCGAGTTCCGGGTGTGGGCGCCGCGGGCCGAGACGGTGCAGCTGCGCCTGGGCGGTGAGACGCTGCCAATGACCGATGCCGGGTTCGGCATCCACGAGACGGTCGTGGCGGTCCCGGATCGCGCCCACCCCACCGACTACGAGTACGTGGTCGACGGCCGGCCGTTGCCCGACCCCTGCACCCGCTGGCAGCCCGAGGGGCTGCGCGGTCCCTCGCGCCTGTTCGACGCACGGTCGCTGCCGGGTGCGGGTGACGGCTTTGCAGCGGCGCGCGGGCAGGACCTGGTGATCTACGAGCTGCACGTCGGCACCTTCTCTGACGAGGGGACGTTCAGGGGCGCGATCGAGCACCTCGACGAGCTGGCGGCGCTGGGGATGACGGCGATCGAGGTGATGCCCGTGGCCGAGTTCCCGGGCGCCCGCGGCTGGGGCTATGACGGCGTGTACATCTCGGCCTCGCAGTCGTCCTACGGTGGGCCGGCGGAGTTCGCCGAGCTGGTGGCCGCCGCCCACGAGCGTGGTCTGGCGGTGATCCTCGATGTGGTCTACAACCATCTGGGCGCCTCGGGGGTGACGGCGATGGAGGCGTTCGGCCCGTACTTCACCGCCAAGTACGAGACCCCGTGGGGCAAGGCGATCAACTACGACGACGCCGACTGCGACCCGGTGCGCGAGTGGGTTTGCCAGAGCGCGGAGGGCTGGGTGCGCGACTTCGGCGTCGACGGCCTGCGCCTGGACGCGATCCACGCGATCTTCGACTCCAGCCCCGAGCACATCGTGGCCGCCGTGGCGCGCCGGGTGCACGCGGTCAATCCGCTCGCCTACGTGATCGCCGAGTCGGGCATGAACGATCCGGTGGTCATGCGCCCGCGCGAGCGCGGCGGGTGGGACTGCGACGCCGCCTGGGCCGATGACTTCCACCACGCGCTGCGCACGCTGATCACCGAGGAGCGCGACGGCTACTACGCGGACTTCGGCCGCGTCGGTCAGCTGGCCAAGGCGTTTCATCGGCCGCACGTCGACGATGGCGACTACTCGCCCTTTCGCCGCCGGCGCTTCGGCGCCCCCGCCGACGACGTGCCGGCCGAGCGCTTCGTGGTCTTCTCCCAAAACCACGACCAGGTCGGCAACCGCGCCTACGGCGACCGGATGCCGACCGCCGCCCGGCCGCTGGCGGCCTTCGGCACGCTGCTGTCGCCATTCGTCCCGATGCTGTTCATGGGCGAGGAGTACGGCGAGCTGAACCCGTTTCAGTTCTTCTCCAACCAAATCGACGAGGAGATCGCAGTGGCCACGCGCGACGGGCGGCGCGCCGAGTTCGCCTCGTTCGCCGCGTTCGGAGGGGAGGTCCCGGATCCGGAGGACCCCGCTACGTTCGAGCGCTCCAAGCTCAGCCGGAGCGGAGACTCCGGCCTGCAGCGGCTCTACAGCAAGCTGCTGGCGGCCCGCCGGCGGCTGCCGTGGGGTGACGTGGACGGCGTCGACTACGACGAGGAAGCCCGCTGGCTGGTGGTGCGCCGCGGGCCCTATGAGCTGGCGTGCAACTTCGGGTCGGGACCGGTGCGGCTACCCTGCAGGGGCGGCGCCGTGGAGCTGTCCGCAGGCGGCGAGGGGCAGATCGCCGACGGATATCTCACACTGCCCGCCATGTCAGGAGCCTTGATTCGATGACCGAAGTGTGGCCGGGACGGCCATTGCCGCTGGGGGCGAGCTGGGACGGCCAGGGGACGAACTTCTCGATTTTCTCCGAGCACGCCGAGGGCATGGAGCTGTGCCTGTTCGACGATGACGGTGAGGAGACCCGAATCGACGTGACCGCCAAGCGGGCGCTCAACTGGCACTGCTACCTGCCGGGAGTCGGGCCTGGGCAGCGCTACGGATTCAGGGTCCGCGGGCCCTATGCCCCGGACGAGGGCCATCGCTTCAACCCGGCCAAGCTGCTGATCGACCCCTACGCCAAGGCGATCGAGGGGACCGTGGACTGGGAGCGCGACGCCAACATCCTGCCCTACCTTCCCAACGGCGACGAGGACGCGGACTTCGAGCCCGACGACGAGGACGACTCCTACGCGGTGCCCAAGTCGATCGTCATCGACGGGCGCTTCGACTGGGAGGGCGATCGGGCTCCGCGGACCCCGTTCGCCGACACGATCATCTACGAGACCCACGTCAAGGGCTTCACGATGACCCATCCGGACGTGCGCGAGGAGCTGCGCGGCACCTATGCGGGCCTGGCCTCAGAGCCGGCGCTCGAGTATCTCCAGGGGCTGGGCGTGACTGCGGTGGAGTTGTTGCCGATCCACCACATCTCCGACGAGTCGTTCCTGTACGAGCGAGGACTGCGCAACTACTGGGGCTACAGCACGATCGGCTTCTTCGCCCCCTACTCGGAGTACGCGGCCACCGGCAAGCGCGGCGAGCAGGTGCGCGAGTTCAAGGGGATGGTCAAGGCGCTTCACCGGGCGGGCATCGAGGTGATCCTCGACGTCGTCTACAACCACACGGCGGAGGGCAACCACCTCGGGCCGATGCTGTCGTTCAGGGGCGTCGACAACTCCGCCTACTACCGGCTGGTGCCCGACGACCCTCGGCACTACATGGACTTCACCGGCACCGGCAACTCGCTGAACCCGGTCCACCCCAGCGTGCTGCGGCTGATCATGGATTCGCTGCGCTACTTCGTGACCGAGTGCCACGTCGACGGCTTCCGCTTCGACCTGGCCTCGGCGCTGGCGCGCGAGCTCTACGACGTCGACCGCCTGTCGACGTTCTTCGACACCATCCATCAGGACCCGGTGGTCTCGCAGGTCAAGCTGATCGCCGAGCCCTGGGACGTCGGACCCGGCGGTTACCAGGTGGGCAACTTCCCGATCCTGTGGTCGGAGTGGAAAGGCGTGTACCGCGACACGATGCGCGACTTCGGGCAGGCGTCGGCGAGCGTCGGCTCGTTCGCCGAACGGCTGTCGGGCTCGTCCGACCTGTACGAGTCAGACGGCCGCGAGCCGTTCGCCTCGATCAACTTCATCACCGCCCACGATGGCTTCACGCTGCGCGACCTGGTCTCTTACAGCGAGAAGCACAACCAGGCCAACCACGAGGACAACCAGGACGGCACCGACGACAACCGCTCGTGGAACTGCGGTGCCGAGGGCGAGACCGACGACCCGGAAATCAAGGAGCTGCGCCTGCGCCAGCAGCGCAACTTCCTGACCACCCTGTTCGTCTCCCAGGGCACCCCGATGCTGCTGGGCGGCGACGAGCTCAATCGCACCAAGGGCGGCAACAACAACGGCTGGTGCCAGGACTCGGAGATCAGCTGGTACGACTGGAACCACGACGGCGAGGCCGACCGCATGCGCGCGTTCACCCAGCGCCTGATCCGCCTGCGGCGCGAGCACTGCACGTTCCGGCGCGAGATGTTCCTGCGCGGCGCCGACATGAACGACTCGGGACTGCCCGATGTGTGGTGGTTCCGCGCCGACGGGCGCAAGATGACCAGCCGCGACTGGGAGCACGGCGAGGCGGTGCTGGGGATGTTCCTCAACGGACAGGCGATCCTGACCCCCGGACCGCACGGCGAGGAGGTCGAGGACGACTCGTTCGTGCTGCTGTTCAACGCCCACAACGAGGACCGCCGGTTCAAGCTTCCCCGCCCGCGGATGGGCAGGCGGTGGGAGCTGGAATTGACCACCGCCGACCCCGACGCCCAGCCCGGCAGTCGCACCTACGCGGCTCAGGAGCTGATCAACGTCACGGCGCACTCGGTCACGATCCTCAAGCGCGCCAAGTGAGTCGTTCTCCTCCGCTGCGCGCGACCTACCGCCTGCAGCTGAATTCGTCTTTCGGCTTCGCGGCCGCTGCGGAGCGGATCCCCTATCTGCGCGACCTGGGGATCTCCCACCTGTATCTGTCTCCATCCCTGCAGGCCCGGGCCGGCTCCACCCACGGCTACGACGTCGTCGACCCCACCCGGATCTCGGAGGACCTGGGCGGCGAGTCCGCGTTTCGCGAGCTTGTCAGCGCCGCTCACGCTGCCGGGCTCGCCGTCGTCCTGGACGTCGTCCCCAACCACATGGCCTCCGACGACGCCAATCGCTTCTGGACCGATCCGGACCTGCGCGAGCAGTTCTTCGATCTCGACCCGGCGACCGGGCGCCACCGGCGCTTTTCCGACATCGACGACCTGGTGGGCGTGCGCCAGGAGGACCCGGCGGTGTTCGAGGAGACCCATCGGCTCGTGCTCGGGCTGGTGCGCGAGGGTCTGGTCGACGCGCTGCGCATCGACCATCCCGACGGCCTGACCGATCCGCTGCAGTACTTCGAGCGCCTGCGCGAGCGCGGTGCCGAGACCGTATGGATCGAGAAGATCCTCGAGGCCTCCGAGCCGCTGCGCGACTGGCCGGTGGCCGGCACGGTCGGCTACGAGTTCCTCAACGATGCCTGCGCGCTGTTCGTCGACGACTCGGCCGAGGCTGGTTTCACGGCGCTGTGGGAGTCGCTGTCGGGCGACTCGCGGAGCTTCGCCGAGGTGGCCGCCGAGGCCAAGCTGGAGCAGGCCACCACCACGTTCACCCCGGAGATGGAGCAGCTGGCAGCGTTGGCGCCGACGGATGGCGGCGTCGAGGCGCTGGCCCATGGGGTGGCGTCGTTCCGGGTGTACCGGACCTATGTGCGCCCTGAGGACGAGGAGGTGGCCGACGAGGACCGCGTGGCGGTCGCCGAGGCGGAGGCGATGCCCGCCGACGTGGCCGAGATGCTGCTCTTGCAGCGTCCGGGGCCCGCGGAGTTCGTCTCGCGCTTTCAGCAGACCACCCCCCCGGTGGTCGCCAAGGGCGTGGAGGACACCGCCTTCTATCGCTACGGGCGCCTGCTGTCGCTGTGCGACGTGGGCGGCGATCCCGGACGCTTCGGGATCTCGGCGGCTCGGTTCCACGACGCCAACGCCGAGCGGGCGCGCCGCTTCCCGGAGGCGATGCTGACGACGATGACCCACGACACCAAGCGCTCCTCCGACGTGCGCGCGCGGATCACGGCACTCACGTGGATCGCCGTCGAGTGGTCGGAGGCGGTCCGCTCGTGGCTGTCGGCCACCGATGAGCTGCGCTCGGCGGAGGGCGCGCCTGACGACCTGGAGCGCTACTTCCTGTTCCAGACGCTGGCGGGTGCGTGGCCGATCGAGGTGGGGCGGATCGAGGGCTATATGGAGAAGGCGCTGCGCGAGGCTAAGCGCAACACCAACTGGGTGGATCAGAACGCCGAGTGGGAAGACGCCGTCCTGGGCTTCTGCCGCGCGCTGTACACACACGAGCCGTTCCTGTCGTCGTTTGAGCCGTTCGTGGCGCGGTTGACCCGCCTTGGCGAGACGGTCGCCCTGCGCACGTTGGCCTTGAAGCTGACGTCGCCGGGCGTGCCCGACATCTACCAGGGCGACGAGCTGGAGCTGCGCGCGCTGGTCGATCCCGACAACCGCCGGCCCGTCGACTGGCAGTGGTACGAGGCCATGCTCGCCCGCCTGAGCGGAGGCTCGCCGCCGGACAAGCAGACGCGCAAGCTGTGGCTGACCAGCCGCCTGCTGGGCCTGCGTGTCCGCCGGCCGGAGGCCTTCTCGCCAGGGTACGAGGCTTTGGACGGCGGCCCGGACGCGGTCTGCTTTCGCCGCGGCGAAGCCGTGGTGGTCGCCGTGGCCACGCGTTCCGCGGTGCCCCCGGGAGCGCTGGCGGTGGACGGGGCGTGGCACGACGTGCTGCGCGGCGGCTCGGTCGAGTCGTGGGCGCTGGCCGACCTGCTGGACGAGCACGGCATCGCGGTGCTCGAGCGCGCCCGCTAGCCCCCGGACTCCCCGGGCACATCCATCCACGCGTCCCCCGCCCGACGACCATACAGCTAAGGGTCTAACCGGCGGACGCGGCGGTCACCGCGGCGGTGAGGCGCTGCAGCGTCTCGCGGAGCTCCTCGAAGGACCGGGCGTCCAGGCCGGTGGCGGCGACGACCTCCTCGGGGATGCAATCCGCCCGGGCGCGCAGCGAGCGACCCGCCTCGGTGAGGCTGACGGTCACCGAGCGCTCGTCTTCGGCGCGCCGCTCGCGCGTGATCAGGCCCGCCGCCTGCAGGCGCTTGAGCAGCGGCGAGAGCGTCCCGTAGTCCAGCCGCAGCCGCTCGGCCAGCGCTCCCACGGCGACGCCGTCACGCTGCCACAGCGCCAGCAGCACAAGGTATTGGGGATAGGTGATCCCCAGCCCGTCGAGCAGCGGGCGATAGAAGCCGGTCACGGCGCGCGACGCGCTGTACAGGGCGAAGCACAGCGCCTCGTCCAGGCTCAGCTCACCCGGTTTGGAGATAACGGCCTTCGACATCCGGACATACCTTATCGCCCGCTCCCGATCTCATCGCACACAATCTAATCGTGTGTTAGGTTCTTCAAACCCCCACAACCAAGGAGAGACACATGCCATCCAAGGGCAACGCAGAGTGGAAGGGCGACCTGAAAAGCGGCAGCGGCACGTTCACCGCCGGTGACACGATCCACGGCGATTACTCGTTCAAGTCCCGCTTCGAGGACGGCCCGGGCGCCAACCCCGAGCAGCTGATCGCCGCCGCGCACGCGTCGTGCTTCTCGATGGCGCTCTCCGACGGTCTCGCCGAGGCCGGCACGCCCGTGGACTCGGTCAAGACCGACGCCACCGTGACCCTGAGGATCGTCGACGGGGCTCCCACCATCACCTCGATCGCGCTCACGACGGTCGGCGTCGTCCCCGGGCTGGACGACGACGCCTTCAAGGCCGCCGCCGAGGACGCCAAGCAGAATTGCCCGGTCTCCAAGGCGCTGGCCGGCGTTCCGGAGATCACGCTGGACGCCTCACTGGCCTGAGCCGCCGTACCACCAGGGTGCCCGCGAGCGGACGGCGCTCGCGGGCACGCTGATGTCAGGCTCACGCCAAATACACCAACCTCGTCGTTTACCGCACCACCGACGGCGGGCGGACCTGGACGCCCGGCGTCATCAAGCTCACGGCCGGCTGATCAGCCGGGCGACCCGGGGTCGGCGGCGCCCGGTAGGGTCTGGCCCCCCGATGCGCGTCCTGGTCGTCTCCTGGGAGTACCCGCCGATCATCGAGGGAGGCCTGGCGCGCCATGTGCGAAAGCTGTCCGAGCAGCTGGTCGCGCACGGCGTCGAGGTGCACGTGCTCACGCGCGGCAGTGACCGGCTGGCCCTCCGCGAGGAACGCCACGGGGTGATCGTGCACCGGCTGCGCGGCGCGGGCGGACCGTCCTATCCGCGCGACGTTCGCGCGTTCTTGCACTGGGTGGAGGAGATGAACGCCGACATCGCCGAGCGGGGCGACGAGCTGGTGGCCGAGCTGGGCTTCGACCTGGTGCACTCGCACGACTGGCTGGTGGCCGACGGCGCGCGCCACGTGGCGAAGCGGGCGGGTCGCCCGTGGCTGGTCACCGTGCACGCCACCGAGTACGGACGCCACCAGGGCCGGGTCGACAAGTGCCCGCAGTCACACATCCACGCCGCCGAGCGCGAGATGGTGCGCGCCGCCGACCACGTGATCACCTGCTCGCGGTACATGCGCAGCCACGTCGCCAAGGTGTTCGGGATCGGTCCGCGCCGCATCACGGCGATGCAGAACGGGGTCGATCCGCAGGACCTGGAGCCCGTGGCCAGCGACCTGACGGGCCTGCGCGAGCAGTACGCGCGGCCCGATGAGCGACTCGTGCTGCTCGTCGGCCGGCTGGTCTATGAGAAGGGCTTTCACCTGGCGCTGGACGCCCTGGCGCCACTGGTCAAGGAGCCCGGCGGGGTTCGCTTCGTGGTCGCCGGGACCGGCAGCGCCGAGGCCGATCTGCGCCGCCAGTCGTGGCGGCTGGGCCTGCACCGCCACGGGACGTTCCTCGGTTGGGTGGGCGACGACATGCTGCACTCGCTCTACCGGATCGCCGACCTGTGCATCGTGCCCTCGATCTACGAGCCGTTCGGCATCGTGGCGCTGGAGGCGATGGCGTCGGGGTGCCTGTGCGTGGTCGCCGACACCGGCGGGCTGCGTGAGGTCGTCCCCGGCGACGGCACCGTCGGGCTGAGGTTCCCCTCGCGCGACTCGGCCGCCCTGCAGGAGATCCTGGAGAGCGTGCTGACCAACGAGCGGTTGCGCGCCCAGCTGGTGGCTGAAGCGCGTGAGCACGTGCTGCGCTTCGACTGGGGCGAGGTCGCCCGCCTCACGCGAGAGGTCTACGGCCGTCACACCGCGACCAGCGCGGTTCGCTGACGCTGACGCGGCCACCAGTCACCTCAGTCTCGATCTGCTCAGCGTCAATCGCCGTGACCAGCACCGAGTGCTGGCGGGGAGAAATGCCGCTGACCTCCAGCGCCCTGGTGAACTCCCCGTTGAGCAGCTGGCTGGCGCGCCCGAGCAGCCAGCACAGATGGCGAGCGTCAGACGAACATGTCAGCCGAGACGCGATCGACTTCGACCACGACGTCAGCGGGGATCCCGACACGCTGGGCCGCCGCCAGGATGGCGTCCGGTGAGGCCGCCTCGTACAGGCAGTACGAGCGCCGCTTGTCGGCGCTCAGGAACGAGAACAGCCAACGCACCCCTTCGTCCGCGTTGGCTTCCTCGATCTCCCTCACGTCGGTCTCGGTCAGCTCCAGCTGCTCGGCGAACGCGCGCTCGATCATGTATAGGGCCATCGTGCAATGATAGGCGCGCGGTCAACTCTGCGCCAGGTCTTTCCGGTAGGCATAGGCCGTGGCCTCGGTTCGGTTGGCAGACTGGGTCTTGCGCAGGATGCTGCGCACGTGGTTGGCGACCGTGTGCTCGCTGATGAACAGCTCGGTGCCGATCTCGCGGTTCGAGAGGCCCCGGGCAACGCACCGCAGCACGTCCACCTCGCGATCGGAGAGTCCGTCCGGGGCGCCGGGTCCCGGCGCCTCGGTGAGTGCCTGCACACGTCCCAGCAGCACCGGCATCCCGATCGCCTCGGCGAGCCCCGCCGCCTCGGCGAGCAGCCGGCCGGCGCGATCGTCTCCGGTGACTCGTAGAAGGCGGCCGTACTCGTAGGCCGTGTGGGCCAGCCACGTCCGCGCGCCCATCCAACGGTTCAGGCGCAGTGCCGCCTCGAAGTGGCGCCGGGCGCCGTCGGTGTCACCGATCGTGGCGGCGAGCATACCCAGGTAGCGATCCGCCGCGCCGTAGGCGGCGACGCCGTGCCCGATCATCACGTTGGTGCCGGCCAGGGGCGCCAGCTCGGCCAGCACGAGTGCGGCCGTCTCCTCATGGCCCACGGCCGCCGCGGCATCCGCCAGGAAGGTGAGGGAGACCAGCCACATCGACTCGCGCAGCGGCTCAAGGCCCTCCGCGCACACTCGGTCCAGCTCGCGCCTGACCTCTCGCTCCATCCCGAGCTCGGAGAGCAGGGCGGCAAGCCCCGGCCGCCACGGCCCCGCATCGCGCTGGTCGCCGGCGAGGATCCGGATCAGCGGGGCGAGCTCGGGCAGGCGGCCCTGCTCGCGCCTGACACCGAACATCTGGACTCCGTAGACGCCCGAGGCGTCGCGGCCGACCAGCAGACGCCCCCACTCCCGGGAGCGCTCGGCGGCCTGCTCGGCCTCCGCCAGCCGCCCCTCCAGCAGGGCGACCGCGGAACGGTAGTGCTCGACCACGTGCAGGATGAACGGCTGACGTGTGTGCTCGGCCATCCGCTGCGTCTGCGCCAGCTCCCGGCCGGCCGTCGCCAGCTCGCCCATGGCGATCAGCGCCGCCACCCGCCACTCCATCGCTTCGGCCTGGATCTCGATCTCGCCGAGCTCGCCGGCCAGCGCCGCGGCCTCGCTGAGCATCCTCAGGATCCGCGGGAGGCTCGTGGTCGCGCGCGCCCAGTAGGCGCCCATCAGCACCATCGCCAGCCCCCGCTGATCACCGATCCTCCGCGCCATGGCAATCGCGGCATCGCGAGCCGGCTCGGCCTCCACCGACCGTCCCTGGAACTCGAGCGCGCGAGCGAGACCGCCGAGCACCCCTACCCGCAGCTGCGAGTCCTCGCTTGACAGCGATCGTGAGGCCTCTTCCAGCAGCTCGCGGGCGCCCTGGTCGTTGAGGCCCGGACGCCAGCAGGACGTCTCGAAGGCGATCGCCACCCGCGCGAGGAGCTCTCCGTCCCCGCGTCGCCGCGCGATCTCCGCGGCTTGGCGCAACACCGCCAGCGAATCCAGCGACATCCCCGCCCGGAACATCGTCCTGCCCAGGTCCAACAGGACCTCCGCCCGCTGGCGCTCGTCGGTGAGGCCGATGGCCAGCGCGGTCTGCAGGCGCTCGGTGGCCTCCTGGTAGGCCAGGACGGCCGACGCGGCCGCGGCCGCCTGGAGGTTGTACTCCACGGCCTTGGCGGGACCGTGCAGCGGCGCCGCGGCCGCGAAGTGGTGCGCCAGGTCGGCTAGGACCCGGCTCTCGTAGGGTGGGCCGGAGGCCTCGAGCGCCTGGGCTATCCGCAGGTGCAGCTCGGCACGCCGCACCACGCTGAGTCGGTCATACAGCGCCCGGCGAACGAGCTCGTGCGTGAAGCGGTACGCGAGCGAGCCGACCGAGAGCTCTTCGATGATGCCGCTGCGGACCGCCAGCTCCAGCGCGCTGAAGCGCTCGGGCCCGCCGGGCGCGGCCTGGCGCAGGACATCGAGCTCGAACTCGGGGCCCGCGACCGCGAACAGCTCGAGCAGCTCCCCGGTGGCGGGACCGAGCCGCGCGAGACGCTGGGCGGTGACCTCGCGGACGCTGTCCGGCGTGGCGATCTCCGACAGCGGCCGGGTCAGATGCAGCGCGCCGCCGTCGTGCGCGAGCGCACCGGTCTCCACCAGCGTGCGCCACAGCTCGCACAGCAGGAACGGATTGCCATCGGTGAGCTCGCGGATCGCCGCCGGGAGATCGGGCTCGATGCAGTCCACGTCCCCGTCGCCCGACAGACGCACGAACTCGGTGACGTCGTCCTCGGTCAGACCGGCCAGATGTAGACGCATGACGTCCTCGGAGCGGCGCAGGTCGGCGAGCGAGTCGGCCAGCTGCGGCGGCACCTCGGCCTCGGTGTCGCGGAACGTGGTCAGCACCATTAGTCGCGCCTCCAGCGCCGGCCGAGCCAGGTGCCGCAGCAGGACGAGCGTTGCGCTGTCGGCCCAGTGGACGTCCTCGAGCACCAGCAGCACCGGCTGACGCCGTCCGGCGCCGGCGAGGATGTCGCTCACCGCCGTGTGGAGACGATGGCGCTCGGTGTCGGGGTCCGCGCTCAGCGGAGGCGCCAGGCCCTCGACGCGACGCGGTAGATCGGGGAGCAGACGAGTCAGCTCGCCCCCGGTGGCGCCCAGCTCGTCGCGCAGCACGTTCGGGTCAGTCGCCCTCACGAGCTGATCGAGTGCCTCCACGAAGGGCCGGTACGGGGTCTGGACCACGGCATCGCAGACGCCATAGAGCACGAGCACCCCGCTGGGCGCCACGTGACGCGCGACCTCCCGGACGAGCCGGCTCTTACCGGACCCCGCCTCGCCACCGAGCAGCGCCAGATGGCGTCCCTCCCCGGCCGCCCGCGTCACCAGCGCGTTGAGCGCAGCCAGCTCAGCGAAACGGCCCACGAACGGAGACGGTCGTGGCAGGCGCAGCGGACCTGGAAGAGAGTGCAACCCCGGTGCTCCTCGCGTAGTCAGATCTAATTATGCCCTGCGCGCGAGCCCGGCGATGTGCGCAGAGAAAGTGGGTCAAACCTGGTCATGACGAGGAGCGCCGGCGCGCTTACGCTTGCTGCGCCAGCCGGGCCGAGGGCCTGGCACAACGAGACCGGGAGGTAGTTCATGAGCACCATCACCAGCGCCGCCGAGGCGGCAGACAGGGAGCTGGGCGGACGTTTCGCCGGCGAGCTGATCGGCCCCGACGACGCGGGCTATGACCAGGCCCGCACGGTATACAACGCGATGATCGACCGCCGCCCGGCGCTGATCGCGCGCTGCGCCAACGCCGGCGACGTCGCGGAGACGATCGCCTTCGCCCGCCGGCACGATCTGCTGCTGGCCGTCCGGGGCGGCGGCCACAACGGCGCCGGCCTGGGCGTCGTCGACGAGGGGGTCGTGCTGGACTTGTCAACGCTCAAGACGATCGAGGTCGACGCCGGCGCGCGGACGGTCCGAGTCGGCGGCGGCTGCACGTGGGGCGAGGTGGACGCGGCGACCCACGAGGCGGGGCTCGCCGTTCCGTCCGGGATCATCTCGAGCACCGGCGTCGGAGGCCTCACGCTCGGTGGGGGGATCGGCTACCTGTCGCGCAACCACGGGCTGACGATCGACAACCTCCTGGAGGCCGACGTCGTGCTCGCCGACGGCACGCAGGCGCGCGCCAGTGCCGACGAGAACCCGGACCTGTTCTGGGCGCTGCGTGGCGGGGGCGGGAACTTCGGCGTGGTGACCTCGTTCAAGTTCCAAGCGCACCCCGTCTCGCAGGTGCTGGCCGGCCCGACGTTCTGGCCGCTGGAGCAGACGCAGGAGGTCATGCGCTGGTATCGCGAGTTCATCACCGAACAGCCCCGGGAGCTCAGCGGATTCTTCGCCCTGATGACGGTGCCGCCGGCCGACTTCCTCCCCGCCGAGCTGCACATGCACAAGGTGTGCGCCGTGATGTGGTGCTACACGGGAGATCCGTCGAAGGCAGACGAGCTGTTCGCACCGGTCCACGAGGTCGGCACGCCGCTCCTGCACGGCGTCGGGCCGATGCCGTTCCCGGCGCTGCAGAGCATGTTCGACGGCCTCTACAGCCCCGGGCTGCAGTGGTACTGGCGGGCCGACTTCGTGGCGGATCTGCCGGATGCGGCGATCGAGCGCCATGCCGAGTTCGGGCAGACGCTGCCGACGCTCCATTCGAGCATGCACATGTACCCGATCGACGGCGCGGTGCAGGACGTCGCGCCCGGCGACACGCCGTTCAGCTACCGGGACACCAACTTCGCCGAGGTGATCATCGGCGTCGACCCCGACCCGACCAACGCCGACATGATCCGCGACTGGACGGTCGACTACTGGGACGCGACGCACCCGTACTCGGCGGGCGGCGCCTACGTCAATTTCATGATGGACGAGGGCCAGGACCGCGTCCGTGCCAGCTACCGGGGCAACTACGACCGGCTGGCGACGGCGAAGCAGGCCTATGACCCGCAGAACGTGTTCCGGGTCAACCAGAACATCCGGCCTGCCGGCAGCTGACCGGCAGCCGGGGCAACGAGCGAGGGCCCGGAGCGCTTGGCGCTCCGGGCCCTCGGAAACTGCGGTGAGCGTTAGCTCAGCGGCGGCTTACATCATGCCCGACATGTCGGGCATGCCACCGCCGCCACCGCCGCCGCCGTCCTTCTCAGGCACCTCGGCGACGATCGCCTCGGTGGTCAGGATGTTCTTGGCGATCGACGCGGCGTTCTGCAGCGCGGAGCGCGTGACCATCGCCGGGTCGATGATGCCCGCGGCGATCAGGTCGACGATCTCGCCGGTGGCCGCGTCGAGGCCAAAGCCCTTCTTGGCCTTGCGGACGTCGTTGACGACGACCGAGCCCTCCAGGCCGGCGTTCTCGCTGATCTGACGGAGCGGCTCCTCGAGCGCGCGGTACACGATCTTCGCGCCCGTCTGCTCGTCGGGGAGCTCGATCACGTCGATGTTGAGCGCCTTCTGGGCGACCAACAGCGCGACACCGCCGCCCGGCACGATGCCCTCCTCGAGGGCGGCGCGGGTGGCCTGCAGCGCGTCCTCGACGCGGTGCTTCTTCTCCTTCATCTCCGTCTCGGTGGCTGCGCCGACCTTGACGACGGCCACGCCGCCCGACAGCTTGGCGAGGCGCTCCTGGAGCTTCTCGCGGTCGAAGTCGGAATCGGTG
>JADGPO010000065.1 GCA_017882405.1 Solirubrobacteraceae bacterium | reverse complement strand
TGGTGGCAGACCGAGACGGGCGCGATCATGATCACGCCGCTGCCGGGGATCGTGGCCACCAAGCCCGGATCGGCGACGCTGCCCTACCCCGGCATCGCCGCCGACGTGGTCGACGAGCGCGAGGGCAAGCCAATCGACGAGGGTCAGGGCCTGCTCGTGCTCACGCGGCCGTGGCCGTCGATGCTGCGCACCCTCTACAAGGAGGACGACCGCTTCGTCGAGACCTACTTCTCCAGGTTCGGCAACGAGACGTATCTCGTGGGCGACGCGGCGCGCAAGGACAAGGACGGCTACCTCTGGATCATCGGCCGCATCGACGACGTGGTCAACGTCTCCGGTCATCGCCTGTCGACCGCCGAGGTCGAGTCGGCGATCGTCTCCCACGGCAAGGTCGCCGAGTCGGCGGTGATCGGTCAGGTCGACGAGGACTCGGGCCAGGCGATCTGCGCGTTCGTCACGCTCGAGGGTGATCTGGCGGGCACCGACGAGCTGGTGGAGGAGATCCGCGCGCGTGTGGCCGACCGGATCGGCAAGTTCGCGCGGCCCAAGCGGATCATCTGGGCCGATGACCTGCCCAAGACGCGTAGCGGCAAGATCATGCGCCGGCTGCTGCGCGACATCGCCGACGGTCGTGCCCTGGGCGACGTGACCACGCTGCGTGACCCGGACGTGATGTCGCAGCTGGAGGGCAAGATCAACGAGGAGCAGGCCGCCGAGGAGTAGGTCGGCCACCCCTGTGGGCGGTTGGCGCCGCGCGACGGCGCTTATCGCCCACAGGGCGTCCCTGTCTCGCCGAGCTCAGACGTTAAGTCGCCTAGCCAGCTCGGTGGCGTGCCGGCGGGCGACGGGTATCGCCTGCCCGTCGGCAAAGGCCAGCTCGGCGGTGCCGCCCAGCTGCGGCCGGAGCTCGACCGCGTTGCGCAGGTTGACGACGTACTGGCGGTGGGCGCGGAAGAAGCCGTGCCTCCCCCAGCGCAGCTCGATCTCGACCAGGGTCGAGCGCAGGAGGTAGCGTCCATCGGCGGTCACGACGCGCACGAAGTCGCCGTAGGACTGCACGAACAGGATCGAGGACCGAGGGAGCAGTCTCGTCGTCCCGCCGTGCAGGTTGGCCACCGCGATCATCTCCTCGTCGGCGCCCGGCGGCTCGCGCCCGTCACGCCGGCCGCTCCCGTCGTCAGCCCCGCGGGCGGACTCGACCGCGGCCGCCACCCGCTCCACCGCCTCCTCGACGCGCGCCCGGGCGACCGGCTTTCGCAGGTAGTCGACTGCGTGCAGCTCGAACGCGTCGACGGCGGCGTTGTCATAGGCCGAGACGAACACGAGCTGCGGGGCGAGGGCGAAACACCGCAGCACGCGCCCCAGCTCGAGGCCGTCCAGGTCGGGCATCCGCACGTCGAGGAAGATCGCGTCGTAGAGCTGGGCCGAGGCCTTGACCAGCGCGTCGTGACCGTCGCTGGCGCACTCCACCTCGCGCACGGCGGGCGCGCCGCGCAGCAGCCGAGCCAGATCGGCGAGCTGGGTGGGCTCGTCGTCGACGGCGAGGATCGTCAGCTGGTCGGCGCTCATCCGGCTCATCCGACGATCAGCTCGGTCGGGGCGGGCTGCCCGGTCAGGTTGGGCACCGTCATGATCGCGGTCGTGCCGCGACCGGGCTCGGACTCGATCCGCAGCGCGTAGCGCTCCCCGAAGGTGGCGCGCAGGCGCGCGTCGACGTTGCTCAGCCCGATGCCGCCCCCGGTTCCGGCCAGCAGCGAGGGTACCTTGTCGGGGTCGATCCCGCTGCCGTCGTCGCGCACGCGCAGCTCCACGTCGGCGCCGGCGACCCGCGCCTCGATCGCGATCCGGCCGCCGCCCGCCCGCCGGCGGTCCAGCACGCCGTGACGCACCGCGTTCTCCACCAGCGGCTGGACGGAGAGTGCGGGCACGACGGCGGCCCGGCAGACGGGCGCGATCTCCACGGTGACGTGCAGGCTGTCGGGAAACCGGGCCTGCTCCAGGCGCAGATAACGCTCCACGTGCTCCAGCTCCTCGGCCAGCGTCACGTACGAGCGGCGGTCGCGGAACAGGTAGCGCGTGAACTCGGCGAAGTCGATCAGCTGCTCGCGCGCATCCTCGGGGCGGGCGTGGATGTTGCCGGCGACGGCCGCCAGCGCGTTGTAGAGGAAGTGGGGGGAGATCTGCGCGCGCAGCGCCCGCAGCTCGGCCTGGGCGAGGCGCTCCTCCTGCTCGGGCAGCACCGACAGCTCGATCTGGGCGGAGACCAGGCTGGCCGCCTCGGCGACGACACGCAGCTCGTCATGACTGGGCCGTCCCTCGGTGCGGTAGAAGGTGATCAGGGTCCCCGCGCGGCGGTCCTGCGCGGTCAGCGGCGCCAGCACGGCCGCGTGCAGCGGGCAGGTCGGGTCCGAGGACACCAGGCGCTCGACGATGTGCATGCGGTCGTCGGGCGTGCTGGCCAGCAGGCGGGAGAGAAGGTCGCCGGGACGGACCTGCTCGCGTCCCTCGCCCTCGATTGCCAGGACGGCGCGGGTGTCGGCCAGGGCGATCGCGGCCGCCCCGGTGAGCGCGCGCAG
This sequence comes from Solirubrobacteraceae bacterium, assembly GCA_017882405.1. The sequence continues at coordinate 13,186 of JADGPO010000065.1, read as the reverse complement.
ATGCGGCATCGCGCGCGCCGCCGAGCGCATGTTCAGCCCGCCGCGCAGGTGCGGCAGCGTGGCCGTGGCGGCGTGCAGCGCCGACTGCATGCCGAGCGCCTCGGGCGTGCTCGACCGGCGCGGGGTACGGATAGCGCGCCAGGCGCCCACGAGGGCGCCGACGACCACGATCCCGACCAGTGCGCCGAGTGCGAGGTTCATCAAACTTGACCAAGCGTACTCAGTGCGATTCCATGCTGGTTTGCGACTGACTCAAAGCCACAGATCGGGGTTTTGATTAGACCGCATCTGCGAGGCTCTCTGGCTCTTCGAGAAAGGGCCTGTTATGAGCGAGCAAGGGCGTGAGAGTGGGGGCCGTCCGCCGCCCCGGCGTTCGCGCCATATGTCGACGTCACTATGACACCCACATACCGCGCATCTCCCCGGCGAATCGGTAATGATGAGCCGATGACCGCCATTACCTCATACGAACAGGCCTGCGCCGAGCACCGCTGGGAGGTTCCCGAGCGCTTCAACATCGCCACCGACGTGTGCGACAAGCACCCCCGCGAGAAGCTGGCGATGATCCACGAGGACCCGCAGGGTAACGTCCGCCGCCTCACCTGGGGCGAGCTCCAGGACAACGCCAATCGCTTCGCCAACGTGCTGAGCGCGCACGGCGTGACCCGCGGCGATCGGGTGGCGATGCTGCTACCTCCGACTCCCGAGACGGCGGCGGCGTTCTTCGGGACGTGGAAGACGGGGGCGATCCTGCTCTCGATGTCGGTGCTCTACGGCAATGACGGCATCCGCCATCGCCTGACCGACTCTCAGGCCAAGGTGCTGGTCACCAACCAGGCCAACGCCGATCGGATGGAGCGCGAGCTGGTGGAGCACGTGCTGATCCTCGACGACGCGCTGCTGAGCAAGGGCTCGACCTCGTTTGACACCGTCGACACGGCGGCCGACGACCCGGGCCAGCTGTACTACTCCTCGGGCACCACGGGGCTGGCCAAGGGGATCCTGCACGCCCACCGCTACATCATCGCCCACGAGGAGTTCGTCTACTGCCACGACGTGCAGGACGGCGAGCTGTTCCATGGCATGGGCGAATGGGCCTGGGCGGCGGGGATCGCACCGCTGCTGGGGCCGTGGCGCTACGGCGCGGTGCAGGCCGTCTATCAGCGCGAGGGGGGCTTCGATCCCGCCAAGCAGCTGGACTTCCTCTCGCGCCACGAGGTCACCAACGTGTTCGGCACCCCGACCGCGATCCGCTCGATGATGTCGATCTCGGACGCCGGAACCCGCTATCCGCAGAAGTTCCGGATCGTCTGCTCGGCCGGCGAGCCGCTGAACCCCGAGGCGATCCGCTGGTTCCGTCACCACTACGGGGTCACCGTGCTGGACTAATACGGCCTCACCGAGTCATATCCGCTGTGCGCCAACTTCCCGTTCATGGAGGTGCGCGAGGGCTCGATGGGCAAGTCGATGCCGGGTTGGGAGGTCTCGATCCTCGACGAGGACGACCGCCCCGTCGCCCAGGGCGAACGCGGCGAAATATGCCTCAAGGCCCGCTCCAACCCGCATTATCCGCTCGGCTACTGGAACCGCCCGCCCGAGGACACCGAGGAGGCGTTCGGCGGTGACTGGTTTCACACCAAGGACGCCGCCAGCACCGACGAGGACGGGTACTTCTGGTATGAGGGACGGGCGGACGACGTGATCATCTCCGCCGGCTACCGGATCGGGCCGTTCGAGGTGGAGTCGGCCTGCCTGGAGCATCCCGCAGTCGCCGAGGCGGCCGCGGTGGCGGTCGCCGACGAGCGCCGGGGCAACGTCGTCAAGGCGTTCGTCGTGCTGGCCGCCGGCCACGAGCCGTCGGACGCGCTGGGCGACGAGATCAAGGCGTTCGTGCGCGAGAACCTCTCGGCGTACGCCTACCCCCGGCTGGTGGAGTTCGTGCCCGACCTGCCCAAGACGCTGACCGGGAAGATCCGCAGGATCGAGCTGCGCCAGGGGGAGGCCTCCGGGGCCGCCAAGGGGTGACGGCGCACTCAGGCCGGGTGGCCCGCAGCGCGGGCCTGGGTGCGCATCTCGGACAGGATCCGCTCCAGCCGCGGCTCGGTCTCGACGTCGACATGGCGCATCGCCCGCGCCACGGCAGGGTGCACGGCGGCGATCTGGGCGTGCATCTCGTGGGCCACCGCCCGATATGAGGGGTGGCCCTCGCGGCCGGAGCGCAGCTCGATCAGCGCCATCGCCTCGCGGGCGTTGAGGTCCAGCACGAAGCGCATCCGGTAGCCGAGGCAGAGGGCGTAGGGCGCGGCGCCGCGCAGGCCCGCGTCGCTCAGCCGCTCGTACTCGCGCCGCGAGACTTCCAGGGCGCGCCGGTAGGGCTCGCCGGCGCCGGCCAGCTGCACCTGCTCGGGCACGTCGGCTCCCAGGTCCGGCGTCAGCGCCTGCCACTGCACGGTCAGCATGCGGTGGCGCTGCAGGTCACGGAACGCCCCGTAGTCGGCCACGATCTCGAAGCGATAACGCAGTGCCTCGAAGCCGCGCCCCGGCCGGTGGCGCCGGTTGGCGCGCTCGCCCACGAGGTCGGCCAGCATCGCCGCGCGCTCGGCGTCACCCAGCGACTGCAGCGCCCGGCGGGTCTGATCCTCGGCCGCGCCCGTGGACTCGAACAGCAGCGCGCAGAGCAGATCTTCCTCGCTGCCGTCGACGTGCGTGAGGCGGACCGAGGGCCCGGCATCGCTGCGCGCGTCGACGTCGACGTCGTCGCCGAGCCCCAGCCGCTGTGCCCAGTGCTCGCCGGCGCGGGCGCGCGACTCCAGATAGGAGATCCACTCGCCGCCCCGCTCGGGCCGCTGCACCCGCGCGACGAAGCTGGGCATCACCGCCTGTACCTCCTCCAGGATCATCGTCCCGTAGCGGCGGGCTTCGGGCAGCGGATGGGCCAGCAGGTGCAGGATAAGCTGCTCATAGGTCTGGCCGCTGGCGTAGATGCCCATGTGCGACAACGAACTGGCGGGCAGCAGGCCCCGCAGCAGATCGAGCGCCTTGGCCTTGATCGCGCGCGCATGGGCGGCCGCCGGCTCGTCGTCGGCACGCGGGAACTCGCGCTCCGCCCACGCGCTGACCGTCGGGATGGCGGCCGCGTAGATGCCGAACAGCTCGTCCATGGCCGCCGTGTAGGCAGGCTCGAGCTCCGGGTCCCGGTAATACCGGTAGCTGCCCGGAGGATCCCGCAGCGGTGCGTCATAGGCGATGTAGCGGGTCGACTGCTCCAGGTAGGCGGCCAGCCGCGGGCGCTGCAGGATCTTGGTGAGGATGTTGGACACCCACTCGCAGGCGATGTGCGCGCCTCCCAACTGGGCGACCGAGTCGTCGCCGTAGCCGAGGAAGATCCGCTCGTAGAGCTGCTCGGCGCGGGTGGCCTCGCCCCGCGCCGTCGAGGTGCGCGTGTCGACCGCCGCCAGGTCGTCGGAGAACTCGTCGAGCGCCAGCCGCCGCAGCGTCCCCGGGTACCGTGAGTACCGGGCGAACAGCGCTCCCTTGAGCGTCTCGGGCAGGTCGACGAGCGCGAACACCGGCCGGTCCAGATTGGTGCAGTGCGCGCTCAGACGGGCGCGTTCGGCGGCGGTGAAGCTCTCGACCGGGTATTGCACGGGCGGTCGATCGTAGCGGCGCCCGCGGCGGGCCTCGGGCGTTGTGTAGGCTGACCGATACGGATGCGTACCGACGAGGCCGAGTATTTCGACGTGCTGATCGTGGGGGCCGGCCTGTCGGGCATCGGCGCCGGCTGCCGCCTGCGTCGCGACTGCCCGGAACGGAGCTTCGCGATCCTCGAGGCCCGCGAGGCGATCGGCGGCACCTGGGACCTGTTCCGCTATCCCGGGGTTCGCTCGGATTCCGACATGCAGACGCTCGGGTACTCGTTCGCGCCGTGGAAGGACGACCGGGCGATCGCCGACGGCCCCTCCATCCTGAGCTACGTCAAGCGGACGGCCGCCGAGCACGGGGTCGACCGGCAGATCCGCTTCAGCCACCGCGTCGTGTCGGCCGACTACGACAGCGGCGAGGCCGCCTGGACGGTGCGGGTCCAGCGCACCGACGCCGGCGAGACGACCGAGCTGCGGTGCTCTTTTCTGCTGGTGTGCAGCGGCTATTACCGCTACGACGAGGGCTATACGCCACCGTTTCCCGGTGTCGAGCGCTTCGCCGGACCCGTAGTCCACCCCCAGCAGTGGCCTGACGACCTCGACTACGCCGGCAAGCGCGTGGTGGTGATCGGCAGCGGCGCCACGGCGATCACGCTCGTGCCGGCGATGGCCCGGACAGCCGGGCACGTGACGATGCTGCAGCGATCGCCCAGCTATGTCATCTCGTTGCCCGCCGTCGACCCGCTGGCCAACCTGGCCCGCCGGCTGCTGCCCGAGATGGCGGCCTACCAGCTGGTGCGCTGGAAGAACGTGGCGCTGATGGCGCTCAGCTACCAGCTCAGCCGGCGGCGTCCGCGGCTGGTCAAGGCGCTCATCCGCCGCGGCGTGCGCTCGCATCTGCCCGAGGGCTTCGACGTCGATAGGCACTTCAAGCCGCGCTATGACCCGTGGGACGAGCGCCTGTGCGTGTCCCCTGACGCCGACCTGTTCGCCGCGCTGAGCGCCGGGACGGCCTCGATCGTCACCGACAGGATCGAGACGTTCACCGAGCGCGGGCTGGCGCTGGCGGGCGGTGCCGAGCTTGAGGCCGACGTGATCGTGACCGCCACCGGTCTGCGCATGCAGGCGATCGGGGGAACGGCTCTGAGCGTCGACGGCGAGCCCGTGCACCTCCCAGACAAGCTCACCTACAAGGGGATGATGCTCTCCGGCGTGCCCAACTTCGCGCTGACGATCGGCTACACGAACGCCTCGTGGACGCTCAAGGCCGACCTGACGGCCAACTACGTGTGCCGGCTGCTCAATCACATGGCCGCGCACGGGTACCGCCGGTGCATGCCGGCCTCCGACGCTCCCGGCGTGACCCGGCAGCCGTTGATCGGACTGGCCTCCGGGTACGTGCAGCGGTCGATCCGGGAGTTCCCGGCGCAGGGCTCCAAGCGCCCCTGGCGCGTGCGCCAGAACTACCCGCTGGACATGCTGGACTTCCGCCTCGGCGACCTCGACGACGGCGTGATGCAGTTCTCGGCGGGTCGCGCCTTCGCGGCGCCCGCGCCGGTCCGTGCTGCTGCCTGAACTGTCCGGGAGCGCCTCGGCTCGCGGTCTAGCTGGGTCTGCCGCGGCGCAGGACGTCCTCCAGCGGAGCCGGGCGACCGAGGTGATCACCGCCCGCGCAGACGCCCCAGCAGCGACAGGCGCGCCTTCATCCGCGGCTCCTCTCCGCCATCGCCGGCCGTGTAGAGGGCCCAGCGATCGCGGCCGCCCTCCTTGGCGTCGTACATCGCCAGGTCGGCGTTGACGACGAGGTCATCGGCGGTCGCGCCGGGGACGCTCATGGCGATCCCGATCGACGCTGTCAGGCCGCGCGCCGCCATGCCGTGCTCGGGATCCATCTTGAGCCGCCACTCCCGCAGGGCCGTGAGCAGCGCCACCGCCAGCGTGGTGGTGGCCTCGCGGTCGCCGTGGGGCAGGAGGATCGCGAACTCGTCGCCGCCGATCCGGGCGACGATGTCGGACTCGCGCAGGCGCCCTGCCAGAAGCTCAGCCGCCTTGACGATCAACTCGTCTCCCACCTTGTGCCCCAGCGTGTCGTTGACGTACTTGAAGTGGTCCAGGTCGAGCATCAGCATCGCGCCGTCGGCTCCGTAGCGGCCCGCGTGGCGCACGTGGTCCTCGAGCGCGTGCTGAAAGCCACGGCGGTTGAGCAGCCCGGTCAAGACGTCGTGGTTGGCGATGTGCTCGAGCTGCTGCTGATGGCGCCGGCGGTCGGCGATGTCCTGGACCTGAACGATCACGTACTGAATCGCGCCGTCGCCGTCGCGCACCGCCGAGAGGTCGAGCTGGACCCAGACCGGATGTCCGTCCGCATGCACATAGCGCGTCTCGACGCGGTAGGCCGTCGGTCCGCCCTCGCCGAGGAAGCTCGCGGCCTCGGTCGTGGCCGGATCGCCCGGGTAGGTGAAGTCGTCCACCTTCTTGCCCGCGAGCTCTTCGGGGGAGCGGCCCATGATCTCGGCCCAGGCCTGATTGGCCTGCACGACGTAGCCGTTGCGCACGATCGCCATCCCGATCGGCGCCATCGAGAAGATGCTGCAAGACCGCCGCTCGGCCTCGGCCAGGCTGCGCTGGCGGGCCTGGACGGCCTTGCGCATCTCACGCCGGGCGGTGACGTCCCGGGAGGACACGACGACCGCGCACGGCAGCCCGGCGGCGACGTCCAGGGGTCTGGTGCTGATCGAGATCCAGACCGCCTCGCCGCCGCCCACAGAGAACCCGATCTCGACATCGTCCAACGGCCGGCCGGTGCGCCTGGTGACCTCGGCGGGGAGGTGTTCGTTGGCGATGGGGTTGCCGTCGACGTCGATCGCCGTCCACTCTCCCGACAGGATGGTCATGCCCTCGACGGCTTCGCGGTGGGTGGCCTGGACCATGGCCGCCCGGTTGATCAGCTCGATCCGGCCGGCGGCGTCGATCAGGATGAGACCAGCGGCAGCGGCGTCGAGGACCTCGCGCAACCGCTGGGTGGTCGTCTCTCGTGGATACTGCTCGCTGCTCAAGTGTGCCCCCAGCCTTACTCAGTGATCCGGGACGGGTGTAGAAACCCGGAACGACGCCTGAGAGTAGCGCCGAGATCGAAGGGCGCGCCGGCCCTAGACCTAGAAGATCCCGCCGATGGCCCGGCCGGCGTGGGCGGCCAGGTCGAACAGCGGCGAGGGAAAGACCCCGAAGACGACGCAGGCCGCGCCGAACACCACCGCCACCAGCGTCACCTCGGGAAACCGCGAGGAGAGAGAGGTGGGCGCGGTCGTGGCGGAACCATCGGAGCCCAGGGCATCGGCCTCGGGCGACCCCCCGGCGATCGGCGCTAGGGCGGGGCGCCCGCTCACGGCCGTATAGCCAGGACCGGGACTGGGGGTGGCCGGCCGCATCCAGATCGACGCGACCACCCGCAGGTAATAGCCGAGCGAGATCATCGAGCCGAGCACGAGCACGATTGCCAGCCACGTGTAGTCGCCGTTGACGAGCGCGTGGATCAGCTGGAACTTGCCGATGAAGCCGACCGTGCCGGGTATTCCGGCGAGCGACAGCATCGCGATCGTCATCGGCCACGCCAGCCACGGGCTGCGGGCGCCCAGGCCGGCCATGCCTGAGACCGAGTCGCCGTCGGAGCGCTCGTCCTGGACGCCGACGATCGCGGCGAACGCCGCGATGTTCATCATCAGGTACACGGCCAGGTAGAGCACGGTCGCGTCGACGCCCAGCCGGGTGCCGACGACCACGCCGCTCAGCATGTAGCCGGCCTGGGCGACGCTCGAGTAGCCCAGCATCCGCTTGAGCGACGACTGCCCGAGGGCGCCGACGTTGCCGACGATCATCGTGATCGCGGCGATCGTGGCCATCGCCGGGGCCCAGGTGTTCTGAAGGTCGATCGCGGCCACGTCGAAGAAGCGCAGCAGGACGCCCAGCGCGGCCGCCTTGGTGGCAGTCGCCATGAACGCCGTGACGGGCGTGGGCGCGCCCTCGTAGACGTCCGGCGTCCACTGGTGAAACGGCGCCACCGAGGCCTTGAAGGCGAACCCGACCAGCACCAGCGCCAACCCGGTGAGCAGCATCGGGTCGCCCAGCAGGCCGCCGGCCAGGCCGCCGGAGGAGATCTGCGAGGCGATCGTGGAGAACTCGGTGGAGCCGGTGGAGCCGTAGACGAGCGCCAGCCCGTAGACCAGCGTGGCCGAGCCGACCGAGCCGATCACCAGATACTTCAGACCCGCCTCCAGCGACCCCTCCCGCCGGTACTCGGACGCGCACAGCACGTACAGCGGGATCGAGAGCAACTCGAAGCCGATGAACAAGGTGACCAGGTTCTGCGCCGAGACCAGCACCGTCATGCCGAGCACGCTGAACAGGAGCAGCGAGTAGTACTCGCCGTGGCCGGCGGTCTCGGGGGCGCGGGCGCGCAGCGACAGAAGCACACAGGCGATCGCCGATACGGCGAAGATCATGTCCAGGACCAATGCCAGGTCATCGACGGCCAGCGCCCCGGCGATGATCGAAGCCGGGTGGTGAAAGCGGGTGACGACGATCGCGATGAACGCCGCCAGCGCGACCAGCGTGACGAGCGGGACGATGCGCGCGCGGGTGGCGGCTTGACCGCTGCCCCCCAGCAGGCCGACCAGCAGCACGATCACCGCGCCGCCGCCGATGACGAGAAACGGCATGAACGAGGCCCAGTCGATGTGGGGGCCGTGAAGGTGGGCGGCGGCGGCCATGGTGAGGAGCGTGGTCATGGCGCCTGCGCCACCCGTCGCGGGGTTGCGCCCTGCAGCTGCGCGGCGGCCAGCGAAGACCGCAGCGTCGGCGCCGAGCGGCGCAGCCCGAATTGCGGATAGAACGCCAGCACCAGGATCACGATCACCATCCCCGCGACGGGGATCGCCTCACGCACGGTGATCTCGAACGAGGTGACCTTCGGACCGACGCGGTTGTGCATCGCGCGGATGTACAGCCGCAGCGCGTACACCGCCGCACCGACGACGCCGAGCGCGGCGATCATGGCGATCGGCAGCTTGGCGTTGAAGACCCCGAACAGGATCAAGAACTCGCCGACGAAGTTCGCCGAGCCCGGGATCGCCAGGGTGGCCAGGGTGATGATCAGCGCCAGCGTGGCCAAGATCGGAGCGCGGAACGCGATCCCGCCCATGTCGGTCAGCTTCTCCGAACCGCCGGCCCGCGCGGCCCATGCGGCGACCAAGAAGAACAACGGCGCGGTCACCAGCGCGTGGTTGACCATCTGCAGCAGCGCGCCCTGACCGCCGTCGGGGTGCAGCGAGAAGATACCCAGGGTGATGAAGCCCAGCTGGGCAACGCTCGAGTAGGCGACCACCAGGCGCGCGTCCGGCGTGGTGAACGCCACCACCGTGCCCCACAGAATCGAGACCAGCGCGATCAGCAGCATGATCACCTGGAAGTGCACCGCCGCGTAGGGGAACAGCGGCAGCACGATCCGCAGGAAGCCGTAGGCGGCGACCTTCGACAGGATCGCCGAGAACACCGCCACCGCCGGGATCGGCATCGCCTTGTAGCCGTCGGGCAGCCAGCCGTGGAACGGGACGAGCGGCATCTTGACCAGAAACGCGACCGCGAAGCACAGGAAGATCCAGATCTGCGAGCTGTGCGAGAGGGGCAGTGCCTGCAGAGAGCTGAGCACGAAGGTGAGCGCGGTGCCGTGCTGGCTGGAGGCCAGCACGCCGGTGGCGACCGCCCCCACCAGCATGAAGAACGAGCCGGCCAGGGTGTAGATCACCAGCTTGGTGGTGGCGCGCACCCGGTCCTCGCCGCCCCAGATTCCCGACAGGAAGAAGAACGGGATCAGCATCAGGTCGAAGAAGGCCACGAACAACGCCAGATCCTGGGCGCAGAACGCGCCCAGCACGCCGCTCTGGGCCAGCGCGAACAGGAAATAGAAGTTGCGCGGACGATCCCATTCGCGCCCGAGGCACCACAACATCGCGGCGCAGAAGACGATGCAGGTGGTCACCACGAGCGCGACGTTGAGCCCGTCGAGCCCGAGCTTGTAGTGGATCCCGAGCGCGGAGATCCACGCCTTGTCGGTGACGAACTGCAGACCGGAGTGGCCCACCTTGAAGCGCGCCAGGAACGACACCGCGACCCCCAGCGTGACGATGCTGTTGAGCACGGCGATGCGACCGGCCAGCCGCGCGGGCAGCTGCGAGGCCACCAGCGCGATCGCCAGCGGCAGCCAGATGAGGATCGTGAGCGTCATGAGTATCGGGGCACCATCAGGTCGCCTCGATCAGGAAGTACAGGGCCACGCACCCGATGCCCACGATCATCAGGGCCACGTAGTAGCGCACGAAGCCGGTCTGGGCGCGCCGAACGGCCGCCGAGGCAGCCCGCACGATCCCGGTGGACGAGCCGGTGATGCCGCCGCTGATCACGGTGCCCTCCAGGACCGACTCGGTGAAGCGCCCTACCCACTGAGCCGGGCGCACCACCGCGAAGTCGATCAGCTCGTCGAAGTACCACTTGCGATAGAGGAAGGTGTGCAGCGCGGGGAGGCGCTCGCGCAGCGAGACGGCGATGGCCGGCTTGACGACCCAGATGCGGTAGGCGATCGTAATCCCCGCCAGGCCGATGATCGCGCCGATGATCAGTCCGATCCACGCCGTGCCGGTGGAGGGATCGAGATGAGCCAGGCGCGAGGTGGCGAACGTCGGCGCCAGAAACCGGTTGACCCCCGCGTCGATGCCGGGGATCTGCAGGACGCCGCCGATGACGGCCAGCGCCGCGAGCACGCCCATCGGGACCTTCATCGCCCAGTCGCGCTCGGCGATGTGGTGCTCGGGGCCGGGGAAGCCGACATCGATGTCCTCCAGTTCGCCCGTCCCGGGGTTGAAGCCGCTGTCCGGATGGTGCAGGTGGCCCTGCTCGAGCTCGAGCGCCTCGGGACAGGGGTCCCCGAAGAACGTGCGGAAGATCATCCGGAACGTGTAGATCCCGGTCATGAACGCCCCGACGTAGCCGAGGATGCCGAGGATCTCAAAGCCCCCACCGCGATAGTCGAGGTAGGCGATGATGTCGTCCTTCGACAGCCAGCCGGAGAACGGCGGCACTCCGGAGAGCGCCAGGCCGCCGACGACGAAGCACACGAACGTGAACGGCATCGCCTTGCGAAAGCCCCTCATCCTGTCGAGCGACTGCTCGCCGCCCATCGCGGAGATGACCGAGCCGGCCGACATGAAGAGCAGCGCCTTGAAGAAGGCGTGGGTCATGAGGTGAAACAGCCCGGCGGCGTAGGCCCCCACCGATACGGCCATCACCATGTAGCCGATCTGGGACATCGTCGAATACGCGATCACCCGCTTGAGATCGGTCTGGACGATCGCGATCGTGGCCGCGATGAGCATCGTCGCGCAGCCGATGATCGCCCCGACGTCGGCGGCGGTCGTGGCGATCTCGAACAGGGGGTGCATGCGCGCGATCAGGTAGACGCCGGCGGTGACCATGGTGGCGGCGTGGATCAGCGCCGAGACCGGCGTCGGGCCCTCCATGGCGTCCGGGAGCCATGTGTGCAGCGGCACCTGGGCGGACTTGGCGAACGCGCCGACGAGCAACAGCAGGCAGCCGGCGACGAGATCGGTGCTGTTGTGATGGAAGACATGGGGCGCGATCGCGAAGGTCTTGAGAAAGTCCACCGTGCCGGTGTGGCGGAGGATGAAGAACGTTCCCAGCACCAGTCCGACATCGCCCAGCGTGTTGATCACGAACGCCTTGATGCCGGCGGAGGTGGCCGTCGTGCGCCGGTACCAGAACGAGATCAGCAGATAGGAGGCGGCGCCCACGAACGCCCAGCCGACGATCAGCAGCAGGAAGTTGCCGGCCAGCACCAGCAGCAGCATCGAGAACACGAAGTAGTTCAGGTACGCGAAGAAACGGGCGTAGCCGCGATCGGACTTCATGTAGGCGACCGAGTAGACGTGGATCAGGGTCGAGACCCCGGAGACGACCAGCGCCATGAAGATCGACAGCGGGTCGACGAGGATCGAGAGCTGGGCGTCCAGCCCGGTGGAGTCCGCATAGGTCCACAGCGACGAGGTCAGCTCGCGATGGCTCTCGGAGTTGCCCAGCAGCGAGATGAGAGCCCCCACCGACGCGGCGAAGGACAGCCCGATCGCCAGCGAGGCGATCCACCCAGCGGCGGTTCCCGACAATCGCCGGTGGCCGACGGCGACCAGCGTCATGCCCACCAACGGGAACAGCAGGATCAGCCAGCCGAACGTCGTCGCTGTCATCCGCGCAGCTCGTTGAGCTCGTCGACGTTGACCGCCATCTGCCGTCGGTAGACGGCCACGATCAAGCCCAGCCCGACGGTCACCTCACAGGCGGCCACGACGAGGACGATCAGCGCGAACACCTGGCCGTCCTGGCCGCCCCACATGCGGCTGAAGGCCACCAGAGCCAGGTTGGCGGCGTTGAGCATCAGCTCCAGGCAGAGCAGGATGACCAGCGGGTTGGGCCGCACCAGCACGCCGAGCGCGCCGATGCAGAAGATCATCGCCGAGACGACCAGGTACCAGCCGATCGCCATTACCAGCCCCCCTCGTCGGGTTGGCGCTTGGCGGCCACGGCGAGCGGCTCTGACTGCTGGTCGGCCTCGGGGCCGGTGCCGGCGCCGGCGCGCAGCCCGGCGGCCTCGGCCATCGTGCCCGTGAACAGCGAGCGCGATGGCTGGAACAGGGGGTTGGCCTCGTCCTCCTCCCGCAGCCCGCGCCGGCGGCGCGCCAGCACCACGGCGCCGATCGCCGCCACCAACAGCAGCAGCGAGGCGAGCTCGAACGGGAACAGGTAAGCGGTCAAGAACTGCTGTCCGATCTGACGAGGCGTGCCGAAGCCGGGGACGTACGGCGCGCCCTTGCCGGAGATCCCCTTCAGCGTCGAGCCAAGCATCGCGATGCACAGCTCGACCGCCAGGGCCACCCCGAACAGGGGGCCGAGCACCTTCAGGGCGCCCCCGGGGCTGTGCAGGGGCTCGTCGGCGTTACCGACGTAGGCGACCACGAATACGTAGAGCACCATCACCGCGCCGGCGTAGACGACCACCTGCGCCGCGGCCACGAACTCTGCCCGCAGCAGCAGGAACAGCGCCGCCAGCGAGATCAGGTGGCCGACCAGCGCCAGCACGCTGTAGAACGGGTTGCGCACCATCACCACGGCGATCGCGCCGGTGATGGCGCCGATCGCCGCCAGGAAGAAGAGAACCTGAGTCACCTGCCCACCTCCTACTCGCCCTCCTGCCTCAGCGGGGTGCGCTCGATCGCTTCTGAGAGCAGCATCTCCTTGGTGAAGATCAGGTCCGAGCGGGTGTAGTCCGACATCTCGTAGTCGTGGCCCATGGTGATCGCGTCGAACGGGCACGCAACCTCGCAATAGCCGCAGAAGATGCAGCGGGAAAGGTTGATCTCGTACACGGCCGCGTAACGCTCGCCGGCGGAGACGCGATTCTCCGGCGTGTTCTCGGCCGCGACGAC